>LOES01000239.1 GCA_001515955.1 Clostridia bacterium BRH_c25 | reverse complement strand
CGGAAATTGTCTTTCCCGTTCCTGTAGGAGCCTGTATGAAAATCCTCTTTGAGGCGGCTATTGTCTTATATACTGCTACTGCGAGCTTTCTTTGATTCTTACGGTATTCGTTGTATGGAAAGTCCAGCTTTTTGATAGTGCCGTCCCTCAGTTCGCTCCATTCATGCATTTCATAAGCCCAACTGCAATACTTATCCAGTATCCCCATAAAGTGCTCCTCAAGCTCTTCAATTACCGCGGGCTTAACAAACACCTTCTGTTCTCCGCTGTCTGTATTGTAGTAAGTCAGCTGAATGCCGGCCACCTTTGCTTCATGTTCACATGCGTACATATAGGCATAGCATTTTACCTGAGCCCAATGCACAGGATAAGTATCCTCAGTTATGTGCTCCAAGGGGCTCAGGGTGGTCTTTATTTCCTCCAGTATAATGTCCTGGCTTCTTTCGATAAGTCCGTCTATTCTTCCGGATATTATAAAGGCAAGGTCATTGCAGCTTACTGTCCTGGATATGCTTACTTCCTTATGATAGCTTTCTCCGCCATCTGCTGCCTTATCCTTTCTCAAGCCTTGGATTTTTTGATGCAGCCTGGCTCCTTCAAGGGCTCTGCTCATTCCGAAAAATCTCGAATCCAGGTCCCCTGAGCGGTAAGCGTACTCCACCAGATCCCTTACCGATATTCTTATTTCCTTTTTTTCAGTCATACAACATCAGCCTTTACAATTAATAATATACCCTAATGATACCAAAACCTGCCTGTATTTACTACAGATAATAAAGGAGCAGAATCTATTGAGCAACCATGTCATAGCCACATATGGGTATACAGAAATTGATGGCACTAGTTCATTTCGCCTAAGAAAATCCTAACGCCTTAAAATGGTCATCCTTGACCTTTAAGGCTTGCTCGGCGTCCTGCCTCGCATACGGATGTTTCTAAGGCTCCATTCACAAGAGCCATTAACAATTTCTGTATAAGCATACTTTGGCTATTGACATGGTTGCTCAGCAGTTTGTCTTCAGAGTATACTACTATATTACCTATAGCAAAGTTCTTTACTAATCAGCTGCCACACTATTTGCATTAGCCCATTGAGTATAATTCTGCTTCACCTTCAAGCTGTCCTGGAGCACGACCCAGATATCCTCTGATTCAAAGCCTTTTCTCCAGGAGGCGGCTCCTGCCAGGTCATATTTGTGAACCAGAGAGGTTTTCAGGTTTATGGACTTCTCATCCTCTATCCATATTTTATGTGTGACCTTGCCCACCTTATACTCGACATAGTGCTGGCCGCTTTCTTCATCCCATACGACTTCAGGCTTCCTTTCCGACAGTATCTTTTCCACCGAACCCATGGATACAGCCGAAGAAGACACCTTCACCTTACCGTTGACTGTTTCTTCCTTCCATACCCTTGTGTAGAAAGGAAGCCCCAGAAGAACCTTTTCATTAGGCACCTGCTCAAGTATCCTTTTGAGATTGCTTTCAACCCATCCAAACTCTGCTACCGACCCTGCCACAGGACTTGCTGCCCAATGCTGGTCATAAGCCATTACAGCAATATAATCCACTATTCCGGCCAAAGCCTCCCGGTCATAGCACATGGACCAGTTCTCGCTTGCAGATCTGAAGGTTACATCTATGGAGACCACAAGTCCCTGTTCTTTTAATAGAGGCGTAAGCTCTCTCATGAATTGGGTAAGCATGTCTTTGTCCTTCAAGTATATATTTTCAAAATCTATATTGATTCCGTCAAGTCCATAAAGCTCCGCATATATCAGCAGCTGCTGATATATCTTCTCTCTTGTATCTGTATTATTGAGAAATCCATGAGTGACCTCCGGGTCAGACCCGTTTCCTACAAGTGCCCACACTTTATAACCGTTATTGTGAGCCCATTTCACATAACCATTATCAGCCTTGTTGACTACGGTTCCCTGCTTGTCCACTATATTGAACCAGGTAGGAGATACCACATCAAGACCATTAATGCTTTTCAGTCCCGAAATATCAGGATTCTTACTTCCTACATATTCCCACGTCATATTTATCTTGCCCTGCTCCGGCTTCCAGGCCACACTGCTGTCTGAAGGCTCAGTTATGTCCGTTCCGGAAGCTATAAGCTCAGTCTTGACATGCTTCCTCTCGATGTATCCTATGAACCCGTCCTCACTTCGCACCTTGTACCATTTTTCATGCTCCCCAAAAATCCTTAGAATTTCCCCTTTGTCGATATCCTTTTTAACTGCAGGAGACCATAAGGCAGGTTCAAGCCTCATAATCCTGTTGTCTTTCTGAACCACCGCAACCTGAACAGTATTCTTCTTATAATCAAGTATAGCAACATTATTTTTCTCAATCCATTGAAGCTCTATTCCAAACATGGTGTCAAGCACCTGAATCGGTATATAAGGCTTGCCCTCGACCAGTCTTACCGGAATATTAACATCAACAGGACGGGAATTTACCATTGCAGTGAGTTTTCCAGTCTTCATTATAAGCACCTTATCCTTGGTCGTAAAAACCACCTTGCTTGCATTTTCATCCCAATGCACCTTGGGATCGATGTATTTCCGTACTGCTTCGATAGGAAATAAAAGCTGTCCATTTTCTAAAAGCAGCGAATAGTCTTCCTTGACAATGCTTCCCTCAACAACAAAGTGTACTTCGTTAGGAGTATATTGGGTGGTTGTCCAAAGCTGTGGAAAAATATATATTCCCGATATTACTGCGATTATAAAAGCTGCTGCTATAATTAGAAGATATTTCTTCACATTTACACCTCTTCCCCAAACTTTCTAATTAATTATATCATGAATAGTGACGTAATAAAGTTGGCAAATGTTTCAGCGCTCCAATAGATATTGGAGCTTAAGTAATAAAAAAGCACCTTTCGGTGCTTTTTTATTACTTTATCAATCCAAGCTCTCTTCCGACCTTTGCGAAAGCTGCAACTGCTTCATCCAGATCTTCTTTTGTATGAGCCGCTGTAACAATTGTCCTTACCCTAGCCGCTCCTTTTGCAACTGTTGGAAACACTATGCTCTGCGCAAATACACCTTCTTCAAACAGCCTCTTGCTCAGCTCAACAGCTTTCTTATCATCCCCTGCTATTACAGGAGTGATCGGCGTTTCACTCTTACCTGTGTTGAAGCCAAGTTCATTTAGTTTCTTCTTGAAGTAATTTGCATTTTCCCACATTCTGTCTGTGAGTTCTCTGCTTTCCGACAATATATTAATTGCTTCAATACAAGCTGCTGCTACTGCCGGTGGAGCTGCAGTACTGAAGAGGAATGGCCTGCCTCTGTGATTCAACCAGTCTATAAGGTTGCTTCTGCCGGCTACATATCCGCCAACAACGCCTATAGCCTTTGAAAGAGTTCCTATCTGCACGTCAACTCTGTCGCTCAGTCCGAAATGGTGGGCAGAACCCTGTCCATTGGTTCCAAGAACTCCGCTGGAATGTGCATCGTCAACATAGGTGAGACAGTCGTATTTTTCTGCAAGTTCAACAATTTCAGGAAGCTTTGCTATATCACCGTCCATGCTGAAAACGCCGTCAGTAATTATCATCTTTATATTGTATTTGTCTTTGACTTCATTGATCACTCTTTCAAGATCAGCCATATCGCTGTGCTTGAATCTTACAACAGCAGCCTTGCTGAGTCTGCAGCCGTCGATAATTGAAGCGTGGTTAAGCTCATCACTTATAACTACATCGCCCTTGTCAACTATTCCAGGAATAGCCGCAGCATTTGCAGTAAAGCCGGACTGGAATACCAGAACTGCTTCTACATGCTTGAACTTTGCAAGCTTCTCTTCCAGTTCTTCATGTATGGCCATAGTCCCTATGATTGTTCTTACCGCACCTGCGCCCATGCCCCATTTGTCAATTGCCTTTTTGCCTGCTTCCCTGAGTCTCGGGTGATTTGCCAAGCCCAGATAGTTATTGGAAGAAAGATTTATTACATTCCTGCCATTGATTACACTTCTTGGGCCTGACGGGCTCCCCAATACAGGCAGCTTCCTGTATACACCCTGCTCCTTGAGTTCATTCAGTCTTTGGGTAATAAAGTCCAGATCATGCAAACCCATTTTTTTACCTCCTGTTAGGTGAATTTGGAATTATATAATCTTTTTCCAAAACACCGTATTTATATTTGTTTTCTATTTAATATTTAGCTTTACAGCTAACTTTTCAAGCATGTCCTTTGTCATTGATGCCATGTCATACTTGGGGTCCCATCCCCATTCCTTCCTTGCAGCACTATCATCCAGGGAGTTGGGCCAGCTGTTTGCTATAGCCTGTCTCACAGGGTCAACATCGTATGTCAGTACAAACTCTGGAATATGCTTCTTTATTTCAACAGCAAGCATGTCGGGATCAAAGCTCATTGCAGTCACGTTGAATGCATTTCTGTGCTCGAGCCTGTCAGGATTTGCTTCCATAAGGTCATGTATTGCCTTGATGGCATCAGGCATGTACATCATATCCATATACGTTCCGGCTCCTATAAAGGATGTATATTTCCTGTTCTTCAGTGCTTCATAGTATATATGTACAGCATAGTCTGTAGTTCCGCCGCCAGGAAGTGCAGCATATGATATGATTCCCGGGAACCTTACTCCTCTTGTATCCACTCCGTATTTTCTGAAATAGTAGTCACAAAGAAGCTCTCCTGCAACCTTTGTTACCCCATACATAGTTGAAGGTCTCTGAATAGTATCCTGTGGAGTATTGTCAGCCGGAGTGCCTGCACCAAAAGCTGCTATCGAGCTGGGTGTAAATACTGCTATGCCCATCTCTCTTGCCACCTCAAGAACATTGTATGTTCCGTTCATATTAATAGTATATGCTGCCTGTGGATTGTTTTCAGCTTTTGCTGAAAGGATGGCTGCTAAATGTATGATCTGGTTTATTCCGTACTTTTTACATACTCCGGCAACCTCTTCCGCATCCACAACATTAAGCTGCTCAAAGGGGCCAGCCTCAAAAAAGCTGCCATTTCCATGCTTGCTAATATCGCTAATAATAACATTATCATTTCCGTACTGCTTTCTCAAGTAAGTAGTAAGCTCTGTCCCAATTTGTCCCAAAGCTCCGGTAATTAATATTTTTTTCATGTAAATCCTCCCACTTTTTTACTCTATTAAATTAATTCTTAAGGTTCATTATTGCTATTCAAATACTATTATATCATCTATTTTTTTGAAAAAAAATAGTTTTGTGCAAAATTTACATACATATTTTATGCATTGTACTCTATGCAAGTACAAACGTTCTTAATTTTCAGACATTTATGTGTTTTTTGTAGACATTACCGCAATATTACTGAATTCACAATACTCAATATAATTTACTCTGTGTGTCAATTTGCATTGCAAAAAAAAAAAGCGCCCATGTATGGCACTTCTTTACCTACAATCACCTCACAAGTATTTTGCTCATGAGGCGGAATAATATTCAAAAATCAGGCAGCTATGCAATATAATTTCTCAGTATTCCTATACCCTGCAGTCTTACCTCCACAACATCCCCCTTTAGCATGGGTCCAACTCCTGATGGTGTTCCGGTTGCTATAACGTCACCAGGATACAATGTCATTATCTGCGATACATAGCTGACAATTTCATGGGATTTGACCATAAAATATGATGTGTTTGATTTTTGCTTCGTTTCACCGTTAAGCACAAGCTCAATTTCTATGTTGTTATAATCTGCATCAGTTACAATGAAGGGTCCCATAGGTGCAAAGGTATCAAAGGATTTTGCGCGAGTCCACTGTATGTCCTTTTTCTGCAGATCCCTGGCAGTAACATCATTGAAGCAGGTTGCGCCAAGTACATATTGTAAAGCTTCCGCCGGTTCAACGTTTTTTACCTGCTTTCCTATTACCAGGGCAAGCTCAGCTTCGTAGTCAACCCTCTGCGACATTTGAGGGATTATTATTTTATCCTCAGGACCAATAACTGTAGTTGGCGGCTTTATAAAAAGCACCGGATCCTCAGGCAGGTCATGCTCCATTTCAGTTGCATGATCCCTGTAATTTATACCCACAGCGACTATCTTCGAAGGCTTGCATGGGGCCAGTAATTTTACTTCCGGCAGCTCAAACTTCTCTTCAGTCACCTTGTACTCACTAAAAATATCCCCCTCGATCCTATACACCATATTTTCTTCTACCAAACCATAGCTTACAGCCCCGTGACTTTCAAACCTGACTAATTTCATATTCAGCACCTCCGCTTTTTCTTTACTGAAAACCGGCAGCGGCTTCCAGCAGTATTCCTGGCAAATCATTCTTAATCTCATTATATCTCTTTATATCAATTTCAGTTATCCCCTCAAATAAATTCCTGTACTTAAGAGGCTGATCACTGATAAGTATCAAGGCAGCAGCCTTCTTACCACCCCGCCTGCATGCGGTGAATACCGCCGACACCTCCATTTCAACTGCATCGCAGCCTTTTTCCCGGATATAATCAAAGGTATCCTTTCTCTCACCTAATATTGAGTCTATTGAAAATATTCTTCCCTCACGGCAATTAACCCCATACCCACTTTCATACTTTCTGATAGTATTCATAAGTACTTGTGCTGTTTGCTTATCTCCCGACACCAGCTTCCCGAAGCAGTCTTTTCTTATGTCTTCACCGTGATAGCGTGAAAACCCCTCTCCAATAACGGCTTCGCTAACAGCGAGCATATCCCCGATATTATAATTCTTATTGACTGCTCCTGCAGAACCGGAAAATATGACATTTTCACAGTCGGTATAGCTTAAAGCCAAAGCGCAGTCCCCGGACATCGGAGACCCTATTCCGCTGCTTATTACTGTTACATTTTTATTATTGACTGCCAAAGTGACGCCCTTATACCAACCTGCAAACTCTGCCAATACAGCATCTGCCTTATCCTTGAAGCCTTCCAGGCTCCATATGGGCGTGAGAATTACCGTACTGGCAACATCTTCGATTTTACATCCTAAATGAATCTTCACCATGGTCTCTTTTGTTATATTATCGTACATACAGACACCTCACTCCATGCTATTCTATTCCCCGATATATCTTACAATATGCACATTATCCTGAAGCTCAAAAATCAATATTCCTTTTCCGTCCTTGGACAAGTAGAAGTCGTCCAACCTGGTTTTTGATGTATATATAATATTTTCCTCCAGCTTTTCATCTATACTCATTATTGAATTATCCTTGCCAAAATACATGGTGTCCTGTCCCGCTGATATTGCATAACTTTCCTCATCAATCCAATGAAGATATTCAGCATTTTCGATGGTCTTTACTTCCAGTGTTTTTGTATTTACTATATGAAGGCTGCTTTCTTCATAATTCCCTACTGTAAAGCTGAGCAGATTCCCCTCCTCAGTAAATTTGAGATTTGCAAGCTCAATCATTGTTCCATCGCTTGCATCCACATTAGTCTCCAGTCTTTTACTCTTATTGTCCTCCAGCTCCACAATATATAATGAACTGTAGTTAAGCTTCATATACCAATCAGGCTGGTTCATATCCTTTACTTTTATACCTGAGAAAGCCAGCCTGCTGTCTTTTCCATCCCAGGTTATACCGCTGAAAACATATTCGTCTCCGTCGATTTTGAAAACCTCCTCATAGCTTCCCTTTGAAATGTCGTAGACGCACACTTTCTTTCCCGGATAGATATGAAAATCTGTTGTATTAAGCCACTGCTGTGCTCCGTCTTCCAGTACAAAAGCAATTTTAGAGCCTGTGTCAGACCACTGGGAGTATGCTGACTTAAGCTCTCCCTTCTGCAACCCGCTATTAGTATCATATATGTATTTATCCTGTATTATGACATTGCTCTCATCTTTCGACCAGTTAACAAGATAGTTGAAGCCTTCTATAAGTCCATCACTTTTGATCTCCATAATCTTTAGATTCTTTGAAGCTTCCATGTCATAAATGTAAATACCGTAAATATCACTACCCTCAAGGAGTGATGTGTAAGCAAGCTTCCCAGCCTTTGGAGCTATTGAAATATTTATCGCATTAGTTAAGCCAATATCCTCTGCTATAACCTTTTCTGCATTATCCTTACTTATGAACTTCAATGTGTTTTTGTAGTCCAGCTCCTCAACCACAATAATGCCCCTGTTCCCAATAGGCTCCTGATAAATATACATATCTGACAGCTCTGTTAATTGGCTGTCTTTTATCTCAGTAGAGCTTACGTCTACGTCGTAGTACTTGTAAAGCTCCTCCTCCTCAGTACTGAGCAGCAGATTGTCTTCAGCCCGGTGAAATATATTCACAGTACCCATAAACTCCTTTACAAGCCTTTCCTCTTTTGGGTTTATATCCCCCGGTAAAGCTTCATTTTTCTGAGCATCCCCACTGCAGCCCGAAAGCACCAGTATAAGGACTGTCAGAACTGCAAATATCTTTTTCATCACTAACCCATCCTTATTACAAAATTTCAAATTAAACAATACTATTATAACAGAAAATGCTAATTGCCCCAAATAAAAATCTCTACTCCTGCGAGTAGAGATTTTTGTCTATTATGCCCTTTGTCCCAAATTCTTCATCAGCGGCTTATAAAGTATTCTTACAATAACCATAGTAATTACAAGCTCCGGCAAAAGATAGGAGCCGTTATACAATACCGAATAAACTAATGGATTCATGCCCTCAGGCGCGTATGAGGCCCATACTACCACTCCTGAAATAACATGGCATATAAATCTTCCGAAAACACCCAGACAGGTACCCATTAGCATACCCTTTGTGCTGCTTTGGAATACCCCTGCCAGGCCAAGCAGTCCAAAAGCAATCAGATAGTCAAACAGTACGGATGCTATGTGAAGTGTATATACCTCACCGCCTATCAATAACTGCAGAATCCCATAGGCGGTACCTGCGAGCAATCCGGATTTCAATCCCCACCTTAAAGAAAACAATATAATAGGTACCATGCTTCCTGCAGTAACCGAGCCCCCATATGGAGCCTCATAAATTTTTACATAGCTCAGTATCTGGGCAGCTGCTATCATAATACCCGCTTCCGTAAGCATTCTTGTTGATGTCCTTCCCATAAAAATCCTCCCTTTGAATATTATCCCGCGACCTTATCCACTCTACATAATGCGACTTGCATTTAAAACAAAAAGACCGTAAGCAAAAGTTACGGTCAGATTATCTACTAATCACAACCGCTTCCCTCCGTTAGAATTAACCAGACAGGTTCAAAGGGTCAGCACCTGTACTTATTTAAGCGCAGCGTGCTATCTCAGCATAAAGCTCCCCTAGCGGACAATATTATATGAAATTATTGGCGCATGTAAAGTAAATCTCTTACATACAACATTATAATAGCCCCATTATGATGTTGTGTCAATGGTTTTTTGCCGCAGCAGCAGATCAGGCAAAGGCCTTTTCCAGTTTACAACAGCTCATATCATGCATTATAATAATCCTATGACATTTAACCTGGTACATTATTGTTGGAGAGAGTTCGGGAGGTTTTATCCAATGCTTTTTAAGAATGAAGAATCGAAGGTTATAGCCGCATATATAGCAGTTTGCATACTATGGGGCTCTACGTATATTGCAATAAGGATCGGTGTCAGTGCATTCCCCCCGGAGCTTTTTGCCGGAATAAGATTTGTTACAGCAGGTGCACTAATGCTGCTTTATGCCCGGCTCAGGGGTCTGGAATTTCCGGCTAATCTGAAAAGCATCAGAGATCAGTCTATAGTAGGTTTGTTTCTGCTGCTGGGAGGCAATGGTCTGATTGTATGGGCGGAGCAGTGGGCTCATTCGGGAGTCACATCCTTGCTGGTCGCTACGATACCTCTCTTTATGGCAATAATTGAGCTTTTTATACCGGGAAGACCCAGGATAGATTTCAAAGGTTGGCTTGGTCTGCTTATTGGGTTTTCAGGAGTTGCTTTACTGGTGCTTTCAACCTCCGGTGGAGGAAGTGTCGATATCAAAGTCACAGCAGTAATTCTATTGGCGGCTTTTTTATGGGCAACCGGCTCAGTATATTCAAAAGGCTTTACACCAACCGGTTCTGTCGTATCAAATATCGGCATTCAAATGCTGGCAGGCGGAATTGGCTTATTAATCGTAGGAGCATCCCTGGGAGAGTTTTCCAGGGTTAGCTTCTCAGCAAAAGGAATCGGTGCATTGCTTTACCTGATTGTTTTTGGGTCCTTGATCGGCTATTCCTCTTACATATATATATTGCAAAAATGGCCTGCAGCAAAAGCCGGCACCTATGCCTATGTAAATCCGCCCGTGGCATTCCTTCTGGGTACCCTGATACTTGGAGAGCCTTTTACGATTACCATATTGTTTTCAACAGTTATCATACTTGCAGGAGTGCTGCTTGTACAGCTTTCAAAAACCAAGAGCATAGTTAAAACAGCAGCAATGAAAGAAGACTCCTCAATATAGGAGTCTACTTTCATTTTAATTCGTATCTTTTCAACTTTGATGTGATCAAATCTCCCATATCCGTCCTGAACTCAGATTGAACCATGCCAACTCCCTTTTTATAGTAAAAAACCATGTTCGAGGTCTGATCCTTAAAGGTTTCTCTCACTGCAATACAGTCCTTGAACTCCCCTGCAGGCACTGTAACAGCAGCTGCTGTATCCATGATCTCATAATGGTTTTCCTCACTTATCCAGAAGTTTCCTTTCTTAATTGGGGTTTGCAGCAGTATTATGTTCATATTGCTGGGCTTGCCTAACATGTTCTCATTATTGTAAACCTCCCCCGACCTATAGGTGTTGACAATGCTGTCCTTTCTCACCTCCAAAACATTAGCCATCACCGTACCCCCGTTGTCAACTGTAACCTGATATCTGTTGCCCGAGCTGAATACCACCTTCTGTACAAAAGAAGCATATTCCATTCCTTCACCCTCATATTCCCACATGTTGCCTTCCTTTAGAGGATAAAAATCCAACAATGACTCTTCCTCAGGTGTAGGAGTTGGGGTTAGAGTCGGTGTAAGTGTTGGTGTTGGTGTCGGTGTAATGGTTGGCACCGGTGTCGTCTGAGGGGCAGGCTTGTTTGCAGCTGGACTCTGAGCTTTCGGGGTGCAGGATACCAGCCCTGCAGCCACGCATATTACACTTACTGTTAGCAAGATAGTGTAAAGTGTGTATTTATGATAACCTTTCAAATATATCACTCCATTCAATAGCATTTGATTTATGCTTCCCTTGACTCACATTTTCCCCTTAATAATTAGTATTTAACAATTTGTCAATAAAATTCATATTAATATAAATCACAGCACACTTTAGGTTAAATACAAAAATTTGTGTATGGGGCATGTTTTTTTGTTATAATAAATGTTAGAATATACTAGTAACTTGCATTCATTATGAGCAAGAACAGCAGGAGGTACATATATGGATAAAACCGCGAAAAACTCACTTATTTGGGGTGGAGTCCTTCTAGTTGAAGCAATTATTCTCAAGCTTGCAAAAAAATCTGATGTATGGTTCTATATCGCCTTACCTATTATTGCAGGTTTTGTACTTACAGAGCTTTTGATTCCTATGCCTGCAAAAACAAAAAGGAATCTCAGATAACAGGCAGCTATAGATAAATGCTGGAGTAGCTCAGTCGGTAGAGCAGAGCATTCGTAATGCTCAGGTCGTGGGTTCGAGTCCCATCTCCAGCTCCATTGATATTACTGGGTTCTATGGTATCCAACATCAATTTACATAAATTGTTTTGGGGATTATATTGCTACATAAAAGAGAGGCAGACCTAAATACTTATACCCCACTACAATCACTTTCTACTTCTAATTCCTTCCGTTTTGTGGTAAACTATACTCAATCTTGAGTAACATATCAAGGAGGAAGCAACCCATGAGTGATATTGACAAGGTCTATGATCTGTTAGCACGGCTTTATACCGAAGTTCAGGAAGGCAGAAAAGAAACGAATCAACGCTTTGAGCAAGTAACCCAACGCCTTGATAGTTTAGAATCTGGGCAAAAGAAGATTGAAACAATCCTGGAGCATGACATTAAGACAAAGCTTCAGGCAGTACATGAAAGAGCCGGCGACAATACAGTTAAGCTGGGAGAGCACACCGAAAGGTTAGAAAGTATTGAAAACAAGATTGATATACTTGCTATGTCTATTAATAGTCAGGATAAACGGCTTGAAGTTGTTGAATCCAGACATAAGAAAGCTAAGTAATGAAGCGGATGATACCACCCATGAAACAACAAAGAAGGGTGAAAATACATCCCCCTCCTTCTATTCTTAAGTTTTTTTATGTACATCTATTCTTCGGTCATTCCTGCACCTCATATAATTCATGAATAACTATCTTGGCTAAAATAACAAGATTGCCTTTATAGAGTATCTTATCAAAGAATTCATATTTGAAAGCACATTCATACAATTTACCATCACTTTCATTCTTCAATTGCTGAAGCTCAATATATGAATCAGCGTGAAGCACCAGTTCTCTTTCCTTTTTATTTACAATGCCAATGGTTTTATAAATATCTATTCCATCCTTCAGATATTCTATTCCTGAAATCCAAATTTTATCAGTGCCCTCTTTCATGTTTGTTGCATAATTAAATAGTCAATGAAGGGTCATCTTTATAGATTATCTTTACCGATAATCTATTTCTATATCGGTTATATCGATATGAACACACCTCTGTAAACCGTATTAATTCTAAATTATTACCTCTCAATTAGGAAAAAACAAACCAAAAAGGCACCCGTTGTCGAGTGTCTTTTCCGAGTCGCCAGACTGAGCATGCAACTGGCAGCGACTGACGGCAGTGACGACTTATGCAGTGATTTGGAAGAAACCTCATCGAAGTCATAGCGGGTTGGAAGGTGACAATGTGATAAAATAATTTGCATAGAATTTCAAATTTTTATGGATATTCTGATAGAATTATCGTATAATAATAGCAGAATAATAGTATTGGAGGGATATATTATGCAGATAAAATCTTCTACGGCTCTGCGCAATGACTATAGTATGATTTCTAATTTGGCTCATCAGACTGCTGAGCCGATTTATATTACAAAAAATGGTGAAGGCGATGTAGTGGTTATGAGCATTGACGCATTCGAGCAGAGAGAAAGAATGCTTGAACACCGCGCAAAGGTTTTGGAGGCCGAGTTTTCACGCCTTTCTGGAGAGCCAACCTATACCGTGACTGAAGTGAGAAATCGTTTAAAGGAAAAGTATTCTCATGCCTAAGGTTAAGGTTGAAATTCTTACTCCCGCCTTAAACGACATTGACCAAATTGCGGATTACCACTTGCTTGCAGTTGGTCCAATTTCAGCGGAAAAAATTACCGACAAGTTGCTTGACTCTATTGAAAAGTTTGGCGAGTATCCATTGATGGGTACTGAGCATTCAGACTCTGTTTTGCAAAAGAAAGGATACCGCAAGCTGGTATGTGGCGAATACATTTGTGTTTACCGACTAATTGACGACACGATTTATGTCTATCGAGTAGTTCATGGTGCGACCGATTATCCAAAGTTGTTTAGATAGTTGAATTAGCTATACTTATAAACAACTACAATGAAAAAAACAGGGAATTGATGATACAAAAAAGATAATATATGAAAATCGAGCGGTTCAAAGTGAACCGCTCGAGTCTATTTCTTTTCTGCCTTTACCAGGTCAGCTGTATTCCATATTTCTGTGTGGGCATATTTTATACTATAATTTTTTATTGTTACAGTCGCTTTCCCCTCTGTACCGGGAGCACCCAATGCCTTTTCAGCATCATCATGATTCATGAACATGAACCACACGTACCTCTGGTCATGAGCCAGCATCGGAAGCTTCGAAGCCCATTCCTCGTCAACCCGAAAGCTTATCTCATGGTCTAAGAATTCATCATCAAGATTGTGTTTGAAGGTGCCGCTTACTGTCACTTCACCCTCAAAGTCCACATAAGCGTCGTAATCCTCATCACTGGCATTATGTACTTCAACCTTTGTTATCCTAAGCCCTGCCACCTTGTCTCCCACCTTTGACTTTCTTGCATCGAAGAGGTTGCTCTCTTTTTCCTCTACAGCAGGTGGATTTTCAACTGCAATATTCTCCTCTACCGGAGGCTTGGCAGGCTCGGGTGCAGGCTGCTCCACTTGTTTTGGCTTTTGCGAACATCCAGCTAGCAGCAGCACTATCAAAAATACTGATAACAACCTTTTCATTATTTCACCTCATATTATTAGACGAACAAGCATGGAAAAAGTTTCAAAACCAACCATAGCAAAGGACTGAATTTCACATTCAGTCCCCGCAACTTAATAGGAATTCCAATTATGTGATATTATGGTTTAGTTTTCTGTATTTGTATCAGCAGTTTCGTCTTCCTCGTCAGCATCTTCTTCATCGTCAACTTCTACCGTACCATCTTCGTCAACTTCCACCTTAAGTCCGAGCTTTTCTGCCAGGAAGCCGACAGGCATAACATTCCTTCCGTTTATTCCTGTAACGGGAATTCCCAAATCAGTTTCTATACCATTTACAAATACTATGCTGCTGTCTGTTTTCAGAACTATCTCAATATCGTCTTTGATTATAGTAATAGCATGCTCTTCTTGATCCCACTGGACTTCTGCTCCATAGGCCTGTGAGAAAGTCCTTATAGGCACTAATACCTTCCCGTCCTTTATAACCGGAGGTATATCCAGCTTTAGGCTTTTGCCCTTTGATATGATCATTTCTACAGGCAATACTTCGAGAGTAGGATCTGCAGCTTCGATGTCTTCTGCTGCTTGCTCAAGCTGTGCCATTTCTTCTTCCGTATATCTGTTCCTTACCATTAGCCTTAGCTGCTCCTTGTACTCATTTACCTGAGCCAGAAGCTGTGCTTCAGCTTCTGTATCCCCCGACTTTCTTACTTCAATAAGCTGCTTCATCAGTACCTTTTTTTGCTCCATAACCTTGTCCTTTTCCTTGACAGCCTTCTCTTCTTCTACCGTACTTTCATCAGTCTCCACTGTGCTGTCATCGGTTTCTGCAGTGTTGTTTTCTTCTGTTTCCTTTACCTTTGTTTTTTCTTCCCTGTCAGGCTCATTTGCTTTGTCACTGCCTTTTACCTTCTCTGTTTCTATAGCATTATCCTTACCATTTGCCTTGTCATTACCCGGAGCGGCAAAAACTGCCGATGACATAACTACTGTAAACATAAACACGAGCACAAAGACCATAGCTATTATTTTATTGGTATTTTTCATGTTTATCACTCCTAATCTTTTTTATATAAATACGTAAGTTATTCCACTATTTTGGGGTAAAATGTAAAAATGGGACTAAAGCACTATTAGTCCCATTTTATACTATTCCATTTGCTTTTTGATTGTTTGCCATACATTGAGTTCCACTCCGCTGCCCTCAGACTCTTCAAAGTCAGGAATATTGCCCAACCTCCAGAGGGATACCCCATTGATGCCGAACAGTTTTGCCAGTTCTATCTTGGCACTGATGCTTCTGCTGTCCTCATACCATATGATGTTATTAGTGCCGTCGCTGTTGTTATAATATGTCAGCCAAGGGTTTTGAAGCTTCTCAGAGTACCTTGCTTTCAAATCCGAGCCTGGTTCATTCTTTGTCATACGGTCTCTGAGCTGTACATATGAAGGTCGAAAGGCATTCCGGTTAATGACCTTTCCTTCAGCCATTTTCCATTGGACAGTATCAAAGGATAATTGAAGCCATACCTTGCTCAGATCGGCTACTCCCGTTTCCTTGTCCGCTATTGCCTTTAGAGCATAATATATCTCATTTATCGGTGTAAGGGGCGTGTCATTATAACCTATAGCCATTTCACTTTCTGTGAGGCTTATTGCGTTATAATCATGGGCCATAAGTATGACCTTGTCTGCTATATCACCTATGGTTCTATAGTCATATCCGTCGTAATATGTATGTCCGCCGCCTCTTTTAGGATGCACTGCCACATAAAGCTTCTTGTCATATTTTACAAGCTCAGTCTTCAGCTTTGCCAGAAATTCATTGTAGAGCTTTTTGAGCTTCTCTCCTCTTAAGTTTTCAAAATCAACAACTATACCATCGAAAGAGATTGTACCGCTTTCAACCGGAGTATTGCTCAAGGCCTGAACAACCTGTAAAATAACCTCAGCCTGAGCATCAGTGTCTGTAAGCAAGTACTCAACTATTCCCAGCTGCTCCCCAACCGATGGATTTTGGATCTTTGTTTCATTGGAAGCAAAAAGGTTGAGCTGTATAGGCAAGTTGTTTCCCTTGGCAATATTTATAGGCTCTGAATAACCATCAGGGATGAAAAAATCGCTTTTCCCATTTTTAGCAACCGCTACAAAAAGCTTATTGCTGTTCTTATCATATTCCAGCCTGCTCCAGCCAAAGCTCACAGAGTTCATATCCTGTATCATGCCTGCCTGTTCATAGGATTTTATGGCATAGAAGGCATGCAGCTCTTCAACCTTTGAATTCAGTCTCTGATACATCCTGATGAGCATTGCTACGGCTTCTTCTCTCTTTGCAGTGCTTTCCGGCAGGAAGCTGACTCCATCAGTCCCATTGGAAATACCAAAGTCCTTTACAATGTTCGTATATTCCGCACCATCCGTGACATCCGCAAACTCACTTGGAAGGTACTTAAGCTGCCCAGCCAGCTCGCCATATCCAAGGGTCCTCACTATTGCCTCTGCTATTTCCAGCCTTGTTATATCCTTGTCCGGGCTGAAGCTGCCTGTCCCCTTCAATACAGCTCCATGGGCCACTGCTGTCTCAACGTAGGAATGATACCATTTGTCCTTGCTTACATCTGAAAAGCTGTCGCTTTCTGTTGCAACCGGTTCCCACCCCATAAGCCTTACCAGCATTGTAATGAATTCACTCTTTTTCACAGGCTGTCCCAAACCGAACTTGTTGCCGTCTATTCCCTGGGTAATATTCAAATATCTGAAATAGTGGATTGATTCGTAAGCCCAGTGATTCTGCGGCACATCAGAAAATTCTTCAACCTCAAAAGGCAGCCTCCTGCTGCCGGCTTCAGCTTCAAAAATACCGGTCATGCCGGAAATAATCAATAAGGCTGCTGCAAATAATGTTATGTACCTTTTCAAAATCGATACCCCCATATATGTTCTTCTTGAATTATTATATCACAAACATGTCCTATTTGCAGGCATTAGCGAATATTTCCACACGAAAAAAGGGGCTTTATAAGTCCCCTTAAAACTCCTTTAAAATGCTACTATTATGCCTCCCTGATTTGCGTACACACTGCTGAGACCTGCAGTCTCAACAATAATTATATCCTTGAATTTGTACCTTTTCAGAAGTTCCCGCTTGAACTCCTCAGCTCTTTCAAGACAGTTGCAGTGAGCTATTCCTATAACCTTCTCCTCCAGCTTACCTCCCTGCTCCCCAATAACCTCAACAAATCTTGCAAAGGCACGTTTATAGCCTCTTACACTTTCTACCAGCTCTATCTCTCCTTCATCAGTAGCTCCCATTATTGGTTTTATATTGAGAAGTGTGGCAATAGTACCCTTGACCTTGCTCAGTCTCCCATTTTTCATCAGGTTCTCCAAGGATTCAAGGAGGAATACTGTTTTCATGCCCTTTATATATTCATTGACCTTCTCTACTATTTGCAGATTATCATAGCTTTTCTTTGCCAGTTCAAATATCTTCATACTAATTAGAGTTTCAGCAATAGAAGCACTGCAGGAGTCAAATACATGTATGAATTTATCCTCTACATTTTCCAGAACCATTTTTTTAGCCAGCATGGCACTTTCATATGTAGCACTGAGTTTAGAGCTTATTGTCACTGCAAAGACACTTTCGGGACCTTCATAGGCCTTTATAAAATCATTAGGTGAAGGACATGCCGTTTTGGGTATAGTCGGACATTCCGCCATTTCCTTGAGCATCCGTTTTACGTCGAGGCTCTCATCATCCCTATAAATATTATCACCGACATTAAGAGTAAAAGGTATCAGTGTAACACTAAATTCCCTATTCAAATCCTCATTGAGATCGCAGCTGCTGTCTGCAACTATTTTTACGCTCATTAACATATCCTCCTTATTATACCTTTTGGAAAATACCATTTGTATTGTTCATTCATATTTTGCAAAAGGTTTTCTTATTGTGCCTCTATATTAATTCTGCCATAAGTTAGCAAGCTTTACAATAGAAAACTATGACTCGTGGTATGCATATCTGTCTTAGCTGGTATCAAACACTATTATAGCCGGAAAACTATATTTTTTTGCATTTTTCCTCTTTCTCTAAAGCAGCCGGATAATACTGCAATCAACGGCGCTGTATAGCATAGAACTGCATAAGGCGCATATTGCAGTGCGGATACCCCCGTAATAGCAAGGATTAATATCGAATTCACATTCCATGGGATAAGCGGGGCAATAGTCGTACCTGTATCTGCTATTGTTCTGGCCAGTATGAGCTTGTTTACCCCCAGTTCTTCATATCTTTTCTTGAGAAGTCTGCCCAGGAGTATGATACCGGCAGTCTGATCGCAGGTGGCAATTGTAAGCAGACTGCTGAAAGCTGCCGTCCTGACTATTAGCGACATTTTGGTTTTTGCTCTGTCCATAATATTTGCAATTACAGGATTTAAGATGTTTGTGCCTTCAAGCAGGCTGCTCAATGCAACTGCCCCTGCCACAATCAGAAGTACTTCAATCATAGGCTGCACTCCCCCGCCTCTCAGTATTTTATCAAGCTCTTCAATACCTGTAGCTGACTTATAACCTGATAATATGTACTGAAAGACTTCGGATACAGCTTTTTTTTGGAGGAATACGCTTATAATCGATCCTCCGGCAACCCCAACGCTCATATTAATTATTGGCTTAACCCCGCATACTGCCATTATCATGACAACAAGCGGGAGCAGCAGCAAAACCGGCGTGATTAGAAAAGCACTGCTTATATTCCCCTGGAATATGGCTATCTTTGCCGTATCAATTGCCGACATATAGCCTTTACCGATAAAGTAATATGCCGATGCTGCAATGATTAATGATGGTATTATAGTATTCAGCATGCTTTTAGCATACTCCCTGTATTTCAAATCCGTTGTTTTCAGCATAAGGTTTACTAGTCCTGCTATCGGCGAAATCCTATCTGCAACAAAAGCTCCCGATACCACTGCACCTAAGAGAAGCTGCTCAGGTATTGCAAAGCCTTTTCCTATTCCTATAAGTGCAATCCCTATTGTACTGACCGTACCAATTGCAGTGCCCATTAATACCGAGATTATCGCTGTTACCAGGAAACATGCAAGAATATAGTTAATATGCTTGATATATTCAAACCCATAATACATAAGTGTAGGTACTATGCCTGATGACAGCCAAATGGACACCGTAGCCCCAATTAGTACTATAATAATGAATAATGTTGAGCAATCCTTTATCCCCTTAAGCATCATATTATTCAATGTCCTGAGCTTGTGTCCCTGTCTCACAAGCATCGCCGCAGAAAATGCAACTGCCCCGGCGAACCCGAAGTACAATGGTACATTCAGCAATATACATAGCCCTATAAGCGCCAGACTTACTGCAAATATTAAATAAGAGTTGAAATCAGCCTTGTATTCTGTCATAGACCCTCCACAAAACAAAAAAAGATACTTAGTAAATTATACTACATAAATATCTTTATTGACATATATATTTAGCCTGGCAGGCTTCCCCCAGTGATGATCCGCATCATTTATGCTTCAGCCGTTTGTCACCGTCTTGGCAACAGCATCCCAACCGTCAATGCTGTATTATAGTATGAATCTACATTTTTCGACATAAAACAAAAAACCTATTGCTCCGAGAGCAATAGGTTGTTATTTCTTAAACTACCAGGCCATTGACGGGGCTTCAACTTTAATATAGCCCCTTTCAAACATTTCTATCAGATACGTATAGGGCATCTGCCTGTATGATCCGTCTTCTTCAAAAATTTTAACGATGTTGTTGTCTACCTTTGATATTGTCCATATCTTTGTCATGTTGTCAACGGCAAAAACCAAGGTATCGCCACTGTGTATATCCATTTGATCCACCTCAATGCAATATATATTAAGGAATTTATTAATCTATTTTCAGCATTTGCCCGACCATAAAGGCGTCTTAGCTTATAGAATATATCACAGAATATACTGATTTTCAAGCTTTAATTACAATACAAAACTAATTGTATTTGTTTTGTTTCCCGTGATGCCAATTAAGAAAATATAATTGTGAAAAAGTTTTCACAATCTGATATATGCTGGAAAATGTTGTCGTTTTTCTGTTGTTTATAGATTATTATATACTAAAATCCAGTCCTATTCTATAGTAATATAGTGCTATATTTCTATGAATCATATAGTACTTTTCGCACATTAATTTCATGAACAATTTTTCTTATTATTCATCATCTACCATTTCACTTACTGGATACCTTTCTTCTGTAGTATTCCGTCCACCCAAGGGACCAATACCGTCTTTATATACCAATGGGTAGTCTATTTCCACATCTGTCAAGGCCTCCAAAGAGTCTATACTGGTCTTCTTGTCCTTCTTTTTATCCATTTTCTCACCCTGCCTTATCATGCTATAATCTGCTGAACCTTTGACATCTCTACTGCCATTCTTTCAACCACATCAAGGGTTAGTTGATATTCTTCAAAGAATACTATGACAATGTCTCCGGGCACAGCATCCAGAATCGCTTTTTCCAGTGCTTTCTCCTCAGCAAGTTCTGTCAGTATTTCCGAAGGCTTGATGCTTCCCATTTTACAGCCCTTCTCCAGCAGAGCTGCTACTTCTCCCGGCTCACGTCCTCTTTTGTCCTTGTCCTCCTTGATATAAATCCGGTCAAAGCAATTTCCGCACATACTTCCTATTGTTATTGTACTTGAATCAGTCCTGTCTCCGGGGGTCCCAATAACTCCTATCAGACGGCCGGTCTTCATTTGTTCCAGTGAGTCTATTACTACTCTGTAGCCGTCAATATTGTGTCCATAGTCCAATACCACCTTTATACCGTTGACATCATGCATATTGAACCTTCCAGGGTTGGTGCCGCTATCACATCTGAAGGTTGAAAGTCCCGTTATTATACTTTCGATAGAGATTCCCATCCCTATTGCACCGGCTATCGCAGCCATACTATTGCTGATATTGTGTTTCAATACTCCATTTATTGTGGCAGGGATGGCTTTTGCTTCAATAAAGGGAAGCTCTACCCCTGCTTTATTCACAAAGATAGTGCTGCCATCACTGTATATGGCCATACCTCCATTTTCTATATGATTCCTTACAGCTTCATTTCCAGCTGACAAAGAGAATAAAATAATATTTGATTTTATCCTTTCTCTCATACTGAGACAATATTGGTCATCTGCATTCAAAACTGCATAACCGGTATCTTTGACTGCTTCTGCAACTAAAGACTTTACATAGGCCAGATCCTCAAGAGTATTAATATCATCAATTCCCAGATGGTCTTCCGTAATATTGGTCACTATGCCAACATCAGCCATATCATAGCCTAACCCGCGATTAACTATTCCTCCTCTGGCAGTTTCCAATACGGCATATTCAACTCTTTTATCCATCAATATTGTCCTTGCACTTATCGGGCCGGTGTTGTCACCATATTTGATCAACTCATCATTTACATAAATTCCGCTTGTAGTGGTCATCCCCACAGTACGTCCCATCTGTCTTATTATATGTGCTATCATCCTGGAGGTGGTTGTCTTTCCATTTGTTCCCGTCACTGATACTATAGGCACTCTGCTGGTGCTGCCCTCTGGAAACAGCATATCAACTATAGCCTTTGCCACATTCCTGGAGGTGCCTTTGTACGGATAATGATGCATCCTGATTCCCGGTGCGGCATTGATTTCAATTATGGCTCCTCCCACCTCTGTTATAGGTTTTGAAATATCAACAGTACTTATATCAACTCCGGCCACGTCCAAGCCAATTATTCTGACGGCCTGTGCTATCACTTTCCTGTTTTCCTCATGGACTTCATCAGTAACATCAATTGCAACACCACCTGTGCTGAGATTGTCGTTCTCACGCAAATATACTGTTTCACCCTCTCCGGGTATATAGTCAAGAGTCAGGTTCTGTTTCTTGAGATACTGCTCTGCTACTCTGTCTATACTTATCTTTGTTAAAGGCTTTTCATGCCCCTCACCGCGCAAAGGACTGCTGTTTTCTTTATTAATAAGCTCTGTTACCGTACTTGTTCCGTCACCAGTTACATGGGCAGATATCCTATGAGAGGCTGCCACGACCTTATCTCCTACTACCAGCACTCTATAGTAGCTGCCCTTAATATATTTTTCCACCAGAATAGTATCCTCATATTCCTTTGCTATTTTATAAGACTCCAGTACTTCCTGAGGATTCTTCAGGTTTATTGATACGCCTCTCCCATGACTTCCGCAATTGGGCTTCACTACAACCGGATATCCTATTTTTTCACTGTATTCCAAGGCTTCCTGCTCACTCTTGACTACCTTTCCTGCCGGAACAGGTATTCCATACTCATGAAGTATGCTTTTTGTAAGCTCCTTGTTGCAAGCAATATCAACCGATACACAGCTTGCATTCTCTGTGAGTGTTGCCTCAATCCTTTTTTGATGCTTTCCATACCCCAACTGCAGAATACTTCCATCTCCTATTCGCAGTATGGGTATGTCCATTTCCCTTGCTTCTTTTGCAATTGCAGCAGTACTCGCACCAAAATCCGTTGCAATACAAACCTTCCTTATTACTTCCAATCTTCTATTTACATCCGGCAGCTCGCCTGCCAGTATCCCTTCCATGATTTCCACTGCGAGCTTTCCCGATTCTATGCCCGCATACTCATTTTCATATCCATAAATAATATTGTAAATGCCTTTTTTGCCTGTTTCTCTTGTCTTTCCATATTTTATATCATAGCCCAGCCTGGCTTGCAGTTCAATTGCAATGTGTTCGATTACATGTGCAAAATATGTTCCCTCCCGAAGTCTTTCAAGAAAACCTCCCTCATACCCCCTGCAACAGCAGTGCTTCCTCAAACCCGGCAGAAGTTCCTGAAGAGTATCATTAAAGCCCTCTATGTCTCTAGTCGGAATGTCAGCATGCTTGCCTAAGTCAACTACCAACTTCACCACAGGTTTATAGCTGTAAATGTTTTTCCCTTGATAAGCATGACTGCTTACAATAATCACAATTCTTCCTCCTTGTATTTTTTGAAAAATGTCTTTCTTTTTATTTTGAAGTCTTTTTTATAACGAGCAGGGGCATCCTTTCTTCATTAATCTGTTATGCCCCGTAAGCGAGTTTCAAAATAGACTTCCTTAGTACAAGAATTTTAATTTGAAGTCTTTTTTATTATTTCCTGTTTTTTTATCAAATTAAACCCATAGTCCTTTGGCAAAATGTGGATTTTTACATTTGTTATGGCAAGAGGATCATCCGGATATTGCTCGGATATATTTGTAAATGATATATCCCTGCCATCCACAACCGTTACTACTCCAGAGCCTTTGACCCGGAACTCAAGGTTTTTGTTCACTATCATTGCCGTATCTTCATCAATGCCAATTCCAATAATGCTTGGATTTTGTGCCACTGCTGCCAGTAATCTTCCAATTCTTCCCCTCTGGTTAAAATGCTGGTCTATGATCACACCTGCCAGAAGATCCATTCCCGGAGCCATTTTAAGTGTGCATTTTCTTGGTGCTTCCTCATCTCTGCCTTCCACAACCATTATCTCACTCATCATAGAAGCTCCTGCGCTGGTTCCGGCAATTACTCTGCCCTCTTCATACAGCTCTCTTATAATTCTGTGAACTTCAGTGCCTCCTAATATACTTGAAATCCTCAACTGGTCACCGCCCACAAAAAAGATGCAGGTAGCATCATTGAGAACCTTCAAGCCCTCAATATTGTTTGCACATTCCCTGTCTGTGATATTAATTGATATAACACTTCCCGCTCCCAGCTCACCAAAAAGCTTTTTGTATTCCAGGCCTGCTTCCTCCGGACTGTTTGTCGCTGTGGTAATCAAGGCTATATGTGAGCTTTCACCCCCTGCTAATTTTATTACTTCTTTAAGTATTGCTTTGTCAGCTCTCTTATCCTCTGCTCCGCCTATTATTACAAGGCTTCCCCTTTCAGTTTCAGGCATTATCGTATCCCTTTCCAGAACAATTTTTTGTGTGACACGCACTAAGAAAACAGAAGTGTGAAAAGGTCTGTTTTTTTCACATTCTGCACATATTTTAATATTCCAAAAATAATATCTAAAAATGTATTACATGTTAAACAAAAAAGAAAAATATATCCATTTTAATAATTCAGCCGTATTTTCGCATTAATTCTCCTTTTCATCAGCATAATATGTGAAAAGGAGGTGATGTAATGGATATAAAAAGAGCAGAGGAAATAATCAACTCCAAAGGTATCATTGAAGTAACCTACAAGAATTCACCGGTATGGATTGAGAATGTTGTTAAAGGTGATGCAACAGCCCAGGTAAAGCTGTTGTCAAATAATGAAGTTATGAGTATACCCGTTGAGGATCTGACGGAGTAACCTATTATTCTACATTTTTCTAGTTTATTTACGGTGAACGGTATGTTTTTTTGCTTTTTCGGCAAATTTCTACATTTTATATATTAATTACGGCAATTCATATAAAGCCTATTGTACTGCTATTCATATATCTCTAGAATTTAAGTAGAGCTTATAATAGTTCAATTGCTTATATGAAGGATTGATTTTATGGAATTTCCCGAAAGAATGAGCGCAAAAATCACAACAGTTATCGCAGCACACTTGGATGATTTGTCAGAAGAGAAGCTTGCTGAAATAAACTACGGAATTGCTGTATTTATAGCAAACTCATACAAGATGATTATTATATTTATTCTGGCAATTCTTCTGAACGTATTCAAATATTTCCTTGTAGCATTTGTGAGCTTCGGTGCATTAAGATCCTTTGCCTCCGGGGTTCATGCGAAGCGGGAATGGACATGCCTTCCTGCAAGCACATTGTTTTTCTCTTGTGTTATATATCTTGGGATGACAGTGAATTTGAATATTTATGCTATAAGCTTTATATTTGCCCTATGCTTTGCAGCAGTACTGAAATACGCACCTGCCGACACCGAGGAAAGACCCATCGCAAGCAGTAAATTGCGAAGGAAGCTTAAGCTGATGTCCTGCATCACAGTTGTGATATTATATGCGGCTGCTCTATACAACAGAGGTACACCGGTTTCTTCAATAATAGTTTTTGCTACGTTGTTTGAATCAGTTTTGATACTGCCCGTAACTTACAAGCTGGCAGGCAGCATGTACGGTGTGGGTATTAGAATAAACAATAAAGGAGAGGTATAGAAATGAAAAGATTCCTTAAACCACTAATGGTTCTTATCAGTACCTTGGCTCTGTTAATAGCAAGTACATCATCAATGGCATGTTATGCATGGTTGCTCAGAGAGCCAAAAATGCCGGAATCACTAATAAAAGCAGACTAATCCCAAAAATAAGAGCACAAAATTGTGCTCTTATTTTTTTATTACAAGCTCCTGCTTGAATATGTTATCCTCTGCAGATGTGTTGTGCAATACATTTGCATATCTGGACAATATCTGATTGGTTATTGTCAAACCGAATCCCCGGTTGTCCCCTTTAGTGGAAAAGCCTTTCCGCTGAATTTTCTTCACATCCAAGACTCCTTCATAAGTATTTTCAACTTTTATTGTCAGGTATCCATCCTCATCAGTCAGGCTGATATTTATTTTCTTTATCTCCGAAGCCGCTGCCGCGTCAATTGCATTGTCAAGATAGTTCCCAAGCACCTCGCAGAGATCGGTAAGCTTCATCCCCGCTTCATACACCTCGTTTATGACCTGGACCCCCACTTTTATTCCTCTGCTTTCGGCTTCATTTATCTTGTTCCACAGCAGTCCGAATATTGCGTATACCTTTATCCGCTGCAGAGCCAGAAGCAGATTGCTGTCCATTTTTTTTGTCTCGTCCATTACCTCTGAATAGTAGGACTTTAATCCCTGTAAATCATTCTCCTGAATATACCCGTAAAAGCTGTATATGGTATTGGCATAGCTGTGCTTAAGTCTTCTGAAATCATTTATCAGGCTGTCTATCGTTCTGATATAGTCCTGCTGCTGGTCATACTGCTGCTCTTTTAATGCCAGTGCACTATTGGTAAAATTGATATAGAGGCTTAGTATAAGATACATCCACATAATTGCAACATTTATCAGTATTATGCTTTTGTCTACCACTCCCATGAAGTATGCATATATTGAATAGTTAACAATAATTACTATAAAAGTTGCAAACATATAAAGTGATGTCTTTATACTTATACTCCGTTTATACTTGTCTGTCATTTCCTGAGTCTGTTTAACAAGTCTTATAAGAAATATGATTATTATTACTGTCCCGTATATTACTAAATCAGAGGTTAAAGACAGCAATATATTTGATTTTATACCTTCAAGAGTATAGCCATAAATATTGACCATTATAAGTACAGCAGATAAATCACCAACAGCAAGGGCAATCATGTTGGTGATGTTTGATACAATTGACTGTAGTATGTTGAGCTTCAACACAAAATAAGACATCAGCATCATAAATAGCAGTACTAACAGAGCACGCAAGCCCATTCCAATATACTTGTCCATATATACAAGTAAATTATTGCCTAAAGCTGTAATTATGATAAAGCTCCATAGTACTTTCCTGTCTCTTTGAAAGCTGTACAATGCCTGCGCCAAATACATGAAGATCACTATTGCCATTGTGTTGATAAATATCTTATATAAAATCAGCATTTTCTTGTACCATCCTATCCAGTACTTCCTTTATTTCGCTTTTCTGCTGTCTTGACATATAGCATTTTTCATCACTGGACATTATAATGTATGAGTCCTTATAATTCACTTCTTTTACATGATTAACATTAATTATATATGACCTGTGACATCGGTAGAAGTACTCTCCGCTTTTATTGAGTTCGTTGATAATATCCTTCAGGTATCCGAAGAATTCTATGTTTCGATTTCTTGTATGTACTACAAGCTTCTGATTAATCGATTCCACATATATTATATTGTGAAGCTCTAAAGTATAATCACAGTTTCCTGACCTGATTTTAATAATTGCGCCTTTATTATGCTTCTGATAATTCTGATAGTTGGTGTAGTGCTTGTTTATTGAAAGCATACACTCTTCAAGAGCTTGGTAAGATACGGGCTTGATAAGATATTCAAAAGCCTCGATATGATACTTGAAAACTGTCATGCACAGCTCCGGGTGACCTGTAACAAAGGTGATATAGCAGTATGGGTCATGACTTCTGATTTGTTTTGCCAATTCTAATCCATTCATATTGGTACCCAGATTTATATCAAGGAAGTATGCATTAATACCTTGAACATATTGTCTGGCGTACTCTATTATCCTTTTGGGATTATCAGTCGTAAAGCTTATTTTTGCATCAATGCCGTTTTGTTTTATAACCTTTTCAAGGCTTGTCTTGATATTGTTCAATATAACCTGCTTGTCCTCACACAGGACTATATGGATCGACATGTGGATCACCTCCAAATATGTTCAAATACATTCTTTATATGCTATTAAATAGCATGATCCCTAGAAACATTCGACAAAAAAACATTTTTCCCTTTTATAATACACAAAATGTCTCTTTTATTATATCAAATGTAAAAATGATTACTAACTTTTTATTCTTATTGAGTATATTATTCTATCAAAAATTACCTTGTAATAGTTGCGCCATTCCTTTTCCGGCACAAAAAAGCTTATCCTGTACATTCTGCTTGAAGGGCCTTCTACAAACACCTCATAAGCCTTGTTATATTCGCCCTTCTGGTTTGCTCTGCTATATTCCGTCAGATAAGCCTTTCTATTATCTGTCATTATTTCCTTTACGTCAAAGTACTTGAAATCAACAACACCCACAGCTGATTTTTTTGACTCTTCGACAAACTGCTTTAAAGGCTTGGAAAGCTTCCATACTTGAACCAAACCATGTATTCTTTTGTCCTTGGATATGAAGTCCATATGATATAACACTTCTCCCCCGGTAAAGGATACTTCATTTGTATACCATGAATCAGGCAATTCAAAATGAAAGGTATTATCCATCACATTGTAAGCTTCAAAAAGTTGTTTAGATACCCTCTCCACTTCAATATTTTCCTTAAAGGCGCCTACTGCTGCCGGAAGCTTGCCTACATAAAAAAAAGCTGCACTTAAGATTATAATTGAGATGAACGAAAAAACATATGTAAGCTTTTTCCTGTTAATTAACATTATACATCACTCCCTCAGGTGCTTTGAAATTTTCAAAGCACCAAAATATTGATTTATTATAATAAATGATATTAAGCAGTACGCTGATACAGAACACCGGAACGCATAGAGCTCAAAATTGTACAGCTTATCAAAAAACATGGTCGAAAAATCTAAAATGACATTTAATATCTATTATTGTATAATGTTCTTAAATTAAAAATTAATGGAGGTTTTAACGTTGAGATATATAGATCTGAGAAGTGATACTGTTACACAGCCTACCGATGAGATGCGCGAAGCAATGGCAAAAGCAATTGTCGGAGATGATGTATACGGGGATGACCCGACTATCTGTCTTTTAGAAAAAAAAGCCGCAGAATATGCCGGTAAGGAGGCTGCTCTTTTTGTTCCCAGCGGCACCATGGGAAATCAGCTGGCAGTAATGACGCATACCAGAAGGGGAAATGAAATAATAGCCGAAGAAAACTGTCACATTGTACAGCACGAAGTGGGAGGCACCGCAGTACTATCCGGTGTGCAGCTCAGGACAGTCGCGGGACAGAAGGGTATCATGGAGCCCCAGTCTGTGGAAAAAGCAATCCGTGATAACGATATACATTATCCTGAGACCGGCTTGATCTGCATGGAGAATGCATTATCAAACGGCACTGTTGTACCCCTTCCAAGAATGAAGGAAATATACGGTATAGCAAAGAAACATAACCTACCTGTCCACCTTGATGGCGCAAGACTTTTCAATGCTGCAGCGTTTCTGGGCGTGGATGCGGGACAGATAACGCAATATACCGACTCTGTAATGTTCTGTCTCTCCAAGGGCTTATGTGCTCCTATAGGATCAATGCTTGCAGGCAACCGGAATTTCATAGACAGAGCAAGGAAGAACAGAAAGCTCTTAGGCGGAGGAATGCGGCAAGCAGGCATACTTGCTGCTGCCGGACTTATAGCACTTGAGAAAATGTCAAAACGTCTCCATATCGATCACGACAATGCAAGGTATATGGCAAAACGCCTGGTGGAGATACCCGGAATAAAGCTTACCCATGAGGATGTCCATATAAACATGGTGTTCTTTGATATGGAGGAAACAGGCATAAGCTCCGATAAGCTTGTAACGGAATTGTATGAAAAAGGTATAAAGATAAACGGCGTCGAAGGCGGCTTCATGAGATATGTCACAAACAATGACGTGACCAAGGAAGACATCGACTATACCATCCGGTGCATGAAGGATATAATGAAATAGCCAAAGAACCGCAGCAGCCGCTGCGGTTCTTTTATCGTTCAATATAGTTTTTTACATTCTTAAGTATTATGTCTATTGTGCCGTCACCGTTCCGTTTGATTTGGAATTTATCCTTATCATTATAAACCTCGTTGTCTATGTAAAGCTCAATGGACTTGTCCACCTTGAGCCTCTTCCTCTTCAGTTTCTTTTCAGCCCATTCCCGGTCTATTGGTACATCATTTTCAGTTATTCCTTCACCGGCTATAACAGCTTTGAATTCATTTTTTACCATAATGTCGTTGAAGCTCTCTTCAGCAACTCTTTGTACATCAAATCTATCTTCATTCCGCAAGTGGTCAGATAGCCTTGTTCTGAACCGTTCCGCCTCCTGGGCATTATCCTTGAAGGCTTTCCTGGCAAACTGCTCCGATACTCTGCTTATTATCTTGGTATTCTCCCGCCTGTCTCTCGTAAAGGTACATTTGAGAAAGGAATTTGTAAATATCCCCTCTTTATCCTTGTCCAACACCAGCATATTGTACTCACTATCATCTTTAGGCTCCCTTATTACAACAGCTTTGGACACCTTCTGACTCAGCCCGGGAAGTCCTGTACGGTTCACTCCTATAGTAACTATCGGATTGCCGCTTCCATCCTTTATATAATGGCAGTAGGAATTAGTAAAATTAAGCTTCAGAATAGCCAGAAACTTCCCCTCCTGGCTGTCAAAATGACAGACAGCCATATCGCCGGAGGACTCCTTTTCATCAGTTCCGATACATCTGAAAAGATATTGGGACAGCTTATTGCTGTGATCTACAAATTGTTCCTCGTCCTCAAATATCTCCTTGCACAGCTCCTTTACTACATTCTTCTCCTCGCCAAAATATGCCGGCCTGGCTTCTTCATCTTTTAAAATCTTCAATAGATGGCTTTCAAAATACTCATACACCTCTTCGGTCAGCTCCAGCTCCTTATCAGTCAATACTGTGGTGTTGTTCTCCCGGTCAAGCACATTCAATGCAACCTTGTTTACTATGATATCTTCAATATTCCTCAATTAATACTACCTCCGAAACATATATTAGCGTTTTCCATACATGAAGATAATATCACATAAATCGGTTTTTGTATTGAGTTATATATCATAATGGGCAATGGGTTTTAGTATTTCTTCGAAGTCCATGCGGACGAACACTGTTCGTCCCTACATTCCTCGTATCTCGCATCTCGAGTCTCGTATCTACTTTACCTTCTGCCTTCTAAGGAGAAATATGAAAAATGGGCCGCCCATTATAGAGGTCATTACTCCTACAGGTATTTCCACCGGTTGTATAAGCACCCTTCCAACCGTATCGGACAGCACCAGCAATACTGCACCTAAAAGTGCTGAGTAGGGTATAACTCTTTTGTTGTCGGAACCTATGACAAGTCTTATAATGTGAGGTGCTACCAGACCCAGAAATGCTATTGTACCGCCTGTAGAAACCACAATGCCTACAATAAGAGCACAGGTTATGAGAAGTATGTTTTTCAAGGCTGCCGTATTGATACCGAGGTGATGGGCAGCATCCTCCCCCATCACAAGAATATTAAGCTCTCTGGTATAATACATCAGCACTGCCAATGAGGGCAGTATGAATATTGAAGCTATGTAAAATTCATTCCAGGTTGCCATGGATAAGCTGCCCATGGTCCAGAACACAATATGCTCTATCTTATCGTGATTCAGCATCATAAGAAAGGATATCACCGATGCCAGAAAATAACTTACTGCCACACCTGCCAGCAGAAGGGAATTAATTGACATTCTGCTTCTTGTATAGGCAAGGCTGTAGACGAAAAACAATGTTAAGACAGCACCGATAAATGCAAATACACCTGTGGTCTCTATTCCCATTACGCTTGCATTCAAGCCTGTTATAATTGATATAACTGCTCCCAGGGCAGCTCCCGAAGACATCCCCAGTGTATAAGAATCGACAAGAGGATTCTTGAATATTGACTGCATTACACCACCCACAGCAGCAAGCCCGGCTCCTATGACAGCCGCCAGCAATATTCTGGGAAGCCTTATATCCATAAGAATGGAGGCATTTACTGTATCCGTTCCCTTGGATAGTATTTCAATTATTTCCTTTATGCTGATATCTACAGCCCCGGTTGCCGCTGCCAGCAGCAAAGATACTGCAAGCAGCACAACAAGAATGATAAACACCGGCCAGCTCTTTTTATTAATTCTCTCCATGGGTTTCAACCACCTTCAGAATTTCTTCCCCGAGCCTTTTGCTGTCTGTCAGCATTGCATAACCCCTGCCTTTTATACACTCATAAAGCTGCAGTGCAATACCTCCTGTATAATCCCGCTCTGCAAAGCTCTCATCCTCAAGTATTAACAGTGGCTTACCCTCCAGCTCCTCTTCAAGCAGAAGCTCCAGGTTTCTTTTATTGGACTTCCCTATATACAGTCCCGCAAGTACTATTGCATCAGCTTCTGCAGCAAGCTCCCTGTTCATTGCATAGGCTTCATCGGATATACCTACAAAAGGCACCTCCTCTGCAATTTTCACAGCATTCTCCTTGGAGATTTTCCAGTCAAGATCCCCAATAGCGAGTACTCCACTGCTAAGGTCAAAGCCCTCGGAGTGAAGCGTGCCTATGATACTGCTCCCGCTTCCTCCACCGCATATTACATGAACCCGTACTCCTTTTTTTTCTATATTCGGTCTGGTAAGGGTATATATATATGGCTTACTACCTACAGGACTGACCGAAACATATACATCAGTACTGAATATTTCCTTGATGTTGGACGTAGTCAAGGTCTCAAAGGGGGTCCCCTGCCGCATAATTTTCCCTTCCTTCATCATCACAATATAGTCACTGTATGCAGATGCCATGTTGAGGTCATGAAGAACGGTAATTGCTGTAAGCTTCCTGTCAACACACATTTTCTTAATAAGGTTCAATATTTCAACCTGGTGCTGAAGGTCCAGGTGGGATACGGGCTCGTCAAGAATAAGTATGTCCGGCTCCTGGGCTAATGCTTGTGCCAGAATGACCCTCTGACGCTCCCCCCCCGAAAGCTCCATAAAGCTTCTGTCTTTTAAGTGAGTCGTATTTGTATATTCCATGGCCTTCTCAGCAATCTCCATATCCTCACCGGTCTCGCCTCTAAGCTTGTTGACATACGGGTATCTCCCCATAAGTACAACATCTGAAACCCTGAAGTCAAATTCAAGGGAGGTATTCTGCGGTACAAAGGAAAGCAGTTTGGCCTTCTCTCTGTTCTTCATATGATTGATGTCTCTGCCCTCGAGGTATACAACACCCTTTTGAGGCTTAAGTACAGAGGAAATGACTTTGAGAAGGGTGCTTTTGCCTGAGCCGTTAGGGCCTACCAGGCAAAAAAAGCTGCCCTTACTGATATTCATATCAACCTGCTCCAGAACTTTTTTAAGATCATAACTGAAGCTCAGCTTTTCAATCTGTATATGGTTATCCATTTAAACCATTCCTCACTTTATACCTATGTTGAGTATATATTTTTGCCTCGTGTTTCGTTCCACGTGCCTCGTGCTTTGGGTATACCTCCGAAGCCTTGCCTGAGTCCTCGCATCTCGTATCTAGTATCTCGCATCTATTATCTATTCTCCGTAGAATACTTTCTCCATTTCTTCCACTCCCTGGATTATCCTTGGCCCCGGTCTTGATATTGTGTTGTCATCAGACATTATATATACTTTTCCCTGATTAACGCATTCAAGCTTACTGAATATCTGGTTCTTTGACAGGTCTTCCTTTGTCATGCCCTTATCTGTAGAATGAAGAGCCGCTACAAGCATTTCAGGATTATCCTTTACCAGCTGCTCAGCACTATATTTTGCCCAGCTCTCAACCTTTTCAGCAACATTGATCCCTCCTGCAGCCTTTATTACATCATTTATGAAAGTCTTTGAACCTGCAGTTGTAAGTGGATCTGCCCATACAACATAGAATACCGTGGGCTTTTTCTTATCCTTTGTCCTAGCTTCTATCTCTGCGATTTTGTTCTTCATACCGGTTGTTATTTCGTAAGCTTTGGCTTCAGTTCCAGTTATCCTGCCGATAAGCTCTATACTCTGGTAAATAGCTTCAAAGCTCTCTGCCTCTGTAACAATTACAGTAATGCCCATATTCTCAAGGGCTTTTACAGCTTCCTCCTGTATATAACCGGCCAGCACCACATCAGGCTGCACCTTCTTTATGAGCTCCATATTCGGCCCATCAAAGGTTCCTACCTGCTCGACCTTCCTGGCTTCTTCAGGATAGTCACAGTAGCTGGTTACTCCTACAACCCTTTCCCCTGCGCCAAGAGTAAAAAGTATCTCTGTATTGGATGGCGACAAGGAGACTATCCTCTGAGGAATCTTATCAAGCACTATATTCCTGCCTTTAAAATCCGTCACTTCGACCTTCGACGTATCTGCAGACTCCCCGCTTTCTACCGGCGGTGTCTCCGGTGGTGCCACAGCCTTGGTACAGCCTGCAAGGCTCAGTATCATAATCAATGCAATTGCAATCATTAACAGCTTTTTCATTTAAACAACTCCCCATTTAAGTGATTTTGGAATATAACATAGTCAATATATTTTGCGAAAAACATTTTGCATTCTTAATTCAAATTTCGCAAAATGTTTCCTTGATTGTTATTGAATTCGCACTTTGCCCAATATAAATTCTTTTGTGCGTTCAATATATCCGCAAAAAATAAAAGTTCCTTCTACCAAATAAAAGGAACAAAAATGCTGTATAAGCACCTCCCTATCTCTCGTAGGTAAGCTTCAAATTCAGGTAGGTCTCCTGGCTTGAGTTCATCGTATACCTACACCTTCCCAGAGCACAAGCTCCAGTGGTATATATAGGCTACTCCCCTTTTACAGTGGCGGGACCGCATGGGATTTTAACCCATTTCCCCTTTTAAGCTGTCCGGAGGGGTTGCCTCCGGCTAAGCACCTGAACTATTTTGCTGTTCAATTCATATTGATTCTATCATAATGCCCAATACATTACAATATTTAAAAAGTTATATCCTTTCCGTCATATATATATTGAAGTACCCTTTCCATCTCCTCCGGAGAAACCTTTACAGGATTTACTCTTGTGGACCCCTTCAGGGAGTTGGTTACCAGAATACCAAAGTTCTGACTGAAATCTTCCTCAGTGATGCCCATTTCCTTGAAGGAACCCGGTATCGAAAGTCTTTTATTCAATTCCTTTATTGCATCAATAAAGCTGCCGACTCCTACCCTCGAAGCAAGATATTGAATTCTCTCCTGCACACGCTTATCCTTCGAGTTGAATTGGAGTACATAAGGCAGCACTACCGCATTTAACAGTCCATGTCCATAATTGAACCTTCCCCCTATTGCATGGGAAATCCCGTGGGCCATTCCCAGTCCAACATTTGCGAAGGCACTTCCGGCAATACATTGGTAATTGTGTACCTTCTCACGGTATTCGATTGACCCTTTTTCATAAGAGAGCGGCAGATACTTGAACAACCCCTCCACAGCACCGGAAGCCAAGCATTCGGCATAGTCATCCTGATTTGTGTTTATGTAGCATTCGACAGCATGGGTCATAGCATCCATTCCTGTTTCTGCAACTACATTTCCCGGCATTGATAATGTGAGGCCTGCATCCAGTATTGCAATATCCGGTATAAAAGCAGTGGATTTAAGGCCTATCTTTAAATCGCTGTCCTTGAATGTTATCACTGCAACTTTTGTAACCTCTGTTGCTGTACCCGACGTAGTAGGCACTGCAATAAGCTTGAGCTTCTTTCTTGTATCAGGCAGCGGTTCATTCAGTGCTTTATCAAAGGAAAGCCCGGGATACTCATAAAAAAGTGCCATTACCTTAGCTGCATCAATTGATGAGCCGCCACCCACAGCAAGTATTGTATCCGGGACAAAGCCCCTCATGGCGTTAATTCCCTCCAGTACCTCACCGGTGGCCGGATTTTTCTTTATTCCCGAATATATCTCATAATTGCAGCCCTTTTCATCCAGTAATCCCTTGATCTTATCTATCGTTCCATTCCTGAAGGTGGAACCCTCTCCGGTTACAATAAAAACCCTGCTGCATTGAATGTTTTCAAGATAACTTAAACTTCCTGTCCCTGTTACTATCAGTTCTCCATGTAATCTCAATTCTTTCATATGTTATACCTCTTTCTTATTCTTTTAGTACTTATTAAGCCAGAACCCACCGATTTCAATTTTGCCCTCTTTCGGATCATAATTGTGAATGAACATATATTGAGGTATTTCTACCAGTTTGTCCTCATACTGTACTGTAAAGGGTACTCCTTTATAAACCGTTTCAATTATATCATAGCGCATTATAGTGCTTCCCATGAGCCGGTATTTACCACTTTGCACGATAAACGTGTCATTATTGTCTCCAATACTGACCATTCGCATCCCATAAGTACCATCACTGTTGTATGTATAAGCTGTGCCAAAAGAAGGCAGTGGCACAGCCCCGGCTGATATATCCTTGTAATCGGCAAACAGGTCGGCATTTGTGTCTGACCAGGTGCCCATCAGTATATCTGCCGGAAAGCTGCTCTTGTATTGTATGTATAATATATCTCCTTCGCTGTTAACTTCTCCATACATATCCATTGCGGCAATGAAGTAATTTAGAGGAATAAACAGCTTTCCATTTTCGCTGTAAGGAGCCATGCCTGTGTCAACCTTCCTGCCGTCAATCAGAGCTTCTGCAGCATCTTCCTGAAAATCTGCCTGCAGCACAACACCTTCTTCATCTCTCCAGCTTATACTAATACTGTTGCCACTGATGTCGACTTCCGGATATGTGTAATTTCCTGCATTTGGACGCTTAAAAGCATATTTGAATATATCTGTTGTTATGAAAATATAGGTGGAGCCATTCTTTTCCTTAATGCGGTAATTATCTTGATAAACTTCCGTATCGTTTATGACTATTTGTTTCAGCTCCGATAATCCGATACTGTCCATATCAATTATCCCGCTGCCGTCTGTTGTATCCCCGCCATGTCCGGAATATTCTTCATATACCCTTGCTGCAATAAGCACAGCCATTTCCCTTGTACAAGTATCCTGGGGGCTTATTTTTCCATCTCCTCCCCTTAGAAATCCATTCTTGCTCATGAATCTCACAGACTCAAGAGCCCAGCCGGATATATACCTTTCATCAGAAAACATACCGGCTCCTGCTGTTGATAAATCAGCATCCGGATTCATTGCCTTTACTGTACGATACATCATTGCTGCTACTTGCTCCCGGGTAGCCAAATCATCCGGTAAAAAAAGCTTCTTACGTGCATTTGTCCCGTTAACAATTTTCAAACCATATGCCTTGAATATCTCCGGATTCTTTGTATCAACAAAGATACTCATATCTCCGGCAGCAGCTTGCGTACCTGTATACTTTTCATAGAGCTTCACAGCTAATTCTGCGAATTCCTCTCTGGTTATCGATGTATCCATCTTATCCTTGATCTTATCTGTTATTAAGCCGTATTCCGCTGCCTTGTCAAGCTCCGGTACTGCCCAGGGACTGGCCTCTTTATATGGAGCATCAGATGCTGCATATGCGCTGCAAGTCAGCAAAGCAGCGATAGTAGCGAATATTAATATTAGACTTGCTATTTTTTTCAAATTGAACCTCTCCCCCCTCATAAATGTCATACAGGCAAACAGTATTAGATTTCCTGCATTACTAAACAAGTTATACATTTACTAATATTGTATCATTTTTTATTGTTATAAAAGATTAAAAAACTATTACAAAAAAAATAAAGCATATCATCAATAGATATGCCCTGTTTATTGCATTATGTAGTATAATTTATTATATCATTTTAAACATATAGTGCAGGGAGTTGAGTTTTTTGAACAAACAATATAAGAGTTTTATTAAAAAGGATTTTGACTATGAAGAAGATGCCTATGATCGCCTGAAGCTTGCCAGCAGTACCAATAATCCTTATAGAGGCTTTACCAATAAAGCAACCAGGAAAAAGAATGAGTTTGATTATGAAGAAGATGCCTACGAGCCGGAAAAGAGTAAGTAAAATTTAAAAAGACCAAAGCTTTCACTTTGGTCTAGAATAATCAATTTGGTGCGAAAGACGGGACTTGAACCCGTACGGTCTCCCACACGCCCCTCAAACGTGCGCGTCTGCCAATTCCGCCACTCTCGCATTTTGGGTTATAGAAATTTCCTTGAGGATTTTTTTACTGCTTGAATTTGAACATGACCTCTTGTCACATTGACTATTATATAATCTAAAAGCCTTTATGTCAATAGCAATCTATATGGCAAAAGAGCAAAGTTTTTCTCCTGGATCAGTTCCGGTTGCTTATACTATTGCTTGCTTTCCGGTATGAACCACTGATGTATGTTTCTATACGGATTCACTGCATCAGGCTTGATTTCTCCTCTTATCTTATTTCTTACAACTACTGCGGCATCCCTGAATAAAAGACTGATACAGGGCACTTCCTCTCTGAAAACCTGCTGCAGATTCTTATATGCTGTTTTTCTCTGTTCATCACCTATAGCAGTATATGCCTGCTGCAGTACAGCATCCATATCAGTATTGGAGTAAGACATAAAGTTCATGCCGCTTTCTATTTGTGTGCTGTGGAATGCAAAGGACAAATCCTGTGTATTTGAAAGATTGTAGCCTGTAAGCACCGCATCGAAGGTCTTGCTGTCCATGGCTGCCTTCAGATCAGCGAAAGCAACAAGCTTGATTTCGACACGGAATCCAACTTCTTCAAGGTTTTTCTTTATATCTTCTGCTGCTTTCCTTCTGAATTCGTTCTCATCATTAGTCATCAGTGTAAATTTGAGCTCCTGCTTGACTCCCTCAACCTCTCTCTCCAGCATACCATCATTGTTTGAATCTACGAAGCCTGCTGTCTTCAGCAGGTTCTGAGCTTCCGACCTGCTATATCCATATTTTGCGTCTGTGTCTTCGCGCAACCATGAATTCGGGTTTATCGGCACATCTGTCACAACTGCATTTCCAAGCAAGTACTTATCCACAATTGATTTTCTGTTTATTCCTTGAATCATTGCCTTTCTTACTGCTTTGTCCAGAAAAATTGGATTATTATAATTCAAGCCAATAAAATCATAATACATGGTTGAATACTTGTTGGCATTAACATCCTTCATTTCGCTGTACTTTTCCCAGTCATAGGAGGTTGTATTCAGAAGATCCAATTCCTTGGACTGAAAAGCTGTGGAAAATGCTTCAGTATCATTTATAAAAACTACATTTATTTTCTCAATGTAAGGCTTTCCTTCGCTCTTCCACTTGTCGTTGTATACCAGCTCCATGTATTTAAGCTTATTATACTGAGATACCTTGAACATACCTGTACCTACCGGCACTGCGTTTATATCCGCTTTATAAACATGCTGGGGTATTATGGGGAAGCTCAACATATCAACCGCATTTGCAAAGGGCTGGTCAAAAACTATTTCTATCGTTGTATTATCCTTGACTTTGTATGAAAACACATGCTCCAAATTGCTCTTATATATAGAATTTGCAGACTCTTTAATAGTATCCAAAGAAAATTTTACATCATCGGCGGTAAAGCTTTCTCCATCACTCCAAAGCACATTGTCCTTCAGCTTGACTATACACCTGGAAGAGCCATCCTCAAAGCTCCAGCTCTGTGCAAGCACCGGAGTTATTTTCAGATTTGCATCATATTCTACCAGGCCTTGAAAAATCAGCCTGGAAGCCTCTATATATGTCTTGCTCTTGCTGAGCAGCGGATTCAATGAGCCGGGTTCCACCGAACACATATTTATTGTTCCACCTGCAACAGGCTCTTCATTTTCTATGGTGATTTCTGTTTTGTCCGGCGGGGCTTCCTTTTCACAGGATATCAGTATAAATGCCATAAGCAGTATCCATACAAGTAAAAGCCTTTTATCCTTCATTATTTGCTCTCCATCCTTCGTTATCCCATATTATTTAGTACTTTCTCCCCAATTGTAAATTCGTTTATAAATACTGTAGTTTTTCTTAACCTTTTTCACAAAATTTTCCGTCTCCGAAAATGGAATTGCATCAAGAGTTATGCCATTGCTGCTCAAGCTGCTGTCCCTCAGCCACTTATCCACATTCCCACGGCCTCCGTTGTAGGCAGCAAAAACCAATTCAAAGCTGCCCTTGTAGTAATTTGCAAGATGCTCAACATACCAACTGCCCAGCTTTATATTGATCTCGGGATCAAAAAGCATGCTCTCGTTGAAATCCTTCATACCGGTAGTATCTGCTATCCATCCTCCAGTTGAAGGCGTTATCTGCATCAAGCCTTTTGCTCCCTTTCTTGATTCCGCATTGGTCTTAAAATTACTTTCCGTTTTTATTAGTGCGGCAAGCAGCGGAGGGTCTATTTTGTGAAGTTGTCCGTATTTCATTATTGCTTCTTTATGCTCTAAAGGATATAGAAGCTTTAAGAAGCTCGGCATACTGAGCATACCTATATATATCAGCAATACTGCCGTTAAAAGTCCGGTATATTTGAATCTCATTTTTTTAGCCAAATGCTATTCTCCCCCAGAAATAATGTTGTTCCATAAATTTTCCAACTTTTTCCCAACTTCCTCAATCGGTTTGTTATTATCAACGATGACATCAGCATACTTTTTTCTTATCTCATTGGTAAACTGTGAATTTATCCTGTTTTCTGAATCTTTATAATCAAATTTATCACGTTCTATAAGTCTTTTTATCTGAGTATCCCTGTCTACTATCACGACCCAGACACTGTCCACATATTTATGCAGACCCATCTCAATAAGTATGGCTGCATCAACAACAATAACCTTTTGCCCCGATGCTTTCAGCTCTTGAATTCTATCCTTCACTCTGCTTATTATTTCCGGATGAGTTATACTGTTTAAAAGTGCCAGCTTTTCTTTATCGGAAAATACAATACTCCCCAATCTCTTTCTGTTGATCTCGCCACTGGGCAGCAGTATATTTTCACCAAAACACTGAACTATTCTATTATATGCAATTTCTCCTTTACTTACAACACCTCTTGCCAGTATATCCACATCTATTACAGCTGCTCCAAGCTGTTTAAGCTTGGCTGAAACAGTACTCTTGCCGCTTGCTATTCCTCCTGTCAAGCCAATAACCATCACACATCCCACCTTAATTCCACCTATTTTGCGTTATACCAGTTATCGCCACTGCTGATATCAGCAATTACAGGCACTTTTAATTCAATAGCCTTTTCCATGCATTCCTCTACCAGTTGCTTTACCTCTGAAAGCTCGCTCTTGTGAGTTTCCACAATAAGTTCGTCATGAACCTGTAGTATCAGCCTTGACCTTAAGTTTCTCTTCTTAAGCTCCTCATATACCTTGACCATAGCCATCTTTATCAGGTCTGCAGCACTGCCCTGTATAGGAGTATTCATGGCCATTCTCTCTCCGAAATTCCTGTTTACTGCATTCCTTGATGCGATTTCCGGAATATATCTTCTTCTGTTCATTATAGTCTTGACATATCCGTCAGCTTTGGCAGCTTCAACTATATCAATCATGTACTGCTTTACCATGGGATATCTGGCAAAGTAATTATCTATATATTGTTTTGCCTCTTTTCTTGAAATTTTCAGATCCTGTGACAAACCATAATCACTTATGCCGTATACTATCCCGAAATTAACCGCCTTGGCCCTTCCCCTCATAGTAGCTGTGACTTCATCAAGGTCAACCCCAAATACCTCAGAGGCTGTCCTTCTATGAATATCCTCATTTCTTCTGAATGTATCAATAAGTCCCTGATCTCCGGATATGTGCGCCAGTATTCTAAGCTCAATCTGTGAATAGTCTGCATCCACAAGGACATATTCCTCGCTTTTGGGTACAAAAACCTTCCTGATCTGTCTTCCGTTTTCAGTTTTTATCGGTATGTTCTGCAAATTAGGCTCTGTGCTGCTAAGCCTTCCTGTGGCTGTAACAGTTTGGTTCAGCTTGGTATGTATCTTCCCTGTATCAGGGTTTATTATCCCGATAAGTCCATCAACATAAGTGGACTTGATCTTTACAAGCTGTCTGTACTCAAGAAGCTTCTCAATGATAGGATGCTTGGCAGAAAGCTGCTCCAATACTTCAACATCAGTGGAATATCCGGTCTTGGTCTTCTTAACTACAGGGAGCCCCAGCTTGTCAAACAGTATTGCCCCAAGCTGTTTGGTAGAATTTATATTGAACTCCTCCCCAGACTGTCTGTATATATCTGCGGTAAGAGCTTCTATCTGCCCTGCAAAATCAGCAGACAGCACCTGGAGTATTTCTTTGTCTACATTGAAGCCCTCATACTCCATATCAGCGAGTACCGCAACAAGAGGCAGCTCAATAGTGTAGTACAGCTCCATCATCCCATATTCCTCAAGCTTGCCTGTAAATACCGGCTGCAGCTCTGATACCTTTTTCACAGTAGCTCCGTATCTTTGTACCTGATCCACGCCTTTGGAGTCATATCCATCCATGCCTGCTCCCAGATACTCCTGACTCAAGTCCCTGATTTTGTACGAACCCTTTGAGGGATTTAACAAATATGCGGCTACCATGGTGTCAAAACCTATAGAATTCACTTCTATATCATACTTTCTCAGAAGCAGTATATCCTGCTTAATATCATGTCCTGATTTTTTAACCTCCGGGTCTTCCATGATACTTTTTACAAGCCTCATACTGCTGTCATTAACGGCAAAACGATACTGTTTTCCTGCAACATCAATATATACTGTTCTGAGCATTTCTCCCATCTCGTCATCTATCTTGAAAGCAAGCCTGCCCGACTTTTCCGCTTCCTCCAATACTTCCTTCAGCTTGTCAATGCTGCTTATTTCCTCAACGATTATTTTTATCGGCTCTGCTGCCACAGCATTTGGAAGATTGCCGCACATTTTTTCGACAAGAGCCTTGAACTCCAGTTCCGTAAGCAGCTCGTAAAGCTTCTCCTTGTCGGCCTCCTTCAAAGAATAGTCCTCCAGGTTGAAATCTATAGGAGCATCCTTTACAATGGTAGCCAATTTTTTTGAAAAGATGGCCTGCTCCATATTGTTGGATACATTCTCCCTAACTTTGTTTTTCTTGATTTCCGCCACATTCTGAAGTACATCTTCCACCGTCCCGAACTGCTGAATAAGCTCCAGTGCTGTCTTCTCCCCTACCCCGGGCACCCCCGGAATATTATCCGAAGCATCTCCCATCAGTCCCTTAAGGTCGGTTATCTGAGCCGGAGCGATTCCATATGTCTCTCTAAGCTTTGCAATATCATATTCCTCAATTTCACTGATTCCTTTTTTGGTCATAAGTGTATGTACATTATCGCTTATAAGCTGAAATGCATCTTTGTCGCCGGTAACTATAAGGGTGGATATCCCTTTTTCATCACATTTTGCTGCAACTGTTCCGATTATATCATCCGCTTCAAAGCCGTCTATTTCTGACTGCTTGATATTCATAGCAACTAGAACCTCTTTGAGCACGGGAATCTGCTCCGCCATTTCCTCAGCCATCTTGTGCCTGCCGGCTTTGTATTCGGCATATTCCAGATGTCTGAAGGTTGGTGCCTTCCTGTCAAAGGCTATTCCTATGTATTGGGGTTTGTACTCCTCAAGTATTTTATTTATCATATTCACAAAACCATATATTACACTTGTATGAAAGCCCTTGGAATTGGTGAGCTTGGGCAGTGCATAAAAAGCTCTGTGCATCAGACTGTTGCCATCAATAATTATAAATTTACCACTTTCCATCCCTTGTATCCTCCGATTTTTACTTTTATGCGTTCAATATAACATATTATTTCCACTAAAAAACTAAAAACCCTTTTAAAAATATGGATAAATAACAAAAAAGCATATCAGGTATAAGCACTGATATACTTTTTATTAGTCACTAGTCGTTAGTCTCCAGTCGCGAGAGCTTTAGCAGGGCTTCGAAGCCAATCGATAATGCTCCAGCGCCTTGCCTAATTCTAGAGACTAGCGACTAACGACTCGAGACTATAATTTCTTTTTCCTTATCCTTCTTGCTATGAGCAGTCCAACCACTGCAAGCACCCCTGCTACTATCAGGTATGGTATTGCAGCAACCAGTACTATCACGGTCTTTTCAAGCCCTGCAGTAATACTATTTATAGCTTTTATAAAGCCTTGATATGCCTTTTCCCACATTCCGGGAACATCTACGCTTTTAATCTCTTCCGGCTTAAGCTCTCTCATGTATATATAAATTGCAGAAAGCTGAACCAGATTATCCCAGCGCTTCAGGTTTCCGGAGTTAATGTCAATATCCGTCCTTACCCTGTTTAACTCAGACTCTATCTTAAGTATCTCTTCCACGTTTTTAGCCTTTGTCATAAGCTGCTGCAGGCTCTGCTCCTGTATCTTCAGGTTATCCACTCTGGCAGCCGTATCCCTGTATTCTGCTGTTATGTCGCTGCCGCTCATATTCTCACTTACCAGCTTGCCCTTGCCCTTTATATTATTGAAAATATCATCAAACTTAGCTTCAGGCACCCTTACAGTCATATTTGCATACTTTTCTGCGGCTTCCTTGTCTGTAGTGCTTCCATCAGCCCCTCTAACCGGTGGTAATGTGATAATCTCTATCTGAGAATTTTCTACATAACCTCCGCTGCTTTCTGTAAGCTGCCTGATTTCAGCAGCCGACTTTTCCACATCCTCAACATTGACTGATACGTTGCCTGTTCTGATTACCATTCTGCCCGCCCTTGAACTAGCAATCATCTGGCTTGGCGCTCCTTTATCGTCTAAGATACTTTCACCGAACTCAACGCTTATAGAGTTCCTTGTCTCTGGTGAGACTTTTTCCGCTGAGGTTATTTGAGGCTGTCCAGCCACTGCTGCTTCATATTGCCTATCTTCGGATTTTTTCATTGCAGCGTCTGTATCAAAAGTACTTGGTGGAGCAGCGGGTGCTGTTGCTCCGCCATAACCCGGAGCAGAGCTTGTTCCCTGAGACATTTTCATATTATTATCAA
>LOES01000238.1 GCA_001515955.1 Clostridia bacterium BRH_c25 | reverse complement strand
TTAAACTTTTTTTGAAGATCCTTCATCAAATCCAGAATCTGAGCCTGGATTGTAACATCCAAAGCTGTGGTCGGCTCATCAGCAATCAAGAGCTTAGGATTACACGCCATAGCTATTGCTATCATTACACGCTGCCGCATCCCGCCGCTGAATTCATGAGGGTATTGCTTGACTCTTTTCTCCGGATTTGGGATACCGACCAATTTCATTATTTCAATGATTCTTCCATATACCTGCCTTCTGTCTGCATGCTGATGCTTGATTATTACTTCACCTATTTGTCTTTCTATTGTCATGGTAGGATTTAATGAGGTCATAGGGTCCTGAAAAATCATACTAATCTCTGCCCCTCTTATTGGGCGGATCTGTTTTTTTGTAAATGAAATTATATCTCTGCCATTAAATATTATGCTCCCGTTTTTAATTTTCCCGGGAGGTTCCGGTATAAGCTTCAAAAGCGCCTTTGCGGTAACACTTTTACCACATCCTGATTCACCTACTATGCCAATGCATTCTCCTTCGTCCAGATGAAAGGATACACCCCTGACTGCCTGCACTTCTCCTCCATAGGTTTTAAAGCCTACCTCCAGGTCCTTTATTTCAATTAATCTGCTCATTTGTCATACCTCCACTATTTATTCCGCCCACGCAGTCTCGGATCTAATGCATCTCTCAATCCATCGCCGAACAAGTTCAAAGCAAGCATTGTAGTACTTATGAAAAACGCAGGTATGAACAATTGGTAGGGATAAGCCCTAAAGACCGTTGCACCTATTCTTGCCAGCTGCCCCCAGCTGGTTTGAGGTGGTTGAATCCCCAAGCCGATATAGCTCAGAAATGCCTCTGTAAAAATTGCATTGGGTATTGCCATAGCCAAATTAGTGATAATAAGCCCCATGATATTTGGTATTAAATGCATCGCTATTATACGAATGCTGCCAGCTCCAAGAGTTTTTGCCGCTAACACAAACTCAAGATTCTTAAGCTGCAGTATCTGCCCCCTTACAAATCTGGCACTGCCTATCCAGCCAATAATGACCATGGCAATTATCAGACTGGCTATTCCGGAATTAAGCAGCATCATTACAAGTATCGCAACAATTATTGTAGGAATTCCATAAAGTACATCAATAATCCGCATTATAAACATATCCAGTTTTCCGCCAAAGTAGCCCGAAATCCCGCCAATAACAACACCTATGAATGTATTTATTGTGGTAACGACAAAGCCTATCATCAGCGATACCCGTCCACCCATCCATATTCTTTCCCACATATCCCTGCCCAAAGAATCAGTTCCAAACCAGTGCTGTGCGTTTGGGAGTAAATCTGTAGCATCAGGATTATTTGACTTAAAGTCATATGGCGTCATATACGGACCCGCAACAGCAAGAATAATATACAATAAAATAACACCGAGGCTTATAAGTGCAACTTTGTTTTTTGACAGTCTGATCCAAGCATCCTTCCAATAAGAAAGGCTTGGTCTTACAACAATGTTAAGGTCCTTTTCATCCCTGGCAATATTCTCATACAGGCTGATGTCATTTAAATCGATTTCCAGCATTTTGTTCACCATATTTTCCACCCTACTTTCCTGTAATCCTTATTCTTGGATCCACAAAGCCATATACAATGTCAACAATAAAGTTGGCAGCTACAAGAAAAACTCCATAAAAAACTGTCATTCCAAGAATCAGAGAGTAATCCAGGTCATGTATGCCCTGCACATAAAACTTACCCATTCCGGGTACCGCGAATATCATCTCTATGACAAAGGTGCCTGTCAACACTGCAGCTGTGATTGGCCCCATTACCGTTACCACAGGCAATATGGCATTTCTTATCTGATGTCTCCAAACTACCTCAAAGCTTGACAATCCTTTTGCTTCTGCGGTAGTAACGTAATCCTGGTTGATTACTTCCAGCATGCTTACTCTCATAAGCCGGGTTATAAGTGCCACTGTATACAGACTTAGTGCAAATACAGGAAGTATAGTATATTTAAAACCCATCCACCTGGCTACAGGAAGCCATTTAAGCTGTAAAGCAAACACATATTGCAGCAGCGAGCCCAGTATAAAATCCGGTACCGATACCCCAATTATCGCTAAAATGATACAAAAGTAATCCCAGAACTTACCCATATTCAATGCCGCGTTTATACCAAGGCACAACCCTGCAATCAAGGCAAACAGAAGAGCCCTGATGCCCAGATCCGCAGAATAGGGGAAGGTCTGGGCAATGATATCAGTTACCTTTTTATTATGGTATTTCAGTGATGTACCCAGGTCGCCCTTCATGAGATTCACTATATATCTGCCATACTGGACATGCAGAGGTTTGTCAAATCCATAGTATTTCATCATATTTGCTTTTATTTCGGGAGTCGTTTTCTCACCTGTAAAAGGGTCGCCGGGAAGCACTCTGACCAATATAAAAACAGCTGTGACCAGCACCCATACTGTCAATAAAGATATTATTAATCTCCTGAAAATATAATTAACCATAAAACCCCCACTTTTCGTTAATTATGAAGGTATATGCAGCAAACATATACCTTCATAATTTAAACTCTCTCTAAATATTCCTTACAGATTTCCGATGTTATTCAAAGTATGCATAAACATAATCTGTATCTGCACCGATGAAGAATCTGGACAGATTCTTAAGGTTATCATTGGAAAGCCATGCTCTCTGCCGGAACTGCAGAGGCACAAAGCCTGCATCTTCCAACAGTATTGTCTCTGCCTTATGGAACATCTCCATTCGTTTTTTCGCATCTTTTTCTACTCTTGCAGCAGCTATAAGCTTGTCAAATTCAGTATTGCTGTACTTGCCGCCATTCTGTGAATTTGTGGTTTCCCAAAGCTCCAAATAAGTCATTGGATCATTATAGTCCGGACCCCAACCGTTATAAATCAGGTCAAAGTCACCCTTTGTGTCATTGGCAAGCTTCTGCTTGTATGTAACCATCTTTATTTCAAAAGAGATTCCCAAATTTGTATTTACCTGGTCCTGCAGCACTTCTGCCATAAGCTTTGTAGCATCATCATCAGATATAGTGTATTCTACTACTATTTTCTTTGGATCGGTAATATTAAGCTCTTTCATTGCCTTGTCAAGATATTCCTTTGCTTTTGCAGTATCAGCTTTTGTAGGATAAACATTTATCGGATATTCCTCACAGTAATACCCGTTAACCCCTGCCATAAGAGGGAGGACCAAACGAGTTGCCGGAAAGAATAATCCTTTGGTAGCTGTCTTTACATAATTCTCTCTATCTATAGCATAGTTGAGAGCCTTTCTGAAGTTTACATTCTGCAGCCATGGCTTTTCTGTCCTTTTAAAATTGATTCTCATCCAGTCGTCAGCACCACTCATATACACCTTTGTCTTACCGTCTGCCTGATATTTTTCAACCAGCGCTGTAGGCACGTCACAAAAATCAATTTCACCGTTTTCATACATTCCCAATGCAGTATTTGGATCACTTACCTGAAGAATCTTTACAGTTTCGAGCTTTATGCTGTCTTTATCCCAGTAGTTGGGATTTTTTTCAAGTACTATTTCCTGTTCATGCTTCCAGTCCTTCAGAATAAAAGGTCCGTTGCTGAGTATCTTGTCAGCTGAAGTTGCAAAGTCAGTGCCATATTTTTCAACAAATTCCTTTTTAGCCGGATAGAAACATGAAAGATCCAAGGTAGAAACAAAGTAGGAGGTCGGACTCACAAGCTTTATCTCTAATGTTTTATCGTCAATTGCCTTAACTCCTACCTGCGAAGCATCAGTTATTTTGCCGGAATTATATTCAGCCGCGTTCTGGATAATGTATGCTGCAAAGGAGTATGAAGTTGCATTTGCCGGGTCAAGAAGTCTTTTTATTCCATACTCGAAGTCCTGTGCAGTTACAGGAGATCCATCGCTCCAATTTGTATCTCTCAAATGGAAAGTGTAGGTAAGCCCATCCTCTGATACATCCCACTTTTCTGCCATACCGGGCTTGATCTGTCCTTCAAAACCTCTTATAAGTCCTTCGCTGAAGCCCTTGATCACATTAGCAGACGGTATTGAGTTGGAAAGCTGAGGATCAATTGAGGGTACCGATGCTACTGTAAATGTCAATGTTGTCTGACCCTCTGCCACCTTTTCTCCACTGCCTTCGGTCGTTGCGACAGTCTGCTGTTCTTTCGGTCCACAACCGGTCAGTATGGAACTAATCATTAATACTACCAAAAGCATAGCTGTTAATGTCAGGTGCCTTTTCTTCATTTTTATCCCCCCTAATTTTAATATAATGAAGGCTCTTGCCTATTCATTCCTGTGCATAACCCTACGCCAGCACAATAAGCTCTTTTGATGCTTTCGTAAGTATCTCTGCCCCGTCAGCTTTGACAAGTACTGTATCTTCAATTCTCACTCCACCCCAGTCCGGCAGATAAATGCCAGGCTCTACAGTTATCACATTACCTTCCACAAGTGTTTTTTTACAGCTTTGGGACATAAAGGGCTCTTCATGTATGTCCAGACCTACCCCATGTCCCAGACCATGGCCAAAGAAGTCTCCATACCCGGCATTTTCTATATAGCCCCGTGCACAGTCATCAGGTATTTTGCCGGATACCCCTGCCTTTATTGCCAGCACGCCTTCTGCCTGTGCTGCCTTGACGATATTATATATCTCCCTCTGCTTTTCGTCGGCTTCACCAACAACTACCGTTCTTGTCATATCAGATCTGTAACCCTTGTACATTGCACCAAAATCCATGGTAATAAAATCCCCTTTTTCTATGCTTTTATCTGAAGGAATTGCATGGGGAAGTGAACTTCTTTTGCCGGAAGCCACTATTATTGGAAATCCTATATCCTCGGCTCCCTTTTTCTTGATCAGGTATTGCAGTTCTCTTTCGATATCCTTTTCCGTAACCCCAACCTTTATATACTTAAGAATCTCTTCAAAAGCCTCGTCTGCTATCTTTGCAGCATTCCGTATGCACTCTGTTTCACCCTCGTCCTTTACATATCTTATACCTTCAACCAATTGGGAAGTTGGCACTGGTTTTACTCCTTCAAGTCCCTTTGCCAGCTTTTCGTATAGTTCATATGTTACCTTGCCCTGTTCAAATCCCAGTACCTTTACTCCATTAGTCTTACAGACCTGTTGAATAGTCTCCACCAAACCCGGCATAGGAGATCTCCATCTGACAATCTCAAACCCGTCACACTCAGCTTCTGCCTGCTCGGTATATCTGGAATCAGTTATGAATATCCTTGCTTTTGCTGATATAATCACATAAGACTCAGAGCCGGTAAACCCGCTGATATACCTTATATTGGAATCATTGACAAGCAGCATCCCGTCAAGATTTCCGGCTTTCAGAATTTCTTCAAGTTTTTGAACTCTGCACATTGTAATACCCCTCCTAAAAAGTAAGAATTATGATTTGTATTAAGTTAATTTACAATGATAAAGCTTATTTAAATACACTTGGAGTGCTGACCGCAAGTATCTTCACCAGCTTATTGGTGAAGTTGGCCCAGTTATGCGGTGTTGTGGATGATATGTGTATGCTGTCTCCCGGATACAGCTCATATTGCCTATCCTCCAGGAATATAGTGAAAATACCCTCCAGGACGTATACAAACTCCTCTCCCTGATGGTCGTATGGAATCACTTCCTCGACATTCTGAGATGGAAGGATTGTTACAATTACAGGATCTATCTGCCGATCCGGTATGTCACTGCCAAGGTTATGATAAATAAGCTTGGACTCGTCAATTCTGATCACTTCATGCTCGTAGCTTCGTATTATCATAGGACGATGACTTTCAGGAGGTGTGAAGAAGTGATTCAGATCGACATCAAGGGCTTGTGCTATTTTTTTTAACGAGTTAATAGCAATAGATGTTAATCCCCTCTCTGCCTGTGATAGGAAGCTCACCGACAAATTGGCCTTCTCTCCCAGCTCCTTGAGGGTCATCCCTTTGGAGCTTCTTAATTCGTTTATTTTCTCTCCGATTTCCTTATGCATATTAGTCCTCCATTATTTTTTTACTAATGTCTTTATCCAATTTCATTACCTTAAAATCAATTATCATCCAATTCTAATATTACTGAATATTTTAAATATATATTCTATATTTACTGTAATATTCCTGCTTACTTTTCAGTATACTTAAAATATTTTTAATATTTTTCTATATTGCTTAACATAATAATATGTGTTTTTTTACACATTCCAGAAATCCCAATGGTTTCCGCTGTTTTTTCAATTTGTGTCCCCCCTATAATTTTTAATCTTTCTAAAATAATTTATTGTATATAAATAGACTTTTTACCTTGGCACTTAACTGTATGTTTATTAGCAATTTCCAATTTTTGCGCTAATTTGACATATAACCTGATATGTTATATAATATGCATTATGTAAACACAGACATTCGCTGAATCCCGGTCTTGCCGGGTACGGAGGAACCAATTCTGGGGTTAATCTATGGAAAACCATAGTAGGGAACCTTCTGTCCCGAGCCCGTCAGCTAACTTCGGAGGCAGGCATTATTAAACTTTCAGCTTATATTTGCATTTAAAGTTTAATAATGCATTAACGATTCATGTGTCCAGTATCTTCTTGTATTGCATTCGAGGGCACATATCTATGGAAGGAGTGTATTGTGTATGAAAAATAAGTTTAAGACCATTATCTGTGTTACAATTATTTCTTTGCTTTTAGTGGGACAAACTCTAAGTGTGTTTGCAGATACCTATTATGGTGTCCTGAAATTCAGAAGCAGAGGAGAAGCTGTAGTTCACCTGCAAAAAGAATTGAATGCCAATAACTTCAAAGTTGGGACCGTTGATGGAATTTATGGAAAAAAGACTGAAAATGCAGTTATTAGATATCAGCAGATGAACGGCCTGAGAATTGACGGTATTGCAGGCAGACAAACTCAGACAAAGCTTTTTGCCTCCACTGCTGCTAATACAACTGCTGCAAGAGGGACAAGATATTCAACCACCGACCTTTACTGGCTGTCAAGAATAATTAATGCCGAAGCGGAAGCTGAGCCTTACTCAGGCAAGGTTGCCGTTGGTAATGTCATTATGAATAGGGTAAAGTCAAGTTCGTTCCCGAATACAGTTAAAGGTGTAATATTCGAGTATTATAAAAACATTCCTCAGTTCAGCCCGGTTGCAGATGGTACTATTTATAATACCCCGAATGCTGATAGTATAAAAGCGGCAAAAGCCGTATTTGCCGGGACAAGCATTGTTGGGAATTCGACATATTTCTTTAATCCGGACAAGTCAGAAGGTACATGGATTGTAAATAACAAAACCCTTGTCAAAAGAATTGGTGATCATGTGTTTTACAAATAGTTATAAAAAAATGAAGACCAAATTGGTCTTCATTTTTTTATCATATATTAATTCTTTTCCAGAAGGAAGGCATACCGAGAAGTAGTATGGGATATATCTCCAACCGTCCGATTATCATGCACAAAGACAACACTATCTTACTGAAGTTCGACAATGATGAGTAGTTGCCTGCTGCGCCGACGATCCCAAAGCCGGGTCCTATGTTACCGAGAGTCGCTGCTACAGAGGATATGGTTGTTGCCCAATCAAGATTATCAAGAGAAACGGCGAGTACAGCGATAATGAAGACTACTATGTACATAAAAAAGAATCCCAACACCTCAGATATTGTTTTCTCATCCACTGCTCTGCTTCCAAATCTGACAGTATAAACTGCCTTTGGATGTATTATTTGCAGCAGTTCTCTTTTCATAACCTTGAAAAGCAGCATGAATCTGATATTTTTTATGGCACCGCCGGTAGAGCCTGCACAGCCTCCAACGAACATCAGCATTAAAAGTATAATCTTACCGAACATCCCCCATGTTTCAAAATTTGTTGAGGTATAGCCAGTTGTACTAATAATGGAAACAACCTGAAAGGCCGAATGCCGCAGAGATTCCCACAAGGAGTTGAACACATTTCCATATAGGTTAATTGTGATTAAAGCAATTGATAATATCACTACTCCGGAATAAAACCGGAATTCCTCATCTTTAAATGGTGCTTTAAGGTCACCTTTAAGCATTTGATAATACAGGGTGAAGTTTGCACCGCATATAAACATGAATATAGTAATAATAATCTCGACATATATATTATTGTATGCTCCCACACTGGCATTCATATTCGAAAATCCGCCCGTACCAACAGTACCAAAAGTATGGATAGCTGCATCATAAAAAGGTAAACCTGCAAGCCTCAGTAAAATGATTTCCACAATTGTAATCATGATATATATTCCATACAGTATTTTTGCCGTTTCAGCCACTCTTGGCACAATTTTCCCCGGAGATGGTCCGGGACTTTCTGCTTTCATCATTTGTACTGCACCGGCACCAATTGAAGGCAGAATAGCAAGAGTCAATACAATTACACCCATGCCGCCCACCCAGTGGGTAAAGCTTCTCCAAAATAGAATACCTCTTGGCAAATCCTCTATGTGAGTTAAAATACTTGCTCCGGTAGTAGTAAAACCGGAGCTGGCTTCAAAAAAGCTGTCAATGAATGAAGGAATGGCACCGCTTATAAAAAAAGGAAGTGCACCAAAAAAAGACATAAGAATCCAACCTAAAGCAACAATAGCAAAACCATCACGGGCATAAATGCTTTTCTTTCCGGTTTTTAAAAACGTCGATGGAGCACCCACTAAGCCTGTTATCAATATGCTTAGCGCAAAGGCATGTATATCCGTACCCTGATAATATGCCGATACTACGAGAGCCGGCAGCATCAATAACGCTTCACATACCAGCAACATACCAAGGATTCTTGATACTACTCTAAAATTCACCCTAAAATCCTCCTGCTGAGTTAGCTGCTACCTCATTCAAGCTGGAAATGTTTTTGTTTTTCGAAATAACAATAACCCGGTCTCCCTCTCTGATTATGTCATTTCCATGAGGTATAACAACTTCTTTCTTCCTTACAATTGTCGCAATTATAACATCCTTTGGAAGTCCGAGCTTCTTGATTTTTATATTCAGGATATCGCTGGCGCTGTCTGCAATAATCTCTGTGATCTCAGCCTGCCCCTCGATTATTCTGTATAAGGACTCAATGTTGTTGCCACGGACAAATTTTAATATGTGATTGGTTGTAATAAGCTTTGGACTTATCACGCTGTCAACGCCCAAGCTTTTTATAATGTTTATATAGTTAACCCTGCTGACTTTTGCAATAACCTTCTTTACTCCATTCTGCTTCGCCAGTAGTGCTGACATAAGGTTTTCCTCGTCCATACCCGTCATTGATATAAATCCATCCATATCACTCACATTCTCTGATTTCAGCAATTCTTCATCAGTTCCATCCCCATGTATTATAAGTGCCTCCGGAAGCAATTCAGACAGTTGGATACACTTCTCCCTGTCAAATTCGATCAACTTCACCTTAATATCCATTTCTGACAATAGTTTTGCAAGATAAATGGCTATTCGGCCGCCTCCTGCAATCATGACATTTCTTATTTTCTGCGGACATTTTCCTGACATCTTGCAAAAATTATAGAGATTGGACGGCTTTCCTATTACATAGATTCTGTCATTTTCCTCAATTACAAAATCTCCATTTGGAACTATGACCTCTTCATTCCTTATAACCACTCCAATCAGTATGGATGATATAAGCTTACTGCCCATATCTCTCAAAGGAATGCCTATTATACCCATTTCTTCTGTAACCTTCAGTTCTACCATTTTGACTCTTCCCTTGGCAAAGTTCTCTACATTAATAGCAATAGGAAAGTTCAGAACGTTGGCAATTTCCTCAGCTGCTGCTTGTTCGGGATTTATAATAAGATCCAGATCAAGCTCCTCCTTTAAAAGAGAAAGCTCTTTAGCATACTCAGGATCTCTTATCCTTGCTATTGTAAACTTAACCCCAAGCTTTTTTGCAGTAAGGCAGCAGACCATATTGACCTCATCACTGCTTGTTACTGCAATCAGCAAATCAGTGGTGTCTATTCCCGCTTCCATAAGAATACTGGTGCTGACGCCGCTCCCTCTGATGCAAAGTACCTCAAGATTTTCTTCAGCTTTGCTCAAAGCAGCATAGTTCTTGTCTATGATTATCACATCGTTATTGCTCTTCGACAAGCTTTCAGCCAGGCTATATCCGACTTTCCCGGCACCAATAATGATTATTTTCATTGCTTAAGCCCCCATATATATTTTACACTAATTCCATTACATAATAGTTCAATAGTATAAAACATTTTCATTGTATTGCAAATTTCAGCTATTCAATGTATTCTTCTGAATGCGATTTATATTATTACATTCTAAAAAGAACACTGTTTTCAAAAGTATCATTGAGCTGTTCCTTAAGTTCATTGACAATCTCTTCATCGTCAAACATAACTGCGCATTCAAAATTAGTACACAACTGATTGAGACTGTTCAGTCTGCTGGAGAATGAAAGTATAAACGCATATCCGCCAATTATCAGAAGGTTGTTTGTCACTGAATTGTTGACCCTCACCTGACCCTCTGCTTTACACACATTTCTCATCAGAGTCAAGGATATGTTGCCCTTAAAAAGCAATTTTGGTATAATTACCTTGCAAGAGTTGCTGCATTGCTTATCAATGATCAAATCAATGATATCCTTATGCAGAGACTTGACCCAAACTCCGGAAATCATGATATCCGGCTTTTGATAAGCTTCAAGCAGTGCTTTCACAGTATCTACAAGCTGTTGTCCGGTTGAAATATAGCGAACTTTACTCCCCATAGCACACCTCCCATACAGTTTTACTGTTCAGCCATTTACATTTTAATATTATTTTACAGTTATCCGCAAGTATAAGCAAGAGTTATCCTACTATTTGACTACTATTGACAATTTCACCGTATATTGATTATTTCTCGTTATCTTCATACAATCTTCATATTTCAGGCTTATGATTAGAATTGCGATAATAATGAATTCTTTAGCTTCACAGGAGGTATGACGGATGATACTGTCAAAAGATCAGATTTGCAGATATATGAGACATATTTTAATACCTGAAATAAGCGGGCAAGGTCAGAGAAAAATCCTTGATTCTTCAGCGGTTTTTTTTGGTGAGGACCTTAAGGATGTATCCCTTGCGTTATATTATATCTCAGCATCAGGAATTGGACAAGTATACTGCCACATAGCCAATGCTTCTAATTGGGAGAAATTATCAGAAAATCTTTCTGATTTAAATAGCGATACAAAAATCCAGCTTCTGGCTAAAGAAGTCTCAGAAGCTTCAGAAGTACAAGCCACGACAAGGATAATTTCGGGCAGTCTCAGTTATGTTGAAAAAACCTTGCGGAGCATTCTCAAAACTGATTGCCGTGAAAAATATATACCGACAATAGTAGCTGTAAATAACGGATGGAGTGGAGCTGTGCAAACCTTCATCAATCAGCTTGAGCTTGAGGCGTTTTCAAAGGAATTGGGAGGGTATCCGAACCTCGGCAATATCAATGCTTCTTGTTGTTTTGACAATATTTCCGCCTACTTTTCAAGCTTAATAGCCGTTATTGAACACATCAAGCTGACTTTATCCCTTGGAAAGCCTTTGTCAGAAGCATTGTACCACGACTTGTCAGCTATGGAATTTGATTTTGTCGGCAGCTCGACTGATTTGCTTAACAAGCTTCGCAGTATTAAGGTGCCGGAAAACAGTCTTGCGGCTCTATCTGATTTTAAAGCACTGATTATAGGCTGTGGCGGCCTGGGCTCTCCTGCTGCTTATGCTCTGGCAGCTTCAGGTATAGGCAGGCTGGGGCTGGTTGATTTTGATGATGTAGAGCTAAGCAACCTTAACAGGCAAATTATGCACTCTACTTTAAGATTAGGTATGCCTAAAGTGCAGTCAGCGGAGATATTCCTCAGGCAAATAAATTCCAATATCAGCTTGGATACATATTATACCGGAATTAGTAAAGATAATGTCCGGGATATTATAAGCTCATACGATATTATAATAGGAGGCCTTGATAATCTGCCCGCCAGATATATCCTCAATGATGCCTGCTATGCAGCAAAGAAACCTCTGATAGAAGCCGGCGCACTGGATATATCCGGTCTTGCCACATCCATCATTCCTGATGAGGGGCACTGCTACCGCTGTATTTTTCCTGAGTCAAAGGAGAACAGTTCATTGCCTTCCTGCTCTGAAAGAGGCGTTTTGGGTCTTGTACCGGGAGTAATGGGTATAATACAAGCTGCAGAAGCTATAAAGCTTTTAACAGGCATTGGTAGATCCCTTAAAAACAGAATACTGCTTTTTGATGTTTTTGATACTGATATATATGTTGCTGATCACGCAAAAAACCGCTACTGCGAATTATGCGGCAAGTGAAAAAAACTTCTGCCTGTTATTAATCAGGCAGAAGTTTTGCTTTTTGTTATACACTCTGGAATAGCGTTGTGGACAGGTATCTTTCCCCTGTATCCGGCAGAAGCACTATTATGTTTTTACTTTTATTCTCCGGTCTCCCGGCAACCTCGGTTGCTGCATGAAGCGCTGCCCCTGAGGAAATTCCGACCAACAAGCCCTCTGTACCCGCAAGCCTCCTGGCTGCTGCAAAAGCCTCTTCATTCTTTACCTTGAAAATCTCATCAATAACATCTTTATTTAGAATGTCCGGAATAAAGCCGGCTCCTATTCCCTGTATCTTGTGAGGTCCCGGGCTCCCCCCCGACAACACCGGTGAATCCTCGGGCTCTACTGCTATAATCCTTATATCAGGATTCTTTGCCTTAAGTGCCTCTCCAACTCCTGTAATTGTTCCACCGGTTCCAACTCCTGCAATAAATACATCTATCTGCCCTTCTGTATCTCTCCAAATTTCTTCCGCTGTTGTTACCTTATGAATCTCAGGGTTTGAGGGATTCTTAAACTGCTGCGGCATAAAAGCATTGGGTATTTCTGCAACCAACTCTTCAGCCTTCTTTATTGTCCCTTTCATTCCTTCAGCTCCTGGAGTAAGAACCAGCTCTGCCCCAAGTGCAGAAAGAAGACTCCTTCGTTCAATACTCATAGTATCCGGCATTGTAAGGATAAGACGATAACCCTTTGCGGCTGAAACAAACGCCAGAGCTATTCCTGTATTTCCGCTTGTAGGCTCGATTATTACCGTATCCTTGTTTATAAGCCCTTTATCCTCTGCGTCCTTTATCATAGCATTACCTATCCTGTCCTTGACGCTTCCTCCCGGATTGAAATATTCAAGCTTTGCAATAATCCTTCCTCCAATGCCATTTTGCTCATTATAATTCTTAATCTCAAGCAGCGGGGTGTTTCCTATAAGCTCAGTAATACTCCTCGATATTTTCTTCACACCAATATACCTCCAAAATAAATTATCATTTTTTCTGTCTATATATAATACATGTCCGCTTCCAGGTTTGCCATCTTGTTATACTCATCCATCAGTTCTTCCAGAGTTATCTTGTCTACCACTTCGTTAATACTTGTATTTATTGTACTCCACACCTTTTCTCTTATACAGTCTTCAATTCTGTCATTTGTTTTCTCTTCCATACTTTTCTCATCAATTACCGAAAGATTTCCCTCCAGTACTCTCAACACCGCACCAACAGTTATATTTGTCGGCTTCTCTGCCAATACATATCCTCCCTGTGCACCTTTAATGCTGTTTAGCAGCCCGGCTTTCCTCAATATGGAGAAAACCTGCTCCAGATAACCTTCTGATATATTCTGTCTTTCAGCAATGCTCTTCAAGGATATATGATCCCCTCTGGAATATACTGCCAGATCAACCATTGCCCTTAACCCATACCTGCCTTTTGTAGAAATCTTCATTTGTATCTCCTACTATTCCTATATGTTTTATTTTATTTTTATTATATCATCCAGTTTTAGTTATTTCAAGCACTTTATTATATATTCCAAGAGATTTGAAAAAATATGTTTCTTCAAATTTTCTTCACATTACCCTGGTAATATAAAGATATAGAATTACAAGGAGGTTATACATATGAAAAGAATAACAGCATTAGTCACTATAGTGACCGTACTGTCACTTATGCTTACAGCTTTTGTATTTGCAGATGACACTACAGATGTACCACAATGGTTCAGGGATATGATATCCTGGAAAAAGGCACAAATCGAACAGGCCGAACAAGCCGGTTCAATAACAAAGGAGCAGGCTGAATTGTATAAAAGTAATATTGACCAAATGGAAAAATTTCATTTAGGAGATGGCTTTACAAATGCCACAGGCTTTGGAGTTTGCGGTGGAATCCGCGGTGGTGCTAATACAGGATATGGGTTTGGCCGTGGTATGATGGGCACAGGATATGGCTACAATATGATGAATGGTTTTAATTCCGTCCAATAAACCGGTAACATCTAAGACCCTCTCTATAATAAAGAAGGTTCAAGATTGAACCTTCTTTATTGCATTCACACATTAAATTTCTCCATAACCGAATGGGTCTTCCCAATATCCCCCGTCAGCATGTCAAGTTCTTCTATCAATTTGACAAGCTGCCGGCTTTGTTTTAAAGCACCTTCGTGCATAAGCTCCGATTGACTGAAGGAGTCTTGAGATATAATACTTGCATCACGTATGATGTTTGATATTTTATCAGTATTTGCGGCCTGCATGCCGGCCTTGCCCGATATATCCGATATCATACTGTTTACTTCATTAATTGTATGTACAATGTCTCCGAAGGATTTTTCCGTGCTATTTGCTATAGTACTGCATCGCTCAAAATTACTTGCACTTTCCTTCACAACATTTATTGTTGCTTCCATTTCAGTAAACAAGGCTTTTATTATTCCATTAATTATAGCAATTGAGTTGTTTGACTCATCCGAAAGCTTTCTTACTTCTTCAGCTACCACTCCGAAGCCTTTACCTGCATCACCGGCTCTGGCTGCTTCTATTGCAGCGTTTAATGCGAGAAGCTTTGTTTGAGCTGCTATGGCAGTTATAATTCCAACAGCTTTTCGTACCTGCTGCAGATTCAACTTAAAATCAGCTATTTTATTAGTCATATTCATGATTGTATCTCTGGTAAAATACATACTATTTGCTAGCTCTTTTAACGAGTTTGCCTCTTTTTCCACAACTTGCTTTGCTGTATTCGTGTGCCTGACAATTTCTTCAGTCTGGCTGGATATTTCTGTTGCCGAAATAGAAACATTAGTAATTTCGCTCTTAGTTTGGTTCAAATACTCAAATTGCTCCTGAGAACCTTGTTTTATACTCTCTGATATTGCTTCCACCTTATGTGATATCTCTCTTACATCCTTTATATATAAAGTTAAGGTTTTTGAGGAGCTTGTACTTGTATCAACAGTATGCCGCACCTGCAATATAAGATTTCTCAGGGAGTCCGCCATAGCATTGAATTCACTTGCAAGCCGGCCGACTTCATCCTTACCGTTAATATCGGATTTATATATCAGGTTTCCTTCTGCTATCACCTTGGTGTCACTCACAAGCTTTCTGATCGGGTTTACAATGCTTTTGGAAGTGAGGGCAGTAAATAGGATTGCAAATAAGATACCGGCCAGGCCTATCATAAAGATATAAATCTGTACATTTTTTTTAGCTGTAACAATCTCATCCTGGGGCATCGCTATTGATAATATACCTACAATTTCTGATTTATTATTACAAATCGGTTTGTATGCAACACTATAAAGCTTACCCTCAATTTTCTTGGTCTCAATTTGCTGTTCCTTTGACTTAGCCAGTCTGTCCTGCATATCACTGCTGATTCTTAACTCTGACTTGATCTCACTTAAATTCGGATCTTTTTCATCCACCAATGTAGAAATTATGCTGTCTCCAACATAAAGTGCAGTCTCCATCCCATTCATTTCTTTTATACTTTCAACAAAGTGCCTATCAATATTGTATTGGATGATTATCGCGCCTATTGTCTGTACTCCGGTTGCAGCAGTACTTGATTTGATTGGCGAGACTGATTGAATTGTCATCCCGTTTGCTGTTGGATATATAATTGTGTTTCTGAATCCGGCAAATCCGCTTTTAATCATATAGTCATTTGATAGGTCATCCCCGGATCTCATAGGTTGATCAGTTCTGCTAAGCAGCTTTTTATCCTTATCTGCAACCATTGCAAAATCCAGTTCAATCTCACTTGAAAGCTGGACTAGGAACTGCGAGGCCTTTAAATTATCACCGTCTGTGCAATATTGTCTAAGCTCTGCTGCATTAGAAAGAATAGATGCATTATCTTTTGCTCTTTTCTGATAATCTTCAATATAGAAAATTGATGAATCAAGCGTATCAAACAATCTTGCCTTTGCTTCATTTTCAATTTTGTCCGCTACTGTTTTCCCCGAAATATATGTAGACATGCCCATTGGGATCAGAACTGCTATGATAACAATACTGATGATTTTATTACGTATAGAAACATTTGATAGCTTAGAAAGCTTTTGGTAAGGTCTTTTGTTTTTTCTAAATCCTATAAGCGTAGATTTTAATAAATTGAATGGCGAGGTATTGTTCAGTCTGTTCATGTTATCATTCCTTACTTCAGATTAGTAAATAGCATCATCTCTAATTTAAATATACAAGAGCTCTGTTAAGTCCTGTCGCAAGGAATGTTAAATTACTATTCAGATAGTATAAAATGCATGTAAAATACCTGCTCATAGAAAAAACCTTCTTATACTATAGTACTTCCAAGTATAAGAAGGCTAATCATCCAGGTACAATGGCTTATTTGAGTTTTATTCGTTGCACTCCGTCATTCGGGCGCATTCCGAGACACCTTTGTCCATTTCCTTTGCACAAGCAGCTACTGCCTTTCCGCCTTTTTCTGTTGCCATGACGGACACTGCATTATCAGCGAATACTGATACAGAGGTAGCGATCATAATCATACCTGCCAAAGTTAGAGCAACCAATTTCTTCATCTGTTATTACCTCCAATAAAATACGTTTTTTAAATTTGTGGAAAAGGCTTCTATTGAAGCATTTTAACGACTAAGGAAGCCTTTTATGAAATGCATTTAACGGAAAGTTTGTTTAAGATAAATTTATACTCTCCTATGCATTATAAATAAATCTATGTTAAATGGAGGGGACCATTTAGCATAGATTTATTATAATTCATTGATGTGAAGGTTTTATGGAGAAAATATTATTCCTTTATATTTGTTGTCAATCAAGTAAAAGTAATCATAAAATATCGCTAAAGATGCCGAAATTCTTACTTGGAAAATCTAAAACTTATCTATATCACTTTTAGGTCCGATTACTACTAAAACGTCATCACTGCTTACAATATAATCAGCAGTAGGTGATACATTTATCTTTGACCCGTTTTTTATTGCAATGATATTAATGCCATGCCTTGCTCTGACGTTCAATTCCTTTAATGTCTTGCCCTCCCAGCGCTTAGGCGGGTTTATTTCAATTATTGTATAATCCTGCGATAACTCAATATAATCAATTATATTGGTAGAAACCAGATTATGTGCAACTCTTACGCCCATATCCTGTTCAGGGAATACTACCCGGTCAGCTCCCAGCTTGCTCAATACTCTCGCATGCAATTCATTTTGAGCTTTGGCCAGTATATACTTTATCCCCATTTCTTTTAGCATCTGAGTTACAAGAATACTGGACTCCAGGTTTTTACCTGTAGAAACGACCGCAGCGTCAAAGTTCTTTGCTCCCGCTGATTTCAATACATTCTCATCAGTAACATTTCCAACCAGAGCATACGTGCCCGCTGATTTCAATACATTCTCATCAGTAACATTCCCAACCAGAGCATAAGTAATATGGTCCGCAATATTCTGTATCAAGGTTTCATTTTCATCAATTGCCAATACCTCATGCCCCAAATCGTAGAGAGTTTTTGCCACACTTTGTCCAAATCTGCCAAGTCCTAATACTATAAATGACTGCATAGAAATCCTCCTATTTATCCTACCAATACTTTTGCTTCGGGATATTTAAGCTTTACTTCTGATTTTTGCATTCTTACAGTGATTGCCATACCCATGGTAAGAACCCCGACTCTGCCCAGGAACATGGTAATAATCAATGCTGCCTTGCCTACACTGCCAAGGGTAGTGGTGACCCCCAGTGATAAACCTACAGTGCCAAATGCAGAAATCGATTCAAATAAATACTCCAACAATGCCGCCTGCCCGGATATGGACAGTACTATTGTTGTACCTATAATAACAATAAGGCTTAATATGACAATAGCCATAGCCCTGAAAACAACTTCAGTTTCCAACCTTTTTCTGAACATATTAACATCATTGCATCCTCTAAGCACCGAAATTACAGAAAATAAAAGCACACCCGCAGTAGAAGTCTTGATGCCTCCGGCAGTTGATCCTGGTGATCCTCCTATGAACATTAATACCATTGTCATCAGCTTTGAAGCATTAGTCAAGTCACCTGTCGGCAAGGTGTTGAAACCCGCAGTCCTTGGAGTAACCGACTGAAACATTGATGCAAGAATTTTGCCTTTAAAGCTTAGAGGCTGCAAGGTTTTAACATTTGAATACTCCATTGTCAGGAAAAATATAAAGCCTGAGATCAGTAGTATGGAAGTCACTGTCAATACCAATTTAGTATGCAATCTCAGCTCGCTGAAGTTCCTTGTTTTGTATACGTCCTCCCAAACAGCAAACCCCAATCCCCCTATAATAACTAAAGTTATAACCGTAAGGCTTACTACAGGATCTTCAGCATATGCCGTCAGACTGGAGAATTGTCCCTTCTCCCCCATAAGGTCGAAGCCTGCATTGCAGAATGCAGAAACAGAATGAAAAATTCCTTTAAAAATGCCATTCCTTATTCCAAACTGGCCTGCAAACCTGATAGACAGTATAATAGCTCCCAAGCCTTCAAAAATAAGTGTACCCAACATAATATCCTTAATAAGCTTAACCATCCCCTGGGGACTGAACTGGTTTAAAGACTCCGCAATAAGCAGTCTCTCTTTGAAAGAAATTCTGCGTCCCAGTGCCAATGAAAACAAAGTTGCCAGGGTCATAAAGCCCAGACCGCCTATTTGTATAAGCAAGAGAATTACTATCTGTCCAAAAACAGTCCAGTGTGTATAAGTATCTACAACTACCAGCCCTGTGACACATACGGCTGAGGTTGCTGTAAACAGTGCATTGATAAAACCTATGCTCTGACCGTCCTTGGAGGAAACGGGGAGATTCAGCAATATGCTTCCCATAATAATAATCGCAGCAAATACAATAACGATTGCCTGGGTCTGCTTTATTTTAAAAATTCTCATTTTACTTCCTTATCTGAGCTAATAGTACTAGGTGAAATAAATGCACCATCTATAGCAATATCTATACCTATTTGCTCAAATTTCTTAGCATATTTGGGGTTATTAACCTTTGTTATCGTTCTTTTGTTAATAAAATTGTTCTTAATATATAAGCAAGCTTCAAGGTTATCCAGGTCATCATCCATAAGAACTATAAACACATCTGATTCCGAGACACAGGACTGTGAAAGAACATCTACGTCCAAACCTGCACCAAAGATGGTATTCACTCCAAGCTCGTTCAAACTATTCACATTTGCTTCACTTTCCTGCCTGATGATATTTACTCTGTGATTAAACAGCCTGAGAATCCTTGCCAGTGTATAGCTTAGTTCGCGCCCTTCAATGATTGTCACTACCATCTACAGTTCCCCCTTACTATTAGTGCCTCGCAGCGTATATTCCTTCTAGAACATGGGAGGCACTGAATCAATGTTGTGCTTATTGACACTATGAAAGATTAGAGATTTGTTGTGTTGATAAGCACTAATTACTGAATATCAGATAAGTCTTATAGAACCTGTCTGCACTTTCCCTATTCCCCATGCCTTGATATGCCTTGCTGATAAGAAAGTAAACCTCAGGATTGCTGATTTCTTTTGCAATAATACCTTTGAGCATTTCAAGAGCATCAATAAATGCACCTGCATCTATCAATTCTCTTGATTCTCTCAGTATGCTGTCTGCTTCTCCAAGTATACAGCTATCCGCATGCCTGCTCATTAATTCACTCAATACTGTCCTGATTTTTTCAGCAGTAAAAGGCTTTTGAATATAAGTTACCGCTCCCAGCTTTGTGCATTCTACAGCGTTCTTAACAGTTGCATATGCCGTTATAATAATTACAGGTGTTTCTATCCCTATCTCCCGGATGCTTTTAAGAACCTCAGTGCCGCTCAGCTTTGACATCTTTATATCCAGAAAAGCAAGATCATATCTGCTCTTTCTGAACATATCCAAAGCCTCCTGTCCATCACTGGCAGTATCCACCTGGTAGCCTTCGTGCTCCAGACACTTTGTCAAAAGCATTCGTATATTTTTTGTATCATCAATTACCAAAATTCTTTTCACCTGGTACCTCCAAAAAACTTAATGGAAGGGTAAATGTAAATATGCTGCCGGTATCCATTTTGCTCTCACACCATATTTCCCCTCCGTGTGTATTGATTATCTCTTTGACAACAGCCAACCCAAGCCCTGTTCCACGGGCTTCCAGATCCTGTCCCCTTACCTGCACATATTTATCAAAAATCTTCTCCTGGAACTCTTCAGGAATGCCTATCCCCGTATCTTTTACCGAGACATGCATCTTCCCATTTTCTATAAAAGCATCAATAACTATTTCATCACCGGGATTGGTGTATTTCAGTGCATTGCTTATAAGATTATTGAAAACCCAGGTTATCTTCTCATTATCGGCAATAACCTTCGGCATATTTTCTTCAATCCTGGTACTGATGCTCACGCTTTTGTGTGCTGCCTGTATAGCAAACTGTTTTACGGAATTATCTATAACAGTATCAATTGAGCAGGGCTCCATATCAAAAGCTGAGCTACCCGACTCAATCCTTGACAATTCAAGAAGGTCATTGACAAGCCTTGTAAGCCGTTCACCATCTTCCTTTATGGTATTCATCACATCTTGCTGTTCTTCATTTAATGTACCCATACTTCCGTCAAGCACCATACTTGTTCCCATCATGATAGATGTCAGCGGCGTTTTAAATTCGTGGGATATGGTTGAAACAAAGTCTGTTCTGGCTTTCTCAAGCTGTTTTAATTGTGTTACATCCTTTAGGAGTATAATGAGGCCTGTAACCCTGGACTCTCTGTCCTTTATCACAGTAACTATTACATTAAAATAGTACTCCTCCTTATGCTCTATCTTTATGATCCGGTCATCCATTTCCACCATGTCCTCGAAGGCATTTGATACTATCTCAAAAATTTCTTCGTTCCTTATAGCTTCAAGAAAATGCTTCTTAAGTACCTTTTTTTCCTCAATACCAAAAAACATTTCACAAGTATCGTTCAGCAGCAAAATCCTGTAGGCTGTATCAAGTACAATCAATGGATCCGGTATGCTTTTTACTATAGCTAATGATTTGTTTTTTTCTGTCATAAGCTTGCCTAGTGCGCTCTGTTCATACTGATAAAGTCTTTTTGTCAATTTGTTGAACTCTATAGAGAGCTCTCCAATCTCATCCCTGCTGACAACGTTGATTTGTTGGTTCCAATTTCCCATCTTCACTGATTTTATTGTGGTAGTTAATTTATCCAACGGCTTCATAAATCTATTGGTAAAGTGTATTGACAGCAGTAGCCCTCCGGTAACAGCCAAAGCTGAAAGCGCCAGTATTACATACATGGACTCATGTGTGCTTTTCGTTGCTTCATCCTTTGAACTGAACATACCTACCTCATTTAAATGTGTAAGCTCGCGCAGCTCATTTTTTATTTTTACAAATTCCGGCATCATTTCGGTATCATAGAAATATGCCGACTCATCAGCACCTTCTTTATTCCTGATTTCCTGGAGTTTGGAAAAGAGCATTGAATAATCCATGTAATCTTTATTAACCTTGTTCAACAACTCTTTTTCCCCTGTCTCGGTAGTATTATTGCTTGCTGTGATATACCATTTCATGAACTCATTGCTATTCTGTGTAAATAGCTCAATACCTTTCCCAATATCAACGTTAATGTAAATCAAAGTGGCACTGTCCTGGCGTTCAAAAGCCTCCAGCATGTAGGATATTGCATTTATACTTTTGTAGTTGTCCACCATTAATCCGTCAATTGCCTTACTCAATCTATATAAATTCAATACAGATGCGGACCCTATTATAGCTATCATTAATACAAGGCAGGTATAGACCAGGGTAATTTTCCCTTTTAGTGTTTTTAACATAGGCACTCTCCTATATAATCTAAAACCGTATACATAATAATTATAGGTTAGGAAGTATTTAAAATCAAAGAATTATACTGATAGAAAGCAATAAAAACAAGAGAGAATTCCATGATAATAAAAGATAATCCATCCTTATGCTTACTGGTACATCTGTAAACGGTCCATGCTCTCTTTCTTATAATTTGATTATTCCTTGAGCTATATGCTTTGGAATATACGACCCGCATAAAAGAACACCTTACATGTAATATAGTTATACTATAGAACACATAAGGTGTCTTCTTACTTGATATTCAGATGCTTTAATCTACAAAATTATTTTGTCTTTATTTCCTGCACTCCTGTTACCGAGCTGTCAGCATCCATCGTGAAAGTGTCTTTAGCTTCCTGATTAGCGAAATATATATTTCCAGTAACCTTATTTTTCACTAAAGAAAAGTTGTTTGCTTCAACATATATATCACCGATAAAATATCCATATTGAAGAGTAGCATATGGACTCTTAATAGTTAATGATGGTGCTGTTAAAGTGAATGAATGTGTAGCAATCTTTTTGTCTTCAGGATTGTTATGAGTATAGAGACCTATTTTACGTTTAAGGTCTTTTGTCGGATCATTCTTATCATGGAATACACCTTCTAATACAAGATCCTTATCAATAGCAAGGTCTATTATAGGAACAATAATCCAATATCCATCTTTGCTTATTGCTTTTTCAAAAGCTGCTGCATCTTGTACTTGTGTAGGCGTTGCAGTTGATACTGCATCTACATCAAATAGTATCTGCTTTCCTGTTATTGAGCTTTTTTCGTCAGCATTGAATGTATCTTTAGCTTCCTGTGTTGCAAAATAAACATTTCCATCAATTTTAGCATCTACCAGGCTGAAGTTCTTTGCGTAGATGTAAAGATCTCCTATAAATGTACTACTTTGAATTCTTGCATTTGGACTTTTTATAGTTAATGATGGTGCTGTCAAACTGAATCTAGCTGTTACATTATGATCATCATCCTGAGTATAAAGACCTATCTTACGCTTTAAATCTTTAGTCGGATCATTCTTATCATGGAATTCGCCTTCTAAAACAAGATCCTTATCAATAGCTAAATCATTCAGAGTACATATAATCCATGTACCATCTTTGCTTATAGCCTTTTCAAAAGCAGCTCCGTTATCTACTATTGAAGCTGATGATACTGCATCTGCTACTGGTTCCACAGCTTCAGGCTCAACTGCTTCAGGCTCAACTGCTGCAACTTCCGGTGCTGCAGGTGCAACTGGATTTAACAATGCAAGAGTTTTGGGTCCGACTATACCGTCAGTTTTTAAACCATTTTTGCTTTGGTAGTCCTCAACTGCAGCTAATGTTTTCTGTCCAAAGAAGCCATCAACCTTTAAAGTGTACCCATTATTGTTAAGCATTGTCTGCAGAAGCGCAACTTCACCGCCGAAAGAACCTTCTACAAGTAAACTTGCTACCTCTGTTGCTGTTTGTGCTTTAGATGCAGCTGCAGGTGCAGGTGCAGTGTCGTCTCCTGTAGCTGCTGAAACAGCATCTACAACGTATAGTCCTGGGTTTGGCCCACTTACTAAGACTGAGATTAATAATACTGCTACTAGTGCATAGGATAATAATTTTTTCATTAAATACCCTCCTTATGTATTTTTGCTAATATTACTACGGAATACTTAGCTTGTTAATTATCAAACTATGAAATTTATTATCATTCCGTATAAATATTAACAGTTATATTATATCAAGATAGTATTCCATTGTCATGCATTATTGTGAATTTTTTTCTGTGTTTACATGAAAAAATAAAGCAGGGTGTAGCTAGGTAATAAATCTACACCCTGCTTAGCTTTCCAGAAGCTATTTCACTGTCCGTTTTTCCTCTTCAAGATACTTCACAATACCAACAAAGATACTCCAGGCAACCTTCTCCTGATAATGCTCGTCATCCAGCAGGCGTTCCTCTTCGTGGTTCGAGAGAAAACCGCATTCTATAAGGGCCCCCGGCATAGTGTTGTTTTTCAGCAGATGCACAGTGTCTGTGGCTTTTGCCTTCCTCGTATTTCCTCTGCCCAATACTTTTATGGCCTCGTTCTGGATTTGTTCTGCCAGTTTTCTGGACTTATCGTCATTCTGCAGATAGAAGGTCTGAGCCCCATAATACTGGGACTGTGGAAAGCTGTTCATATGTATGCTTATGAGAATATCTGCCCCGCAGCTGTTAATAAGTGCATGCCGATTCTTCAGATCCTCGCTTTTTCTTGTTTCTCTTCCGTTTCCACCCTCTGTATAAAGACCTGAGTCGTCTTCCCTTATCATAATGGCTGTACCTCCACCCTGCTCTACAAGCTTTCTAAGCTTAAGAGCAATCTTGAGGTTAACTTCCTCTTCTGTTAATCCGCTGGCTCCGGATGCCCCCGGATCCCTTCCCCCATGACCTGCATCTATTACTACTACAGTACTCCTTATGGGAAGAGAAAACGCAGTTGTAGTGCTTTTGCTTATAAAACCTACGCTTAACAGCAGTGCCAGCAACCATACAAATTTGAACATGTATCTGGCAGCTTTTTTTCTATCAATTATATAGAGCCTCATAAAATACACCTCCCAATACGCCGACTTGGCCGCAAGAAATTACCGATCATTTTATGATATTCATCCGGCTATTTATTAAGAACAGCGATTATTACTGAACCTTTTATGTGCTATAATAATCTATAATGTTATTGTGGAGGTTGTATGTTTTGGTTGATGAAAGACTTAGCAAACTAGCCAAGGTACTTGTAAACTACTCTCTCTCCATTAAAGATGGAGACAGCTTTCTTATCCAGGGGCATGAGATTACCATACCTCTTATTAAGGAAGTATATAAGGAGGCCCTTTTAAAGGGCGCGAATCCCGATGTGAGGATAATTGTGGAGGAGCTTCAGGAGATGTTGTTCAAATATGGAAATGACAAGCAGATAAAATATGTTTCTCCTGTGATACAATGCAGTTCAGAAAAGTATAATGCAACCTTGAGAATAGGCGGCAGCTTTCACAGTAAACCTCTTATCAGTATAGATCCTGCAAAGCTGGGAAGCTATGAGGCTTCGCGAAGGAAAGCCGGTGCCTCTGAGCAGCGAAGAACTCTGGAAGGTAATCTGCGCTGGAGTATTACTCATTTTCCTACTATTGCAGGTGCAATGGAAGCAAATATGTCTCTGTCTGAATATGAAGATTTTGTGTTTTCGGCGTGCTTTGCAGATAAGAAAGACCCTATAGCAGAGTGGAAAAAGCTTAAGGAGGATCAGCAGAGAATTGTTGATTTCCTTATGAAAAAGGATCATATCCGAATTGTTGCCCTGGATACTGACCTTTCTTTAAGGGTTGGAGGCCGGACCTGGATAAATAGCTGCGGCACAACGAACCTGCCCAGCGGGGAGGTTTTTACCGGCCCTGTAGAGGATTCTCTGAATGGACATATCCGCTACACATACCCTGCTATAAAGTCCGGGACTCAGGTGGAGGACGTAAGGCTGACCTTTGAAAACGGAAGGGTTGTTAAGGCTGAAGCAAAGCAGGGTGAGGAATTCCTTAATACAATGATAGGAATGGATTCCGGCTCCTGTTATGCCGGAGAGTTTGCCTTTGGTACAAACTATGGTATAAACCGCTTTACAAACAATATGCTTTATGATGAAAAAATCGGCGGGACCATTCATATAGCCCTTGGTGCGGCATATCCCTCCACAGGTTCAAAAAATGAATCGGGGCTCCATTGGGATATGCTGTGTAATATGAGGGAAGGCGGAGAGGTTTACGCTGATGGTGAACTTGTATATAAAAATGGTAAGTTTATTTTCTGAGGCTCTCCTTCAATCGGCGCCCGGCTTCATAGGCTTCCAACTGTATATCGGTTCTGTCCTTTACATGCTTGTCATCCACATTAGAGACAAGCATGCTTCCTATTAGTTCTGTATTTATGCACTTGTAGAATAACTCAAAAACCTTGACTGTACAGCCAAAATAGCTTTTTTCCTCCGGTTCCCCGGCCGTACATGCAATATAGCCGATCCTGTGCTTTTTGGATACTAAGCTGCCGGACCTCTTGTACTTGCTGGCCCAGACGGCCTGGCACCTGTCAATAAGCTTCTTCATATGGGAGGTCACTGTATAAAAATATACCGGTGACGATGATATAACAATATCAGCTTTATCTATAGCCTGATATACCTGCTGCATTTCATCCTTAATGACGCACCTGCCCAGCTTGTAACAGCCTTCACAGGCTGTACAGCTTTTTATTCCAGGTGCTGATGCATATATCTTCTCAACACTCACCTCATCGCTTCCTATGCCCTCCAGAAGCTTATCAACCAGAATATCACTGTTCTGTCCCCGTCTATGACTGCCGTAAATGGCTAAAACGTTTATCATAAAATATGACATACCCTTTCTTTCTAGTTTACGAAATGTTACGCATACCGTTATTGGGTTGCGCGTTTCGAGTTTCGCGTTACGCGATTTAAGCAAATTCTTCGAAGCCTCTCGGACGGCCGATGACCGCCCCTACAACTCTGAATTGCGCACCAGGTCATTATGCTCCAACGCCACTCCCCAGTCCTCGCGACTAGAGACTAGCGACTAGTGTCTCGACCACGTAACCAGGCCAATCAGCCTTTAATGTACCCTTTCCTGATCAGCTTCTCAATATGACTTTTGACTTTATTCTGAATATCTATTGAGTAGCTTTCCTCCAGCACAAACATCATGGAAATCGCTACTTGGGCAACATCCAGCAGTTCCTCTGCTATTCTGTCTATTGCCTGCTTTTCTTCCATTTTACAGTTTTCGCCATTGAGTCCCCTATACTTCCCGATAAGCTGCGCCAATTCCCCCGCTTCCTCCATCAGCTTCAAAGCTGTGGATTCAATATTCGGCTTAAGATTGTTAAGCCTGGGCAAGCTGATGCTCTTGAACTCGGTACCTTCGAATTTATCCATTGAGAATCCTCCAATTAATATATTTTGTTGTGAACCATCCTTATTGCGGCATTTTTATTGCGGAACGACACGGGGGTCGTTCCCTACATGGTATTATTATATCAAATTTATTATGATTTGTCGTTTTTAACACATATCACTTACCACCAGCACTCCAGCGTCCCACTTATTCCTCGTATCTCGTATCTAAGTCATACAAAAAGAGAAGGCATAATACCTTCTCTTGACCTCTGTATTGTAATTCTTAACGTTTTGAGAACTGGGGAGCTCTTCTTGCTTTTTTGAGTCCGTACTTCTTTCTTTCCTTCATCCTTGGATCTCTAGTAAGGAATCCTGCTTTCTTAAGCATCGGTCTAAGCTCCTTATCAGCTTCCAAAAGCGCTCTGGAAATACCATGTCTTATAGCACCTGCCTGGCCTGTAAAGCCACCGCCAACAACATTTACCAAAACATTAAACCTTGAAAGCGTTTCTGTAAGAACCAGGGGTTGTCTAACGATAAGCTTCAATGTTTCCAAACCAAAATAGTCATCTATCTCTCTATTGTTAATTACAATTTTACCTTCTCCAGGAACCAGTCTAACTCTCGCAACGGAGTGCTTTCTTCTTCCTGTTCCAAAATACTGAACCTTCTTCGCCACAGTTACTTCCTCCTTTCAAACCTATATGTCCAGTTCAAGAGCTTCAGGCATCTGAGCTTCATTCTCATGTTCAGCACCCTTGTACACTCTTAACTTTTTAAGCATTTTTCTGCCCAAGCTGTTTTTAGGAAGCATGCCTCTAATTGCTTCATATACGGCTTTGTCAGACTGTTCAGCCATGAACTTTCTATATGGAGTCTCCTTCATACTGCCAGGACGGGTTGTTACAGTCCTGTGCATCTTCTGGTCAAGCTTCTTGCCAGTAAGCACAACCTTGTCGCAATTTATAATTATTACGTGATCACCTGTATCAACGTGAGGTGTATATATCGGCTTATTCTTACCTCTCAATATCTTTGCAACTTCGCTTGCAAGTCGCCCGAGAACCTTGTCGGTTCCGTCAACTACATACCATTTTCTCTGCACATCCTCGGCTCTTGGTATATAAGACTTCATTTTCTTCACTCCTTGTCTAGATAATTAAAAATCGTACTACATCCTCTTAATACTGACTTTACCACCGTCATTTGTGTCCCACAATCACAAAAGCAAGCCGCTCCCCAGCAAAAAAGGAGTATGTTTTATATAATTCAACGTACTGCATGTTGTCTAGTCTATTCATATTAATATGCCGCAAGTGATTCGGGGCTAATGAATCACCATCCGCAACATATAATATTGTAATACATTGAACCACGCGTGTCAAGACAAATTATAGTATACCTCTTCCAAATACAAACCGCATGCCGGAACAGTTATACCGGCTCTGTCCCTGTTCTTTGACATTATGATTTCCTTTATGTCCTCCGGATTTATTTTGCCTATTCCTGCATATAAGAGCGTGCCTGTAATGATGCGGACCATATTGTACAAAAAACCATTGCCCTTATAATTAAAACGAATCAGTTCCTTTTCTTTTTTTATTGAAAGTTCATATATTGTCCTTACAGTATCAGAAACCTTGCTGCCCGTGGACATGAATCCCAAAAAGTCGTAAGTGCCAATAAAGGCTTCTGCACCCTTCTCAATCCTATCTATATCTAATCTTTCACAATAGCCTGTATGATATGCATAGTTCCTAAGCAGTGCAGAAGGAAATTTGCTATTAACGACAAGATAGCTATACTTTTTTCCCACAGCACTGTATCTCGCATGAAAATCAGCAGGCACTTCTACCGAATCCTTTATTACGATATCCCGCGGAAGCAGGCTGTTCAAGGCATAGGCAAACTTTTCCTGGGGAATAGTGCTGCCTGTTGTGAAATTGGCAACCTGTCCTCTGGCATGTACTCCTGCATCAGTCCTGCCCGAACCGTTTATCCTGATTTTTTCACCGGTTGTCACCTGCAGAGCCTTCTCAATCTCTGCCTGAATTGACGGCCCATTCTCCTGCACCTGCCACCCACAGTAATTAGTCCCATCGTATTCGATTGTCAGCTTTATATTTCTCATTTATGCATACCTGCTTAACAAAAATTCTCCAAAGCCTCCGGACGGCCAATGGCCGCCCCTACAACGGAACGACGGGGGCGTCGTTCCCTACCACTCGCAACTCGAAACGCGAAACGCGCAACCGCTTCGTAGCCTTACCCTAGGGTAGTGTTACCTACTCCAAACCACTAAGAAGCAAAATGCTGCTGTGATAAGCATCGCACTGTAATCTCTGAACTCCAGCTTCAGCTGCTTCATTCTGGTCCTTTGCTCACCGCCCCTGTAGCATCTTGCCTCCATTGCAAGTGCCAGCTCATCGGCTCTTCTAAAAGCGCTTATGAATAACGGTACTAGCAGCGGCACCATTGCCTTGGCGCGATTTATCAGATTCCCTGTTTCAAAATCTGCACCTCTTGCCATTTGTGCCTTCATAATCTTGTCTGTTTCCTCCAGAAGGGTTGGAATAAACCGCAGTGCTATAGTCATCATCATTGCCAGCTCATGAGCAGGCACTCCTATCTTCTTAAAGGGGTTCAACAGCTTTTCTATACCGTCGGTCAAAGCGATAGGAGATGTTGTCAGAGTAAGGAGAGATGCTCCCGTTATTAGAAATACCAGTCTTAATCCCATAAATCCCGCTTGGTACAAACCTTCCCGTGTAATTGCAAGACCAAATACCCTATAAAGCACTTCCCCTTGTGTCATGAAGGTATTAAGTGCCACTGTCAGCAAAATTATTACCATCAGCGGTTTCAGACCTTTAAATATGAACTTCAATGAAATCTTTGAAAGTGTAAGCACCAAACCCATGAATGCAACAATATACAGGTATGAAAAATAATTCCCAACCAAAAATAATAATGTTATGAAAGCAAAGGTTATAATTATCTTAATTCTGGGGTCCAGGTTATGTATCGGGGTATCCCCGGGAATATATTGTCCAATGGTAATATCCTTAATCATATTTATTACCTCTTAAAAAGCTTCAGCAGCTCATTTTTTGCTTCATCTATATTAATACAGTCAGATATTTCAAACCCTTTTTTTCTTAGCTCCCTTACAAGATAAGTTACCTGGGGAACACCCAGCCCAATCTTTTCAAGAGTTTCAGCTTCCTTAAAAATATTTCTTGGAGTATCAAAGAATGCAATTTTGCCTTTGTTCATAACCAATACCTTATCCACCAGGTTGGCTATATCCTCCATACTGTGTGATACCAGCACCACTGTGATTTTTTGCTTTTCATGGAGTGCTTTTATTCCACCCAGAATTTCATCTCTGCCCTTGGGATCCAACCCTGCAGCAGGCTCATCCAATATCAACACTCCAGGCTCCATGGCCAGCACTCCGGCAATGGCTGCTCTTCTTTTTTGGCCACCACTGAGTTCAAAAGGCGATATATTACTTATCATGTCAAAATTCAGACCTACAAGATCAATAGCTTCCCGAACCCTTTTGTCAACCTCATCTTCGCTTAAACCCAGATTCTGAGGGCCAAAGGCAACATCCTTGTACACCGTTTCTTCAAAAAGCTGGTATTCGGGATATTGAAAAACCAAACCTACCTTCTGCCTGATTTTCTTCATCTGTACATCCTTGGTATTCAACTCAGCCCCATCAACAAATATCTTTCCGCTGTCAGGCTTCAACAGTCCGTTCAGATGTTGAATCAGGGTTGACTTCCCTGAGCCTGTATGACCAATCAAGCCAATGAATTCCCCATCTTGTATTTCGAAGCTGATATTATCTATAGCTACATGCTCAAAGACTGAGTCCTTCATATATATGTGTGTCAGATTTTCTACTTTAACCGGCATAGCTCCACCACCATTTCTTCGACAGTCAGAATATCCGGAGGCAGCTTGACCCCCTCCTTACTCAACCTGTAGCTCAATTCCGTAACCTGAGGAACATCAAGTCCTGCATTCTTGACTGCTTCCACTTCCTTGAATATGTCCTTGGGCTTTCCTTCCATAATAATCTTACCGCTTCTCATGACGCATATCCTGTCTGCCTTTATCGCTTCATCCATGTAATGGGTAATAAGAACTATGGTTATCCCGTCTTCCTTATTAAGCTTTATAATGGTATCAAGCACTTCCTTTCTGCCCGATGGGTCAAGAAGTGCAGTAGGCTCATCAAGAATAATGCATTCCGGCTTCATGGCTATAATTCCGGCTATTGCCACTCTTTGCTTTTGACCTCCGGACAGGAGGTGCGGGCTGTGGGTTGCATATTCGGTCATTTCCACTGTCTTTATGGATTCATCTACTCTTTTTCTTATCAGAGAAGGCTCAATCCCCAGGTTTTCAGGACCAAAGGCCACATCTTCTTCAACTATGGTGGCTACTATCTGGTTATCGGGATTTTGGAATACCATACCTGCTGTCTGTCTGATATTCCACAAAAGCTTTTCTTCCTTTGTATTCATTCCCTTTACATATACAGTACCGCCACTGGGCAGCAGCAGTGCATTGAAGTGCTTCGCAAGTGTAGACTTTCCCGATCCATTGTGCCCGAGAATAGCTACAAACTCACCCTTACCTATACTGATGTTTATTTCATCCAACGCTATATTAGTGCTGCCGCTGTGAGTGCTGTATTCAAATTTTACATTTTCTGTGGTAATCATATTTGCCATATTAATTCCTTCTTCTCCCGGGCGGGTGCTTTACCCGCCTCGACTTATAGCAATGGGCAATAGGTTTAAGCAATGCTTCGAAGCTTTGCCTGAATCCTCGTGCCTCGTGCCCGGCGTTTTGCGCGCAAAACGCCATCCATAGCAAAACGGGACTAAGCAGTCACTTAATCCCTAATTATTAGATATAATTTTTGCTTTCTAAACTAATTCCAATACAACTACTTCTGCTGCATCGCCGCGTCTTGGAGCAACTTTTGCTATTCTTGTGTAGCCACCGTTTCTCTCCTTGTACTTTGGCGCTATCTCATCAAACAATTTCTTAACTACATCTTCTTTTGTTATATATTCTAAGGCCTGACGTTTTGCATGCAGGTCACCGCGTTTGCCGAGAGTTATCATCTTTTCGGCAATGCTCTGGGTTTCTTTCGCCCTTGTCCCTGTAGTCATCATTCTCCCATGCTCAAGAAAAGAAGTAACTAAATTTCTAAGCATGGCTTTTCTCTGATCAGTAGGACGTCCCAGCTTTCTATATCCAGCCATTGCAATACCTCCTTTTGTTCAATATATCGTTTATGTGCATTGAAAGATTATTCCTCGCTCATCTTCAAGCCCAAGCCAAGGGCTTCAAGCTTCTGCTGCACTTCCTCCAATGATTTCTTACCCAGATTTCTTACCTTCATCATATCTTCCTCTGTCCTCTGGGTAAGCTCTTCAACTGTATTTATACCGGCTCTCTTCAGGCAGTTAAAGGATCTGACCGAAAGGTCCAGTTCTTCAATAGTCATTTCAAGAACCTTTTCTTTCTTGTCTTCTTCCTTCTCCACCATTATTTCTACACTGCCAACATGCTCAGTCAAGGTTATGAATAACTTCAAATGTTCACTGAGTATCTTGGCACCGAAGCTTATTGATTCATCCGGCTTTATTGTACCATTTGTCCATACTTCAAGCACCAGCTTGTCAAAATCAGTAACCTGACCTACCCTTGTATTCTCAATCAGGTAGTTAACCTTTCTAACCGGCGTGAAAATTGAATCTATCGGAATCAGTCCTATTGGCTGTCCCGGCTGTTTATTTTTCTCTGATGTCTGATATCCTCTACCCTTTTCTACAGTCATTTCCATATAGAATCTATGACCTTCATCAAGAGTGGCTATATGAAGATCCTCGTTCATGATTTCGATATCAGCATCACAGATGATATCTCCAGCCTTTATTTCCCTTTCACCCTGGACGTCTATCTTGATTATCTTGGTATTATCCCCGTGCATTTTAAGCGCAAGGTTCTTGATATTCAATATTATTTCAGTCACATCTTCTGCTACGCCAGGAATAGTGGAAAACTCATGGAGCACACCATCAATCTTGATAGATGTGACAGCTACACCGGGAAGAGATGAAAGCAATATTCTTCTCAACGAATTCCCAAGTGTAGTGCCGTAACCTCTTTCCAGAGGCTCCACAATAAACTTTCCAAAAGTATAATCATCCGACATCTCAATGCATTCTATTTTGGGCTTTTCTATTTCAATCATCCGACAAAACCCTCCTTTTATCTATAGCATTAAAAAACATTCTGAGGGTAACTGATCCATTCAATAAATCAAAGAGTCTACATATCTTATTATTTATGCTGCACTGGAGCTCATTATCTTGAATACAACTCGACGATGAGATGCTCTTCTATTGGAAGGTCAATATCTTCTCTAACTGGAAGAGCAATTATTCTTGCTTCCATCATTTCCGCATTTACTGACAACCACTGTGGGGCTGTCTTGCTTGCGGAATTTTCTGCAAGCCCTTTGAACTTCTCTGTACTCTTGCTGCTCGGTCTTACAGCGATAAGGTCGTTAAGACCTGTTTGATAGGATGGTATATCCACCTTCCCACCATTCACTGTAAAATGCCCGTGCCTGACAAGCTGTCTTGCTTCGGCTCTTGATTCACCAAAGCCCATTCTGTACACTACATTGTCAAGTCTGAGTTCCAGAAGTCTTAAGAGGTTTTCACCTGTTACACCCTTCCGTCTTTCAGCTTCTGCAAAGTAGTCTCTGAACTGTTTCTCAAGTATGCCGTATATTCTTCTGACTTTTTGCTTTTCTCTGAGCTGTATGCCATATCCGGACATTTTCTTTCTGCTCTGTCCATGTTGTCCAGGAGCATAAGCCCTTCTAGCAATAGCACATTTATCTGTATAACAGCGATCACCCTTTAGATAAAGCTTAGATCCTTCTCTTCTGCAAAGTCTGCACTTAGCGTCTGTATATCTTGCCATCTATCACACCTCCTCAATAACTAAACTCTTCTACGCTTTGGCGGTCTACAACCGTTGTGAGGTATCGGAGTAACATCCTTTATAAGGCTGACTTCGAGTCCCGCAGCTTGAAGTGATCTTATCGCTGCTTCTCTGCCTGCACCAGGTCCTTTAACAAATACCTCTATTATCTTAAGACCATGTTCCATTGCACCTTTTGCAGCAACTTCAGCTGCCATCTGTGCAGCAAAGGGCGTGCTCTTCTTTGATCCTCTAAAGCCAAGTGAACCGGCGCTGGACCAAGACAGTGCATTTCCCACGCTGTCCGTCAAAGTAACTATGGTATTGTTAAAAGTGGACTGTATATGTGCAGCTCCCCTCTCAACATTCTTTCTTTCTCTTCTTTTTCTAGTTTTCTTAGCCTTTGGCTTTGCTACCATTCAAGCAAACCTCCTTTAACTACTTTCTTCTTACACCAACAGTCTTTTTGGGACCTTTCCTTGTCCTTGCGTTTGTCTTTGTTCTCTGTCCCCTAACTGGAAGGCCTCTTCTGTGACGTAATCCCCTGTAGCATCCAATTTCCATTAATCTTTTTATATTTAAAGCTGTGTCTCTTTTCAGGTCGCCTTCAACCTTATATTTCCTATCTATTACTTCTCTTAATCTACCTATTTCAGCTTCAGTCAGATCCTTTATTCTTGTATCAGGACTTACACCTGCTTCTGCCAAAATCTTGTTTGATGTTGCTCTTCCAATACCAAATATATATGTCAGACCAATTTCTGTTCTTTTGTCACGTGGTAAGTCAACACCGGCAATTCTCGCCATTAGTACTTGCACCTCCTACTTGGTTTATAGTTTATAATAAAATCAACTGGGAACACCCTTTTAGACGGGCCAGCCGCGCTCCCTAAATTGGTTTTAACCCTGTTTTTGTTTGTGTTTAGGATTTTCGCAGATAACCATTACTTTACCTTTTCTCCGGATTATCTTGCATTTTTCACATATAGGCTTTACTGATGGTCTAACTTTCATCTTAAACCCTCCCTGTATCATTTACCACGCCACGTGATCCTGCCTCTGGTAAGATCATAGGGTGACAGTTCAATTGTTACTTTATCTCCAGGTAAAATCTTAATGAAATTCATCCTGAGTTTACCGGATATATGTGCTAAAATTTTATGACCGTTTTCAAGTTCTACCTGAAACATTGCGTTTGGTAAAGCTTCAACGACTTTTCCTTCTACTTCTATTACATCCTGTTTTGACATAAGGTAATCAGACCTCCTGTTCCCGATATCAATCAATAGATTTTAACAGTTTCCTGATCTCGCTGTTATTAAGCTTCTCACATGATTCCAATTTGTCTTTTATTTCCCCGGCAACATGATTCAGCTTTCTAAGATGCTTTATTTTCTTCCGTTTGGGCTTTTCAAGCTTTCTAATGCCTCCATCAGAAATATAGACATACTGGTCATCAATTATACATAAAACAACGAATTTATGATCTTTATCCCGTCCGGCAGTTGATATTACTATCTGCCCTATACTTAAATCCTGCATATATTCACCTTTCGATGACCTACAAAAGCGTTAATATCTCAGGCTTGCCATTGGTAATAACAATTGTATTCTCATAATGTGCCGATGGCTTTCCATCAGCCGTCACGACTGTCCAACCGTCCTTTAGCACCTTGACTGCATATTTGCCCAAGTTTACCATGGGTTCAATAGCAAGTGCCATACCAGCCACAAGTCGAGGTCCTTTGTTTGGCGG
>LOES01000237.1 GCA_001515955.1 Clostridia bacterium BRH_c25 | reverse complement strand
TTGTTTTCTTATTGTCCTGACTGTATCCATTATTCCTGTTATCCTTGCCCCGGCTTTTAAAGCCCTTGCGGAGGAAGCCTGAATAACAGCTCCATCTGCCAGTGGATCGGAATAAGGTACCCCAAGCTCGATTATATCCGCTCCACCTTGTTCCATAGCCAGGACCAGTTCAACTGTAGCATCAAGGTCAGGGTCCCCGGCTGTTATAAATGAAATCATAGCCTTTCTGTTCTCTTTCCTTAGTCTGTCAAAGGCTGCATCTATGCGGTTCATATCCCCACCCCCATTATTTTTGCAATAGTATCTATATCCTTGTCACCCCTGCCCGACAGATTGACCACCACCAACTCATCCTTTGCCAGGTCCGGTGCCAGCTTCATTGCATAAGCCAGCCCGTGGGAGCTTTCAAGGGCAGGAATGATACCTTCAGTCCGGCACAGTTCTCCGAAAGCCTCAAGGGCTTCAATGTCGGTAATGGAGAGATACTCAGCCCTTTTGCTGTCCTTAAGCTGTGCATGCTCAGGTCCTACTCCCGGATAATCAAGCCCTGCCGATATTGAGTATACATCCATTATCTGACCTTCTTCATCCTGAAGCAGGTAGGTCATCATCCCGTGCAGTACACCGGCAGAGCCCTTTGCCATGGAGGCCGCATGCTTGCCTGTGTCCAGCCCAAGACCTGCTGCTTCTACCCCTATAAGCTTTACAGCCTTATCCTCAATAAAAGGATAAAATATTCCCATGGAGTTGCTGCCGCCGCCTACACATGCAATGACATAACCGGGCAGCCTTCCCTCTTTCTCCAATATCTGCTCTCTTGTCTCGTCTCCGATGACCCTCTGAAAGTCCCTTACCATTGTAGGATATGGATGGGGACCCACTACTGAGCCCATTACATAAAAAGTATCCTCAATACTTGCGACCCAGCTTCTCATGGCCTCGTTCACCGCATCCTTCAAGGTAGCTGTGCCGGAGGTCACTGATATAACCTTTGCTCCCAGCACTTTCATCTTGAATACATTAAGAGACTGCCTTCTTATGTCCTCTTCACCCATGTATATTTCACATTCCATACCAAACATGGCAGCTCCCGTGGCAGTTGCCACCCCGTGCTGGCCTGCTCCTGTCTCTGCGATTACCTTCTTTTTGCCCATCCTTTTAGCCAGAAGGATCTGTCCCATCACATTATTTATCTTGTGTGCGCCTGTATGGTTCAAGTCTTCCCTTTTAAGGTACAGCTTTGCTCCGCCCAGTTTTTTTGTAAGGTTTTCGGCATAGTACAGCGGTGTCGGCCTGCCACAGTATTCCTTAAGATAATAGCGGTATTCCTTTATGAATTCTTCATCCTCTGCCGCCTTATAAAACTCCTCCTCAAGCTCTATCAGTGCATTCATTATAGTCTCCGGCACATATTGGCCTCCAAACTTTCCAAATCTTCCTTTCAACTCAATCCCCTCGCTTTATCTATAAATTTCCTGATTTTTTCATAATCCTTCAACCCATCCGTCTCAACCCCGCTTGACACATCCACACCGTAGGGTCTTACTTCAGCTACGGCTGATGCTATATTTGAAGGGTTCAACCCCCCGGCAAGTATTACCGGCTTCTCCGGCTTATAGCCCTTTATAATATTCCAGTTGAAGCACTGTCCCGATCCGGCGGAGTTGCTGTCAAGAAGCAGCGCATCCACCTTATAGCGGCTTAACGGTTCCAGATTCTCCGGACTTTTTATACCTGCGGCCTTCCATACTGTAACTCCCCTAAAGGCTTTTATATACTCCGGTGTCTCACTGCCGTGGAATTGAAGTACCTCCAGTCCAACATAGGCAGCAATCTCCTTGACAACTGCCATATCCTCATTGACGAAAATACCAACTGCCTGAATATCTCTATCCAGCTTTTCAACAAGCTGTCTTGCATACTCCGCCGATACCTGCCTTTTGCTCTTAGCAAATACGAAGCCTCCGAAATCAGGTTTAAGTTCATTTACATAATAAATATCAGCCATCCGCCGCAGTCCGCATATCTTCACTTTTACCATCAAAAAGCCCCCTTTGCCTCAGCCGCAAAATCAAGGATGGTTTTGACATCATCTATTTTCCTCATGAAGGTTTCTCCTATCAGCACCGCATTTACTCCCAACTCTCTCAGGTATCTTACATCCTGAGGAGATTTAATACCGCTTTCAGATACTACGGTGATTCCCCCGGGGATACCGCGGATCAATTCCTCAGTAGTCCTTAAATCAACATTAAAGGTTTTAAGATTCCTATTATTGATTCCTATGATGTCACAGCCGCTGTCAAGTGCTATATAAAGCTCTTCCCGGGTGTGAACCTCCACCAGGCAAAAAAGTCCAAGCTCACCGGCTTTTTCATAATAGCTCTTCAATTCCCCTCCCAGAACTGCAGCAATCAGGAGTACTGCATCAGCACCTATGGCCCTGGACTGATAGAGCTGATACTCATCTATTATGAAGTCCTTTCTGAGCACAGGCTTTGTATTCACATTTTTTACCTCTTCAATGTACTCATCCTGTCCCTGGAAGAATTTTCTTTCAGTAAGGACGGATACAGCGTCCATGCCTGCCTCCCGGTATACTTGGGCGATATTCGCCGGGTCAAAAGCCCCCCGGATGACTCCTTTGGAGGGAGATGCCTTTTTCACTTCCGCAATAATTGAAATATTCTTTTTGTTTAATGCACCTTTAAAGTCTCTTACAGGAGTGTTCCGGATATCCCCATACAGAGCCTGCAATGGCTTCAACTCCTTCTCCTGCTGTAGCTGCAGCCTTTTATTTGCTATAATATCATCCAATATCACTGGCATATCCTCCTGTTATATACAAGAAGTTGTTCCAGCTTATCAAAGACCGCCCCCGAGTCAATGAGTCCCGATGCAAGCTTTAGTCCTTCCTTCATATCCTTTGCGGCTTTACCGATATAGAGTGCTGCTGCGCTGTTCAGCAATACTATATCCCGCCTGGGTCCTTTTTTGCCTTTAAGTATATTCAATATTATCTGTGCATTGCAGGCCGCATCTCCCCCTGAAATATCCTCAAGTGCTGCTTTTGGTATTCCGAATTCCTCCGGAGTTATCACATAATCCTCCACCTTGCCATTCCCAAGCTCACTTACAAAAGTCACACCGGTTGTGGAAAGCTCATCCAACCCGTCTTCACCGTGAACCACCATTGCCCTTTCACAACCCAGCTTATATAGCACCTCAGCCATTGTACGTGTCAGCCCCTTTTCATATACCCCCAGTATTTGACCCTTTGCAAAAGCAGGATTGGTTAAAGGGCCCAATATATTGAATATTGTGCGCGTTCCCAGTTCCTTTCTTGTTGGAGCAACATTTTTCATAGCTGTATGATATTTAGGTGCAAACAGAAACCCCATACCCGCTTCATCAATGCTCATTTTCGCATCATTGGGGCTTATGTCTATATTGAAGCCCAATTGGCTGAGCACATCCGCACTGCCGCTTTTGCTGGATACCGCCCGGTTGCCGTGCTTTGCTACCTTTACCCCTGCAGAGGCTGCAACTATCGCAACTGCAGTGGATATATTGAAGGTCTTTCCACCGTCTCCTCCGGTGCCGCAGGTGTCGATCACATAATCCGAATCCGGCTTCAGAGGCACTGCATTGCTTCTCATGGACCGGGCACATCCGGTTATTTCCTCCGCTGTTTCACCCTTCATCCTGAGCCCTATAAGAAAGCCTCCAATCTGTGATGGGCTTGAATTTCCACTCATTATCTCATTCATTGCCGCTTCAGCCTCATACTCTGCAAGATTCTCTCCTGTTACAATTCTCTTAATTGCTTCCTGAAGCATTACTTGTCACCTCCACAAAATTCCTTATTATTTCTTTTCCCTGCTCTGTAAGTATTGACTCAGGGTGAAACTGCAAGCCGTATACCTGATACTCCTTATGCCTGAGCCCCATTATCATTCCATCTGAGGTCTCTGCAGTAACCACAAGCTCCTTTGGAAGCGTGCGCCTCTCCACTACCAGTGAATGATACCGCATGACCTCTATAGGGGTTTTTATGTCTTTGAAAAGATGATAGCCATCGTGATATGCAAGAGAGGTCTTGCCATGCTTTATGACTTCAGCTTTTATTATATTTCCCCCATAGGCATAGCCGATGGCCTGATGTCCAAGGCAAATGCCCAGGATGGGTACCTTTCCCCCAAAATTCCTTATTACTTCCACGCATATTCCTGCATTCTCCGGTCTTCCCGGTCCCGGTGACAGCACGATGCCCCTGGCTCCTGTCTTTTCGATATCCTCAAGAGATATCCTGTCATTTCTTACAACCTCAATTTCCTCATATATTTCACCAATGTATTGGTAAAGATTATATGTGAATGAATCATAATTATCGATAATCAAGAGCATTTAAAGCACCTCCCGCAATGCCATTGCCTTATTCATGGTTTCCTTGTATTCCGACACCGGATCCGAGTCGTATACGATACCTGCACCTGCCTGTATATATGCCTTTTTATCCTTGTACACTATAGTACGTATCGCAATGCATGTATCCATGTTGCCATTGTATGAGAAGTACCCGACGGCCCCCCCGTAGATGCCTCTTCTCACACTCTCAAGCTCATCGATTATTTCCATAGCCCTTACCTTGGGTGCTCCTGACAGAGTACCCGCAGGAAGGCATGAAGTAAGCGCATCGAAGCAGGTTATACCCTCTTTGAGCCTTCCGGATACCTTCGACACCATATGCATGACGTGGGAATAAACATCTACCTCCATAAACCTTTCAACAGTAACGCTGCCGAATTTACTTATCCTGCCCACATCATTCCTGCCAAGATCCACAAGCATTACATGCTCCGCCCGCTCTTTTTCATCAGCTATAAGCTCCTCCCTTAGTACCTTATCCTCTTTTTCATTCCTGCCCCTGGGCTTGGTACCGGCAATGGGGTTTGTAGTCACCTTGTCCCCTTGTACACTTACAAGACTTTCCGGAGATGAACCGATAAGCTGGAAATCTGTAAAGTCTATGTGGAAAAGATATGGAGACGGGTTCCCGGATCTGAGCCTCCTGTAAATGTCAAAGGGTTCTGACTCAGTATCTGCCATCAGCCGCTGCGACAATACCACCTGGAAAATATCCCCCTCCACAATGTATCCCTTTGCTTTATTTACTGCCATGCAGAACTCCTCACAGCTGAAATTCGATTGTATCTCCTTGTTTCCACTGCTTTCAGGAAGCTTGTGTATTCTGCCGTTATATCTGACCTTCTCATACAAAGCTTTGATCTCATTGACTATTCTTCTGTAATCCTTGTCCTCATCAGGAAATACATTATATATGACAGATAGCGTATGCCTGTATCTGTCATAGCAGATACAGCTTTTATAAAACATCAGCCATGCTTCCGGCAGTTTCATTTCATCAGCATTATCATCAGGCAGCTTCTCATACTGCCTGATGATGTCATATCCCACATAACCCACTGCCCCTCCGGTAAAAGGAAGGCCGGCCCCTTCCGGTATATAACCGGCCCCCATGTGCTCCCTGACATAATCAAGAACCTTACCCTTGATTATTTCTGTACTTCCGCTTTTCACTACCTCCAGCTCATCTCCGCTGCTTCTCACTGTCATATAAGGATCTGCTCCGATAAAGGAATATCTCCCCGATTCACTGCTTCCTAAAGCACTTTCCAACAGGAATTTGTTTTTACCCTCCAGGCTGTAATAAATACCGATAGGTGTCAGCTCATCGGCGTTGGCCTCCAGGATTACCGGGAAAGCAGCTCCCTGACTTTTGTATTTGAGATAGTTTTCTTCTGAGATATTTACCATTGCTTCACCTCCTAAATATGTTGCATTTTGCATTCTGAATCCTGCCAGTAGATGGGATTAAGTATAATTCAACAAAAAAAGAGCCACTTCATCCTATAATGGGACGAAGTGACTCGTGTTGCCACCCATTTTTAGTCCTGTACTTCATACAATCAAAAAAGCATTTCATCCCTTTCAGGACGAAATGCTCTATTTCGCTATGCCACCTAAGTACAATACTATCTCTTGCAGGTACGGATTG
>LOES01000236.1 GCA_001515955.1 Clostridia bacterium BRH_c25 | reverse complement strand
CCTTGATTTCATAGGTTGCCTAATTCTTCCTTGAAACTTCTTTAATGCAACCTATATGGATCAAGCTGCGAAATCAATGGAATAACTAGTATTTATATGAGCATACAAAATATAAGTCGAAAATTTGTGCTTTATGTTGCTTGATGTCAGAAGGATAAACAGGTATACTATTCTGGGTATATATATTTTATATTTTAAATGGGGGTGCAGTTTTGGGTTTTAATATGTTTATTTCATTATTTGCAGGGCTGGGTCTTTTTCTATATGGTATGCAAATAATGTCTGATGCTCTTCAGAAGACAGCAGGAGACAGGCTGAAAAAGCTGTTGGAGATTCTTACTACAAACAAATTTCTTGGTGTTATAGTAGGAGCTGCTATTACGGCAGTTATACAGAGCAGCAGTGCAACTACGGTAATGGTTGTAGGCTTGGTCAATGCTGGTATAATGAACCTCTCTCAGGCAGTAGGGGTAATAATGGGAGCGAATATAGGTACAACCATGACTGCGCAGATAATTGCCTTTAACTTCAAGAATGTAGTTCCTTATGCTATTATTATCGGTGCATTGCTTCTGTTATTTTCAAAGAAAAAGTCACACAAGCAGTTGGGGGAATTAATTATAGGCTTCGGCATATTGTTCATGGGGATGAATATGATGAGCGATTCCATGAAGCCTTTGAAGGAGATACCTGCATTTACAAAGTTCATGGTGGACTTGCAGCATAACCCGGTTTTAGGCGTACTTGCGGGACTGCTGCTTACGGCAGTCATACAAAGCAGCAGTGCGACGATAGGTATACTTCAGGCATTGGCTATGCAGGGATTGATTCCAATTGGAGCAGCACTGCCAATACTGTTTGGCGATAATATAGGTACATGTGCTACCGCACTTATAGCAAGCATAGGTACGAATCTGACAGCAAGAAGAGCGGCTATACTGCATGTTACAATAAAAATAATCGGTACGGTAATATTCTTAATTATACTAAAACCTGTAACCACACTTGTTGGAATAACTGCTGTGGAGCCTGCAAGGCAAATAGCAAACGCGCATACATTTTTCAATGTAGCGAACACCATAATACTGCTGCCGTTCTCGGCAATGCTGATAGCATTTGTTAACAAGGTTATACCGGGAGAAGATGTTTATGATAAATTTGCATTAAAATATCTTGATAAGAGAATATTGGAGACTCCAAGTATAGCTGTAGGACAAATTGTAAAGGAAGTCGTGAGAATGGGTGATATAGCAAGGTGCAATGTACAGAAAAGCATAGAGGCTATAATCAGCGGCAATGAGAATTTAATAGATGAAATATACAATAATGAAAAAGTCATTAACGAATTAGAAAGGCGGATAGGCGAATATCTTCAGGCGGTATCAAATACCGCAATAGGCGAGGAACAGTTGAAGAAGGTAGGTATGCTTTTTAATACGATACATGACGTAGAGAGAATGGGAGATCATGCGGAAAACTTGGCTGAGATAGCTCAGTATAAGCTGGATAACAGAGTTTCCTTCTCCAGCCGTGCGATAGAAGAATTGAAGGAAGTTTATAAAAATGTAGATAATGCAATAGACAGCGCATTTTTGGCTCTAAGTAATGAGGACATTGCATCTGTGAATAAAGTGGATGAATATGAGAGGAAGGTCGATGATCTCAGGGATTTATTTAAGGAGAGTCACATAAAAAGACTCAATAAGAGTGAATGCAATGTCAATGCGGGAGTGTTGTTTCTGGACATATTGACCAACCTTGAAAGAGTCAGCGACCATTGTGTAAATGTTGCAGATGTTGTAAGAGCTGTTGACAAATCAAGGTTGAAGCTTGATAGAAAGACTGAGATAGGTCCTGAAAAATGTTAAACAGGATTTAAAACCCCCGAAAGTGAATAAAATCAGCTATCGTATAGCTATGAGTTACTATTATCATATATTAGGGACTGCCTTTCAGGTAGTCTTTTTGGTATTTTACGGTATATGTTGTAATAATCCTAAGTTTTGGATATAATTTGAATGATTATATGTTTCGCACTAAATCCATTAAATAATGTGCCCTGTAATAGCATTCGGTTATAGCAGCAGGTCACAACATCAATGAAGTGCATTATTAACATTTTGAATGGTCTGGGAATCAGTGATGTTAATAAGCACTAGTTCAATAGTGCGAAACGTTTTCCTTGATGTTATAAATCGCTTCTATTCTATGTAATCTTCTTTGTGCGATTTATATAGTGTTGATAAATACATCCTTGATTCAGTGCTTCCCATGCCTAATATGGGATATACGTTACGAGGCACTATACAGTGCAGGAATTCCGGTGCGAAATATATTGATACGCGGAAATGGAGGGTTATATTGTTCAGAAGATATTTCATTCCAGTCCTTAAGGTATTCGGCTTTATTCTGGTATACATGGTTGCCTTGGGTATAGTAATGGGTTTGTTATTTTTCTCTTCAGGGCAACTTGCAAGTCCTGAACTATCAGAACTGCTAATTGGGGCGTTAAGTTTTTTTGTAGCGCTGCTTGTTACATTTCTGTACTTGAGGATAGACAAGAGGAGCTTTGCTGATATAGGCTCATGGATCCATACCGGTTGGTACAAAAAGCTTATAAGAGGCGGTATTGAAGGTATAACTGCCATCATGCTGGTATTTGCAGTATTGCTTGTGTCAGGATTGGCGGCAATCAGAGGGCTGAATATGACAGATTCCGGTGCGATAATTATGAAGCTCGCATCAGGAATATTGTTATATCTCCCTGCAGTGGCATATTCTGAGGAGTTATTGACAAGAGGATATATATACCACTATCTGAAAACAAGATTTACAATTGCAGGGGCAGTTTTGGTCACTTCTCTGATATTTGCCCTTATGCATATATTTAACCCCAATGCTACTCCTCTTGCATTGTTCAACATCTTTTTGGCAGGAATTGTGCTAAACCTTCTGGTGGTAAGAGACGGTCAGATATGGTCGGCAGTGGGGTTTCATTTTGGCTGGAACTACACCATGGGCATAGTTTTCGCTTCACCTGTCAGTGGAGGCAAAGGGGAAGGAATCATAAGACTATCCCTTAAGGGGTATGAGCTTCTTACCGGAGGGGCATTTGGAATAGAAGGCGGTGTCATATGTACCGCTGTATTGGCAATGCTGGTATTCTATTTGCTCTGGCATAATGAGCGGAAGGATAGCTTCCTTCGTGGCCTTAAACGCTGGAAGAACAGCAGTTTCATAGGAATAATGGCAATCGGTGCCTTGGTTTATATTATCTTTGATATTTTGCTGTGGATGCCAAAGCCTTTGCCCTCGGACAGCATAGAGATTAATAATATTTCCCGCTTTCCCGGTACCCATGATTATACAATGAAGCTGGAGCTTGATACATTGAACAAAAAAATCTCAGGCCGCCAGACTGTCAGTTTTATAAATAACGAGGATGTTTCCATAGATGAAGCTTACTTCCACATATATCCCAATGCCTTTAGGAACCTTGGCGGCTCAATAGTTATAAAAGAAGTAAAAGTAAATGGAAATGATTCGCAGTATAGGATAGAAGGGCAGGATTCGACACTTCTTTATATTCCATTACCGGGTTCTCTTGAACCAGGCAAAAGGGATCAAATATTCATGGAGTATGAAATCAGTATTCCCAAAGAAGGAGGGCAAGGCTTCGGGGACAGATTCGGTTATGGCAGCAATACATATAATTTAGGGAATTTTTTTCCTATTGCAGCTGTATATGAAAACGGCAGCTGGGATAAACATCCGTATGATGAAAAAGGAGATGCCTTCTACAGTGAAACAAGCAACTTTGATGTGGAGATAACTGCTCCGGCAGAACAGGTGATTGCCGCCAGCGGTTATGTGGATAGTCTGGAGGTTTCGGGAAAGAAACAGACATATGTGATAAAGGCCTATTCGGTAAGGGATTTTGCTTTTGTATCAAGTGATATGTTCAAGATGGAAGAAGCAATGGTAAACGGTACCGTTATCAGATCCTATGCTGCAAGCAGCAGAAAAGCGAAAAAGGTGTTGGATTTCAGCACTGAGGCAATAAGGATATTCAATAAGCAGTACGGTAAATATCCTTATCCGGCCTGCAGTGTTGTGCAGTCTGACATCGGGGGCGGAATGGAGTATCCCAACCTGGTTATGATTGAGTCTAATGAATATGGAAATGTTACTTTAGGCAACTTTTTTGCCTCATATTATTTTGGAAAACCCAAAGGCTCCTTTGAATTTATCGTCGTACATGAACTGGCCCACCAGTGGTGGTACGGTATAGTGGGAAACGATGAATACAGGGAGGCATGGATAGATGAGCCCCTTACCCAATATTCGACCTTGGAGTATTACAGGCAGAGATACGGTCAGGAAGAGTTCGACAGGCTGTATAACAGATATATAAAGCTCGGGGTCAATATGTACCTGCTGGCAGGTGCCGGTGAAGATAAGCCGCTCAACCGTTCCCTGGACCAATTCCTTCATGATGAATACTACATACTTATATACAATAAAGGGACAATGATGTACAAGGATTTGAATGATCAGCTGGGGGATGAGAAGTTTGACAAGCTGCTGCGGACACTATTTGAAAGGTATAAGTTCAAGGTGGTGTCGGGGGAGGACTTAATAGCTCTTACCTCGGAAATCGCAGGGGAAGACATGAGCGGATTTTACAGCAGATGGCTTGAGACTAATTATATAGGCGATGAACAATAAAAATGCTTCAAATGAAGCATTTTTATTGTTGAATATGAAACCTTAAGCTTGTTTTAAACGTCATAAAAGTAGGATAGTATTGGAGATATAGGAAAATCACCCGCAAATAAGGATATTTTTTACTCAATTTAAACAAACTGTAATATTACATATCGGTTACTTTACTGAAAATGAAAGCATAGTTTGGTAAAATAGACATATATATGATTCGCAAAGCTGAGACGTCTTTAGATAGGATATTCTATAATTCGTTTAATGGGAGGGTTTGAATGGATAAACACGATTACCTGAGACAGATCAGTATATTTTCAGAGCTTAAGGATGAATTCCTTGAAAAGATCCATAACATATCATTACCCAGAAAATATTCTAAGGGTAGGATAATATTTATGGAGGGAGAACCGGGGGAGGCCTTCTTCTATGTAAAGTCCGGTCTTATTAAGATAACGAAGCTCTCCAGGGACGGGCGTGAGCATATACTCCACATACTTAATGAAGGTCATATTTTTGCTGAAGTGACACTATTCAGCAAAACGGTATACCCCGCTACGGCAGAGGTGCTTGAAGAAGCAGAGATAGGCATGATTAAGAATGAAGACCTGGAGAAAGTCATAACGGAAAATCCCGAGCTGTCTCTGCAGCTTATAAAATATCTCAATAAGAGATTGGTGGAAGCCCATATGAAGATCAGGAACCTGGCACTTTACGATACTTATGGAAGAACAGCCCAGGCTCTGTTGAAGCTTGCTGAGGATTACGGTAAAAAAAGCAGTAAAGGTATAGAGCTGGACCTTAATATATCCAGGCAAGAGCTTGCCAATATCGTAGGAACTACCAGGGAGACGGTAATAAGGGCGCTTACTGCTTTCAAAAAAGAGCATTCGATAGATATAGACAAAAACAATATCACAATAACTGATTTTGAAAAGGTAAAGGGATGGTTCATGTAATGACGGAAACTGAAAGGAAAGCTGGTAGAGTAATATCAGTATTAGCGGTCTCAATCTAACAAGTAAATGAGGTAATAATTATGAATAAAATGAATTTGAAAAACAAGTTTTTTGCAAAGGCGCTGGCTTTACTAGTTATAGCATCCATGACATTTCCGGGAGCAGTCTACTCTCAGGGGGCAGTCAAACTGATTGAAAACGGACAGCATATAGGTCCTGGTACATATTATAGAAATATGAATTATATCACTCCCAACGGCAAATTCATGGTCAATATGGTAGAATGCAGATTTGACGCAGAATATCTCAAGATAGAAACTGCTGACGGAGGGCCAGACGGCATAATCAACAAGCCTGTATCGTATCAGGCATTGCAGAAGACAGATAATGAAAGAAGGGTCATAGGCGCTATCAATGGAGACTTTTTTGATATGACAACAATAAAGGGACTTACTTATGGCACCAGTATAATAAAAGGCGAAATCAAGACAGCGATTAAGACTTCGACTGTGCTGGGGATAACCGACAGTGGGGATTGCTTTATTGACACCCTGAACATGGACGCTGCTGTAATATATAAAAATAAACAGATTCCGATACATGCGGTAAACAGGTTAAGATGGGTGGATCAGGCTATGATTTATACTCCATCCTTTGGAAAGACGACGTTGAACACAACTACAGGAACTGACTTCATAGTAAAAGGTATTGAGCTTCCTCTGAAAGCCAACAAGGCCTATTCGGGGGTAATAGATAAGATTGTGCCAAACACCAAGATTACGGAGATTCCTGCGGACGGAATGGTTATATCTTTCCATGGCAAAGCACTTGAGCAGCTTGCAGGAGCTTCTGCAGGGGATGAAATAAGCTTCCAAATCAATCTGGATAAACAAAATCTGGATTTTGTTGTTGCAGGTGCTCCCAGGCTTCTTGAGAATGGGCAGCCCGCTGCGGAACTGGCAAGCAGAACGGATGCAAAACAAAGGCATCCAAGGACTGCAGTAGGCATAAAGGACAATAAGCTTTACATGGTTACAGTTGATGGAAGACAGCCCGGATACAGCGACGGTATGAATCTGTATGAAATGGCGGAATTCCTTTTGGGTCAGGGTGTAAAGGATGCTATAAATCTTGATGGTGGGGGATCAACCACTATGACTGTCAAAACACAGGGAGCTGCTGCGGTAAAGCTGGTAAATAACCCTTCTGACGGAAGGGAAAGACATGTAGGAAATTCAATACAGCTTGTATCTGAAGCACCCTTATCTGATCCAACCATGCTAAGATTTTACGATACCAGCGTCAAGGTATTCAAGAACAGCACTTTCAAACCCGCTTTCTATGCTATGGACAAGTACTATAATCTACTGACGATTGATGCTGCCAAGGTAAAGTACGAAGCTGACGGAAAGACGGCAAAGATTGGACAGGACGGTATATATACCGCGGGCAGCAAGGCGGGTAAAAGCTACGTAGATGTTGTTTATGGAGAAGCAAAGGGCAGAATGCCTGTTGAAATAGTGGACAAGGTAAGCGCTCTTGCAGTTGCAAATGAATTTGTGCATCTTGACCCGGGTGAGAAGGTGCAGATGCAGGTAAAGGCTTATGATGAAAACGGTGCAGGAATTATAATAAGCCCATCAGCTGTCAAATGGACAGTGACCGGCGGGATAGGAACAGTGGATGCAAAAGGTGTATTCACAGCAGGGAATAAGAATGGATCAGGCAAAATAAGCGCTGCTATAGGAGCTGCCAAAGCAGAAGTAGGAGCAAAAAATGGCAAAACTCCTGTAGTTGTGGCTGATTTTGGCACCCTTAACAATGTAGAAGCAAAATTCATAAGAAGCACGGCAGCTGTGAGACATAACCAGAAGGAAGAACCGGTAAGGTTAGGTAAGATCTCCTTGAGGCTTGACTATAACTTTGAAAATACTGTAGGTACATCGGCAGCCTATGTGTCCTTCAAGGAACCGGTAAAAATCATAGGCAAGCCAATTGAGCTTGGTGCCTGGGTATATGGTGATGGAAGCAGCCACTGGCTCAGAGGGAACTATATAAACTCCGCGGGAGAGAGAAAGGTGTTTAATTTTACTGAAGCCGGAGGGCTTGATTGGCATGGCTGGAAGTATGTATATGCTGAGCTGCCGGATAATGAAAAGTATCCTATAGCGCTTGAACAGTTATATCTGGCTGAGACAGAAGAGAATAGGAAAAATGCCGGAAGCATTTATTTCGATGATGTAATGGCAATATACAAGCTGGAAAATGACTATTATGACCCGGTGATAGTATCGAAGCTGCCGGAAAGCGCTGAAGAGCTTGAAAAGCTTAAAGGAATAAAAGGGCTTGAAGGACTTGAAGTGCAGCCCCAGGAGATAGGTGTAATCGCAGCTGACAGAGGAATAGGCATCGATCCTGCTTCCATTAAAATGTATATCAATGATACTGCTGTAAAGGCAAAGTATGAGCCTGAAACAGGGAAGATAAGCTATATCCCCGCAAACGCACTGGCCAGCGGTGAATACAAGGTAAGGATCACATTGAGGGATAAGGTAGGCCATCAGCTGAATCCGGAATATAGTTATACGTTTAAAGTAAAGTAAAAGGGCAATATATAGGGGCGGTCACTGTGCCGCCCCTTTTTCCATTAAACTGCCCCTACCTCTTTATTGCCTCTAACCTGTTTATTTTAATCCCTTTCTTAATAAACTTCTCTTCATACTCAGTGGTAATATTCTCAGGATAATTTCCGCTGTGCAGGTCATAGGTCAAGTCAAGGATTTCATAGCCTGACTCCTTGAACTCTTTTAATGAAAAATCAAAAAGCTCCCTGCTGTCAGTCTTGAATTCTATCCTGCCTCCATCCTTAAGGAAGGTCTTGTATTTTTCCAGTAGAAGCCTATGGGTAAGTCTCCTTTTGGAATGCCTTACCTTAGGCCATGGGTCACAGAAGTTTATATAGAAGGTATCTACTTCAGAAGCCTCAAAAGCATCCTCGAGATTCAAAATATTATAAGGAAGCAGCGATACATTATCAAGCTCATTATCAAGCACTTTTTCCAGGGCTGAGAGAACTATCTCGTGCCTCAGGTCGATTCCTATGAAGTTAATATCCTTATGAAGCAGTCCCTGGGTGGATATAAATTTCCCTCTTCCCATACCCAGCTCTACATGTATCAAGGTATCCGGTTTACTGCCTCTTTTCCTCATGAAGTATTCATTCCAGCTGCCCTTATACTCCTGAGGCTTGAATATTACTATATCCTCATACTGCTTAATTATTTCGAGTGCTCTAGGATTGTTTCTTATTCTCATATATGTCTTTCACCAACCTTTATTATATATAACAATTATTATTCATGATTCGATCATTGTCAACGAATAATGGGTGGAAAAGGTCGAAAATACAGGCACAAAATATTCTAAAAATTTCGAAAATATTATAGACAAAAAGTAATTTTAATAGAATAATTTAAGTATAAATAATAATGGAGGTGTTTTTGTGAAAAAGATGCAACTATCAACTAAAATACTGATCGGCCTGGCTGCAGGCATAGTTTTCGGTATTTTGCTTCAGGGTTCACCGGGTATAGCCAACACATGGATTAAACCCTTTGGGACGCTGTTCCTTAATCTCATCAAGATGATCATCGTTCCATTGGTGCTTGCATCTCTGGTAGTCGGAACCTGTGGACTGGGAGATGTAAAAAAGCTTGGGAGAATCGGAGGAAAAACACTGGCGTATTACCTTCTTACAACTGCATTTGCAGTAACACTTGGACTTATACTTGCTAATATTTTTAAAGTAGGCGCCGGATTTACGCTTCCAGCAGAAATAAAGCCTGCAGAAGCCAGTCAGATACCGAAGTTTGTAGACACACTGCTGAATATAATTCCTACCAACCCAATTAAGGCACTTGCTGATGGAAATATGCTTCAGATAATCGCATTTGCATTAATACTGGGTGGAGGAGCAGTAGTATTGGGAGATAAGGGAAAGCCGGTCTATGACTTCTTTAATTCACTTGCAGAAATAACCTATAAGATCACAGGGGGAATAATGAACTTTGCGCCATATGCAGTATTCGCACTTATTACTCCTGTAGTTGCAGCTAATGGGCCAAAGGTGCTGTTACCACTTCTGAGTGTAATTATTCTTGTATATGTAGGATGCATCCTTCATGCTGCTCTGGTTTATTCCGCTACACTGACTCTATTTGCAAAGATCAGTCCGCTGAAATTCTTTAAAGGAATCTTCCCTGCCCAGGCAATAGCATTTACGACCTGCAGCAGTGCTGCAACACTTCCGGTAAATATGAAGTGTACAGAGGAAAACCTCGGGGTACCAAAGAGTATAAGCAGTTTTGTACTGCCTCTGGGTGCCACTATAAATATGGATGGTACAGCACTGTACCAGGGAGTATGTGCACTGTTCATTGCGAATGTATTTGGGTTGGAACTTACACTGTCACAGCAGTTCTTGATAGTAATGACTGCTACACTGGCCTCCATAGGAACTGCGGGAGTACCGGGGGCAGGACTCATAATGCTGACTATGGTGCTCCAGACCGTAGGGCTGCCTCTTGAGGGCCTGGCGTTGGTTGCCGGCATAGATAGAATACTGGACATGGCAAGAACAACTGTAAACATCACAGGGGACTCAGCTTGCGCAGTTGTGATGGCTGCCTCTGAAAAAGAGCTCGACAGGAGCTGTGAAATCAAGCACACATATTCAGCATAAACTGGAAAAAGCGGCGCAAGCCGCTTTTTCTAGTTTCCTATGAACAATTGAGTATAGAGGTTACTTCCGTCGCCTTTAGGTGCTATACCTACTCCCAGTTCAGTGAAATTGGGATTCAGTATATTTTTCTTGTGACCTTCAGAGTTCATCCAGGCTTTGAAGGCTTCATCTGCATTCTGATTCATTGCAATGTTCTCCCCTGCATACATATAGCTTACCTTATTAGACTTCAGCATATCAAAGGGTGAGCCGTAAGTCGGAGACTGATGACTAAAGTAATTGTTTTTCACCATATCCTGTGACTTCATCCTTGCAAGCTTTGTACAAGCGTTGTTGGAGCCAAGAGGTTTTGCTCCTGTTTTTGCTCTTTCTGCATTAACCAGCTGTAGTATTCTTGCTTCATCAGAGGTCATGACGCCGGATCCGGTTGCTGCCGTACCGCCGCCAGCAGTGCCTCCTCCTGCGGCTCCTGCTCCTGCCCCCCCGCCTGTGGTTGTTCCCGGTTTGGGTGCCGGAGTAGTAGTCCCGGTACCTGTTGTTATATTTGTATCAGTTTTAGCAGTATCGGTTCCATAAGGCTTTGCGTATGCTGCTTGTATACAGCCGACTTTGCCGCTGTCCGGCAGCTTGATTAAATACCAGCCATCCAGTTTTCCCAATGCCCTGATCTTTTGTCCCGATTTTATTGTGCTAATGGATGGGTAGTTAGTCCCTGCACCTGACCTTACAGTCAGACTGTCCTCTGTAATAGCCAGATAGCTGAAGTCAACCATTTCAAAAGTGGAGGATATCTTGTCTGCAAAATTATTGCCTGAATTATCAGTCCCGTTTCTGCCTACCAGATTATTAGGCAGAGTTGGGGTATTTGGCGCGGACATATCATTGGGATCCGTCTGAATGTATCTTCTTGCGGGGTCATAGGTACAGCCGCCAAGAATAGATAGGAGCGTAAGTATTATAACAACTGTTGAAATAGGAACCTTGTATTTTTTCATAACTATCTCCTCCATAAGGTAAATTAGAAATTAGATAAGTTTTTGTATATTTATATTTTGACAACAAAGGCAGCAAATTATTGACACTATTCCTGCCAATTTTTTCAGAATGACAAAAAAGGAGGGAAGATAATAAAAAGTATAGAATAGTTATATGAATAGATATATTTAATTAAATTGGGGGAGAAAAGTGTGAGCATTGTATTACAGGCGTTATTAATATTTTCCGCAAGGATCATTGACGTTTCAATAGGGACCTTGAGAATGATACTTCTGGTTAAAGGACAAAGAAGAATTGCTTCTGTGCTGGGATTTTTTGAAGTGATGATTTATCTTATAGTATTGGGGAAGGTAGTAGAAAACATTAACAAACCCATACTATTAATAGCATACTGTCTCGGCTATGCTGCGGGTAATATTATTGGAAGCAAGATAGAAGAGAGGCTGTCCATAGGACGGGTAGTTGCCCAGGTAATAGTCAAGGAAATGCTGGAAGAGCTGGTCCAGGAGCTAAGAGCTGCAGGCTTCGGCGTTACAATTTTTACAGGCGAAGGCAAGGAAGGTATAAGCCATATGCTGAATATCATATTGGACAGGAAACAAGTGAGAAAGCTTCATGAAATAATTGACGGGTGTGAATGTGGAGCATTTATTACAACCGTTGATGTCAGATCCTCCTTAGGGGGGTATTTTCAGCCTAAGAAGATGTAATGTGCTTTTTTGTCCATTGCAGTTCTGAAATGAGCATTGCCACTACTATGAATATCCCACCGATAATTCCTCTGACACCAAGAACCTCTCCTAGTGCGAGAAAGGATGTAAGTGCTCCGAATACCGGTTCCATTGTAAATATAAGGGCAATATGTGATGCGGGGGTGAACTTTTGTGCAGTAGTCTGCATCCAGAAGGCAAAGGCTGTACACAGCACCGCTGAGAACATCAGGGACCAGAAGCTGGGCACAGATATCCCCACAGGGAAGGGTTCCAGTGTAACGGCAAAGACCATTCCGAACACCGATACAAAGAACAACTGAACAATGGCAAGCAATGTCGCATCATGCTTCTGCACGTAGGTTCCGGTAAACAGAAGCTGCCAGGCATAACAAACAGAACATAATATTGTCAGGAAATCTCCGATATTAAAATCAAAATTACTGCCGGTATATGACAGCAGAAACAAACCCAGAGTGGCCGTTAGTACGCTTAATACTGTTTTCGGTGCCAGCTTGGCCTTAAGATAGAATATTGAAAACAAAGGTACTATAAGTACGGCAAGACCAGAGAAAAAGCTGGATTTGGAAGCTGTAGTGTATTGAATTCCTACTGTCTGGAAGGCATAGGTAGCAAAAAGCAATGACGATAGTACCAGTGCAGGCTTTATCAAATCTTTATTCAGGCCTCTGAGCTTTTTATGAAATAGCGCAGCCAACAGGAAACTGGCTATAGCGAATCTGAATCCGATATGATAATAGGGGGTCATGGTCTGAAGTGCTATTTTTGTGGCAGGAAAGCCTGCTCCCCAGAATATTGTAACAAGCAGCAGAGCAAGGTCTGCTCTTAAGGATTTTTTCATGTATATATCTCCCTGTATATGTATTTCAAACATTAATATAATCCATTGTACAGTATTACACGGCAATAGGCAATGGGCGATGGGCAATAGGATAGGGCAGTGCTACGAGGTCTGACTATGCGTTTAATGCTTCGAAGCCCTTCTTGAACCTATTGCCTATTGCCCATTGCCCGGAGGATTGCGTATAATTTTATGTTGACACAATAATACTAGGATTATATAATATATTTAATTATAATTTCAATAGTAATGATGGGGAGAAGTAATTTGTGGATGCTTGTGTGCAGGTGCATTATGGTGCCTTGCACGGCCAGAGAGCCGGCAGAAGGTGCGAGCCGGCAGCAGAAGCTTAAGAAATACACCCTTGAACTGCGGGCTGAAAGGTATCGAGTAGGTCTTGCCGGAAGCTTCCTCCGTTATAAATGGAAGGGAATATGCAAGTATTCTGAAAGAGGGTTTTGCAGACCAGTTTGCTGCAAGGCCAATTAGGGTGGTACCGCGAGCCATTCGTCCCTTTATGGATGAGTGGCTTTTTTGATTCACCTAATAGGAGGTAATATCATGAATAGTACTAATGTGTTTGACATTCTGAAGGAAAGAGGCTTTATAGAACAGGTTACCCATGAGGAAGAGGTAAGAGAACTCCTTGGCAAGGAGCAGGTCACTTTTTATATAGGCTATGACCCTACTGCAGACAGTCTTACTGCAGGGCATTTCCTGACAATAATGGCCATGGCCCATATGCAGAGGGCGGGACATAGACCTATAGCCCTGATCGGGGGCGGTACGACAATGGTAGGGGACCCTACAGACAAGACGGACATGAGAAGATTGTTGAGCCGCGAGGATATAATGCACAATGGTGAGAGGTTCAAGAAGCAGTTTGAAAGACTGATAGACTTCAAGGATGATAAGGCCATAATGGATGACAATGCCAACTGGCTGCTTGAGCTTAACTATGTAAACTTTCTCAGGGAAGTGGGAGTATACTTTTCGGTAAACAAAATGCTAACTGCAGATTGTTACAAGAGCAGAATGGAGAAAGGCCTTACCTTCCTGGAGTTCAACTACATGCTTATGCAGGGCTATGACTTCCTTGAGCTTTACAGGAGATATGGCTGCAGATTGCAAATGGGTGGCAACGACCAATGGTCCAACATATTGGCAGGTGCGGACCTGATCAGAAGAGCAGAGGGAGTGGAGGCATACGGCGTTACCTTTTCGCTGCTTACAACCAGCGAAGGCAAAAAGATGGGAAAGACCCAGGCCGGTGCAGTATGGCTGGATCCTGAAAAGACGAGTCCCTATGACTTCTACCAGTACTGGAGAAACGTAGATGATGCTGATGTTGAGAAATGTCTTGCACTGTTGACCTTCCTGCCGATGGATGAGGTAAGAAGACTGGGCAGCCTGCCCGGTGAGAGGATCAACGAAGCGAAGAAGGCTTTGGCCTTTGAGGTGACAAAGATAGTACACGGTGAAGAAGAGGCTGCAAAAGCCCAGAAGGCTACTGAGGCATTGTTTGGAGGAGGCGGGGATTCCGAATCCATACCTACCACCGAATTGCCGGAAGAACAGCTTGATAAAGGCATAAACATCATTGACCTACTGGTTATGACCGGTCTCGCACCTTCCAAAGGGGAGGCCAGAAGGCTCATAGCACAAGGGGGAGTGTTAGTCGAGGATGCCAAGGTGGAAAGTATAGACCTTGTAGTAAGCACTGCTCATCTCAAGGATGGCAAGCTTATAATAAAGAAGGGCAAGAAAACATATCACAGGATAAAAATAAAAGAATAAAAAATACGGCTGGTGCAGCCGTATTTTTATTGTTTTCATAAAAATAATTGAAAATATTTTGAAAATTAGAAGGATTTTTAAAATATACATAGAATAATTACTACAATAGATAATTGTCGACAATCTACAATTATCTGTTCAAACAGTTATAATCTCATATATTTAGCATAGATATATGTTAATAAGAGTACAAGAGATACGTTTGTTATGGAGGCGGATTATGTTAATTGGGGTAAATACATATCAAAGAGATAACCTGTGCAGTGTTGTCGTAGACTATATCAAGGAGATGATTCTCTCAGGAGCATACAAAGCGGGAGATCATGTCCTGGAATCGGAAGTGGCACTGAAGCTTGGAATAAGCAGAGCTCCCGTGCGTGAAGGATTAAAAGAGCTGGAAAAAGAGGGAATTGTAACTGTTCTTCCACGCAAAGGGACATATATTACAAAGTTCACACTGGAAGACATCAAGGAAGTCTTTGATATAAGGCTTTTGCTTGAGGACAATATATTGGAAATGCTGATTAGTGATAATAAGATGAAGGAAGAAGATTTCAACAAGCTTGAGAGCATTGTCAATGATATGGTCAAAATAGTGAACAGCAAGGAAGACGAGCTTAACAAGGCAATTCTGATCAACATGAAGGATATGGAATTTCATAAATTCATATGGCAAAAATCAGGCAGCAGCAGAAGAGTAGAGATTCTGAGTGGAATATTCTTTCAGTTAAGGATGGCTATGCTTTATGATACCAATAGAACAGGTAACTTATTTGTGACTGCAACTGATCATTATGAAATCATAAAGTATTTAAGGAATAAAGATCTGGAGAATTGTAAGAGAGCATTGAGAGAACACATTAGTTTTTACAAGGAGGGGATGTATTAATATTAATTAGTGTTCTTTTGCCAGATATTGTCGACAATAGACAATCAACACTGAAGTATAAAAATAAGTGAAGGGGATGTAATTATGGAAAAAGTCCTATATTTCGACGTGGTGGAATATAAGGAGAGGTTGGAAAAGACAAAGAAAAGTATGAGTGACAAGGGCATTGAAGTATTAATTGTCACTGACCCCGCCAATATGAATTACTTGACAGGTTTTGACGGTTGGTCCTTTTATGTGCACCAGGGTTTGATCGTAATGGTTGATCAGAATGAGCCGATATGGTTTGGCAGAGGTCAGGACGGCAATGCAGCAAGGCTGACAACATGGCTTAAGGATGAAAATATAAGGGCGTATACAGATGACTATGTACAATCCTTGGTAAAGCATCCAATGGATTTCGTTTCAGATATCGTCAAGGAAAAAGGTTATGATAAAAAGGTTATTGCTACTGAGATGGATACATACTACTATACCGCAAAATGCCAGGAGAGACTGGTGCTGGGACTTCCAAATGCAAAATTCAAAGATGGTACCAACCTGGTAAACTGGGTGAAAATCATAAAGTCAGAACCAGAGTTAGGATACATGAGAAATGCTGCAAGAATTGTAGAAAACGCCATGCAGGCAGCTGCAGACTCAATAGCTGAGGGAGTAAGACAGTGTGACGCAGCGGCAAATGTATATCATGCACAAATCAGCGGAACTAAAGAATATGGCGGAGACTATGCTTCAATTGTTCCACTGATGCCAAGCGGTATCAGAACTTCAACACCGCATTTGAGCTGGACTGATGAGCCATATAGAAATGGTGATACTGTTTTAGTGGAGCTTGCAGGCTGTTATAGGAGATATCACTGCCCGTTATCAAGAACAGTGATAATAGGAGATGCGCCTCGAAAGGTGAGAGATTTGGCAGCAGTGGTCGTGGAAGGTATTGCGGAAACCCTGGCAGCTATCAAACCTGGTATTACCTGTGAGGAAGTAGAACGTGTCTGGGCTGGAAGCATTGCCAAAAGTGGATTTATTAAGGACTCCCGTGTAGGCTACTCTATGGGGCTTAACTATCCTCCGGATTGGGGCGAGCATACCGCTAGTTTGAGACCTGGAGATAAAACAGTTATGCAGCCTAACATGACCTTCCATTTCATGCCGGGTATATGGCTTGATGACTGCGGTGTGGATATCAGTGAATCAATCAGGATTACAGAAAATGGTGTAGAGACCTTTACCAATTATCCAAGAAAATTGCTGGTAAAATAATGATATGCAGGTGATCCATAAGATAGGACATGAGCCCGACTGCACAAAAACTGCACTTTGGGCTCATGACTGAACCTTCTAAATGGTAATTCCATATTTTGATAAGAAAAGGAGGGGGAAAATGAAATCTTTAGACAAAATTGTTGAGAAGGTTGAAGAAGCAATACTAGGCTATTCAGTATTATTGATGGCTTTTGTCCTTATCGGAAGCGTATTAAGCAGAACATTGCTTAACTCCAGCTGGACCTTCGCTGAAGAAATTGGACAGACCCTGACTATAGTAGTAACCTTTCTGGGAATCGGTTATGCGGCAAAAAAAGCCAAGCATATCACAATGTCTGCGATATTCGATCTTATGGACGAAAAAGGGAAAAAGGTATTTCAACTTATTATCACAAGTGTAACGTCCCTTTGCTTGTTTTATCTCACGTACCTCGGACTTCGGTACACAATCAAGGTATTTGAATTGGGAAGAGTTACTCCGTCGCTTAGAATACCAATGTACCTGATTATGGCTTCTGTGCCACTGGGATTTCTTCTTGGTGCGATTGAATATACAAGAACCTTTATAAAGAATATCAGGGAAAAGGATACTTACATATCCACACAAAGAACAATTTCCCAGATTGGTGATGAGTATAAACAGCAGAGCTCAGAGGTCGCATCAGCCAAGGAGGTGCTGTAATGATACTATTGTTGATGTCCATATTGGTTGTAATGTTATTACTTAATTTTCCTATGATGATACCAATGACTATTGCACCCCTTGCGGTTATGATCAAATATTTTCCCAATGTCAATCCGTTAATGGCAACTCAGCAGATAGTTGCAGGAGTGCAGCCCTATGTGCTGCTCGCAGTACCTATGTTTATTCTTGCAGCGGATATAATGTGTGCGGGACAAACATCAAGAAGGCTTTTGGACTTTGTTGAAACCTTTGTGGGACATATACACGGTGGCTTGGCTATTACAACAGCTGCTACCTGTACTTTGTTCGGTGCTATTTCCGGTTCTACTCAGGCAACGGTTGTTGCTATCGGGAAGCCAATGCGCAACAGGCTTTTGGAATCCGGATATGAGGATGAAGATACAATCGCTTTGATTATAAGCTCTGCTATTATTGCATTATTAATTCCACCCAGTATTTCAATGATTATGTACTGTGTTGTTACAGGTGCATCAGTAGGTGATTTGTTTGTAGCAGGTGTTATACCGGGCGTGACCATACTGTTGTTCTTTTCAATTTATAATTATTTTAATGCAAAACGAAAGCATATACCGCTATCAAGGAAGCTCACCTGGCCTGAAAGGTTGAAAGCCCTTAAAAGAGCAATTGCTCCCCTTGGCTTCCCGGTCATTATTTTCGTTGGTATTTATTCAGGATTCTTCAGTCCTACTGAAGCAGCTGCTATAGGAGTATTATATGCATTGATACTGGAGCTTTTCCTGTTTAAAAGCATTAAGTTCAAGGATCTTTCCAGTATTGCATTGTCTACTGCAGTTGTTACCTCTTCAGTATTCGTTCTTGTTGCAGCAGGTTCACTGTTCTCCTGGGCAATTTCCTATGCAAAAATACCTCAGATGCTGACAACTGCACTACTTGGGGCGAATCCCAGTGCACTATCAATATTATTGACTGTTACGGCTTTCTTCTTTATCGGCTGCATGTTCGTGGATTCTATCGTTGTAATTGTTATACTTACACCGATTTTCTACCCTCTTGCCATGAAGGCAGGGATTGATCCGATACATCTGGGGATTGTTGTTACTTTACAAGCGGCAGTGGGCTCAATATCACCGCCCTTTGGATGCAATATATTCACGGCAATTGCGATCTTCTCACGGCCTTTCTTGAATGTTATTAAAAGACTGCCCGCTTATATACTTATGCTTATAATTGTTTCTGCATTGATTATTTTATTCCCGCAGCTTTCACTGCTGCTTGTCTCATAGATCAAACTGAGCGCAAAAGTGAACTCGTTCAGTCATAGCTGAACATCGGGGATTCAGATGGAGTTTTGGAAATAAGATCAATTAAGGATGGGATTATATGATTGATATAAAAAGAGAAATTTCAGCACTTCAGGAGGAACTGATCAGCTTGCGCAGAGATTTCCATATGCACCCTGAATTGGGATATGAGGAGCACAGGACCTCCCAGATTGTTTATGACTATTTGGAAAAGCTGGGTTTGGAAGTAACTAAGGTTACAAAAACCGGTGTAGTAGGTCTGCTTAGAGGCAGCAAAGCCGAAAAGACCATTCTGTTGAGAGCGGATATGGATGCATTGCCTCAGGAAGAAAAGACAGGATTGCCATATAAGTCAATCAACAAAGGTATTATGCATGCATGCGGCCACGACGGGCATACAGCCATGCTTCTCATTGCGGCAAAAATATTATCGGAGCACAAGGATGAAATCAAAGGAAATGTGAAGTTCGTCTTTCAGCCCAATGAGGAAGAAGCCGGAGCTTTGAATATGATCAATGAGGGTATATTGGAAAGCCCTAATGTGGATGCAGCTTTTGGACTGCATCTATGGACACCCATAGAAAGCGGCAAAATAGGTTTGGCAAGCGGACCGGTAATGGCCGCTATGGAAGAGTTTGAGCTCAGTGTCATCGGAAAGGCAGGGCATACTTCAGCTCCCCATACAGCTGTGGATCCTATTCTGGCCGCCGCCAATATCATACAGAGCCTTCAGTCCATTCAGACCAGGGAGATTGACCCCTTGCTTCCGATAGTAATTATGGTCGGTAAGATTCAGGGAGGCAGTGGGCGTAATATCATAGCAGACAAGGTAAATATAGGGGGCACAATCAGGTTTTTATTCAAGAATGAAGCTGTTGAAAAACAAATTCTTCTGGAGAAGTTTGAAAGGGTGGTTAAGGGGATTTGTGAAGCCATGGGGGTTCAGTATGAGCTTAAGTATATTCCCAGCAATCCATCCCTTATGAATAATGACAAAATGATAGAACTGGTAAGAAGAGCATCAAGAGAGACCTATGGAACTGAGGGCAACATATTTGAATACAAGTGTATGGCAGGAGAGGACTTTGCAGAGTTCACCCATAGGGTTCCCAGTGCATTTTATTTTATAGGTACGGGAAATGCAAAGAAGCATACGCAATATCCGCATCATCATCCCATGTTCAATATTGATGAGGACACACTGCGCTATGGGGTTGAGATGCATATAAGATCAGTACTTGATTTCTTGTGTGAATAGGGTCTTCAAAGTCAAAAATGACTTAAAAATAAAAAGTAAAAATGAGGAGGAATACTATGAAAAGGATTATTGCTCTAGTACTATCGGTTATGATGGTTATGTCTCTGGCAGTAGGCTGTGCGCCAAAGGCGGTACCAAGCGGGGATGCAACCACAACACCGGCTCCTGCAGCAGAAGAAACTTACACTTGGAGATTTGCTCATGAAGAAATTGACGGAAGTGTTCAGGATGTATATGTTAAAAAATTCAAGGAGATTATTGAACAGAAATCAAACGGTAAAGTAAAAATTGAAGTTTACCCGGTAGGTCAGATAGGAGACGCTACTCAGCAGTGTGAACTACTGCAGAATGGCGGTATAGAATTCGGAATCGTATCCCCTGGCAATACAGGAACAATTGTACCGGAGAATCAGCTTTTCTCATTACATTTCCTATTTACAGACGATATGGACAAAAACGCTGAAATATTCAAGACCAGTAAGGCACTTAATGAAATGCTGACAGCAAAGTATCTTGAAAAGGATATTAAGGTACTGGCTTATTGGACAGAGGGTGCAATGCAATGGACAACAAGCAAGCCGGCAAATTCTCCTGAAAAGTGGAAGGGCCTGAAGATGAGAACAATGCCTTCGCCTATGATTGTTGCAGCATATGAGGCATATGGTGCCAATCCTACTCCAGTACCATATATGGAGGTTTACAGCGGATTACAGCTGAATATGATAGAAGGTCAGGAAAATCCTTTGTTCGCAATAGAAGAGATGAAGTTTTGTGAAGTACAGAAGTATCTGACCCTGGCAAGCTCGAACTTATATGTAACAACAACAGCAGTTAATCCAAAATTCTTCGATTCCTTGTCAGCAGACATGCAGAAGTTGATATTGGATACAGTTGAAGATCTCAGAGATGATTCCTTTGCGATTCAAGCAGAATTGAATGGAGCAGCTCTGGACAAAATCAAGGCCGCAGTTGATATCCCGATAGTTGAACTGACAGCTGAAGAAAGAGCAGCTTTTAGAGAAGAAAGCAAGAAAGCATACGACAGATATGCACAAATGGTTGGAGCAGATGGCAAGAAAATTCTTGACACACTTATAGAAGAGGTAAAGGCTATAGAGTCCAAGTAATTGAATTAATGCTGTATCACAAGGGAAATTTTTCCCTTGTGATACTTTTAGTACCTGCATATTTTTTGTGTGCCCTGCAACAGAATGCGTTTACAGCAACAGGGCACAACATTAAGGAAAATGATTTTGCAATATCTGAATTTCAAGGTAGAAGGTTTATTGCAAAACATATAGGAGGGTAGTTTATGAACCTGTTTCCAAATGCAAGAATCTTAGAAATCGATTTATCAAATAGAAAAATAGCAACAAGAATAATACCCGGCGAAACCTACAGGCTTTATCCAGGGGGTTCTGCTCTGGGTGTCTACTTGATGCTTCAGGATATGAAGCCGGGAATTGATCCATTGTCACCTGAAAACATGCTGGTGTTTTCAGTATCTGCACTTACAGGTCTGCCTATAAGTGGTATAAGCAGGTTGACAGTTACGGCTAAAAGCCCATTGACAGGAACAATTGGAGATAGCCAGTCCGGTGGTTTTTTTCCATCTCATTTTAAAGCAAACGGATGGGATTCAGTGGTATTCCGTGGTAAGGCAGAGAGACCGGTATACCTGTACATTGACGGTGATAAGGTTGAAATCAGGGATGCACAGAACCTATGGGGTAAGGTAACCGGAGAGGCAGAATCCATTATCAGGGAAGAGCTTGGTGATAAGAATATAGAAATAGCTCAGATCGGACCTGCCGGAGAGAACCTCGTCAAGTTCGCCTGTATAATCAATATGTGCAATAGGGCAAATGGCAGAAACGGTATGGGCGCAGTAATGGGCTCCAAGAATTTGAAGGCAGTAGTGGTAAAAAAAGCGAAGGCTGTAAAGGCCTATGAGCAGGATAAATTCCATGAGCTGGCGGTGAGTGTGAAGCAAAGGCTGGAAGAAAACTCGACAGTTGCCGGTTTGGGCCAATATGGCACTGATGGAGATCTTGAAGGTTTCCATAATGAGGGATTCCTGCCCACTAAGAACTGGACCACAGGCTATTTTCCGGAGGGTGCTGATAAAACAACCGGTACAACGATGTATGAAACTATTTTGAAGGAAAGAGATACATGCTTTGCTTGTGCTGTACGCTGTAAAAGGGTGGTTGAGGTGACCGGAGTGGTAGACCCTCTTTATGGAGGGCCGGAATATGAAACCTGTGCAACCTTTGGGTCCTATTGTGGAGTTACTGAGTTGGAGACGATAGCATTAGCAAACCAGTTGTGCAACATGTACGGCCTTGATACCATCTCCTGCGGGGCAACAATAGCATTTGCAATGGAGTGTTATGAAAAGGGACTCATTAATGATTCGGATACATTTGGTCTGAAATTGGGATTTGGCAATAGCAATGCAGTACCTATACTAGTAGAAAAAATTGCAAAGAGGGAAGATTTTGGTGATCTTCTGGCTGAGGGAAGCTTTAGGGCAGCTCAGAAAATAGGTAAGGAAGCAGAATGCTTGAGTATATCTGTAAAAGGACAGGAGCTGCCGGCGCATATGCCGCAATACAAGCCTTCTGTGGGATTGGTCTATGCTGTGAACCCTTTTGGGGCGGACCATCAATCCAGTGAACATGATGTATTCCTTGTATTGCCCCCTGACAGCAGAGAGAGACAGCGTCTGGCTCAAATCGGGATATGGAAAGGCTATGACAATCCTTTTGAACTGGATGATGAGAAGGTAAGATTTGCACTGGAAAGCCAGAAGTATTTTTCTATTCTGGATACATTGTGTCTATGCCAATTTGTATGGGGCCCCTCATGGGAATTATACGGACCGGATGATTTGGTCGACTTGTGCAGATACGGTATTGGATGGGATACATCATTGCATGAGTTGATGCTGGTTGGGGAACGAAGAATCAATATGATGCGCTTTTTCAATGCCAGAGAAGGCTTTGACAAGAGAGATGACAAGCTTCCGGACAGGTTGTTTGAACCTTTTGTTGAAGGGCCTTCCAAAGGCGTTTGTCTTGACAAGGACATGTTTGAAAGCGCAAAAGAAGCTTACTATGAACTTGCCGGATGGGATAAAGATTCAGGTAACCCTAGGTCATCAAGCTTAAGAAGACTATCCTTGGGATGGCTTCCGGATAAAAACTAATCTTGTTAAATCGGAGGGAAAGAAATGGAGATAAAAGTAAATAGCAAATCTCAATCAATCCCGGATGATTATACGGTGAGCATGCTCTTGTACCATATGAACTATCCTAAGTCCTCGGCTGTGTTTATTAACGGAAGGCAGATATTGTTTCGTGAATATGACAATTACAAGCTGAATGAAAAGGATACTGTAAAGATCATAAGGATGCTGGGCGGAGGATAAACACAATATTTTTAAGGAGGATGCAACAATGCTCAAGGTACTAAAAGATATAGATGCTCTTCTACAAAAACATACAGATTATAGGGAAGGTTGTCTGAACCTGATAGCTTCCGAGAATTATTCCAGTGAAAAGGTGCGCAGTTATTTAGGCTGTGATTTTGGTAATAGATACGGCTGCTATACAACGATGAAGCCTGAAGAGAGGGACTATACAGGAAACAAGTATATAAACGAATTTGAAATGGATACCCAGGAGCTTATAAAAGACATATTCCATGCCAGATATGCAGATTTAAGGCCCATAGGAGGGCATATGGCCGGAATGTCGGTAGTGCTTGCGTTGCTTAATCCGGGGGATTTAGTGATAGAAGTAAGCTTGAAGGATTGGGGACATGGACTGGTTGGGCCAATGTGTCAGGTAAGACAGTTCGATGATACTATAAATGTGGATTATATG
>LOES01000235.1 GCA_001515955.1 Clostridia bacterium BRH_c25 | reverse complement strand
TGAAATACAAGGTTCCGCTTTTGGAGCTGTCATCGGAGTATGGCTCCGCAAGTGCAGCAGTTCTTGAGCCGAAGGACCCGTCAAGAAAAATTGTGCCTCCGATTCTCTTCAAGCCTTTACTAAGTATTCTTTCTACATTTACTGTCTGGTAAAAAAGTGTTATATCAATAGGAAATGAGTTTTTATTTTCCAGCATAAACTCCGCAAGCTTATCATGGAAGGTAAAACCTCCTTCAACTGCATTAACTGAAGTAATTCCGTTTTCAATGGCCAAATTCAGAGCCTTATGAACTCCTTTGCTGATTTCAGCTTCTGAAGTCCTTCCCAGCATATGACTTCTTACCAGTGCACTGGCTCTGCCGGTAAGTTGACCGTTGGGAAGACTGCGCCCGTCTCTGACAATTCCTTCAAGGTTGAAGGGAAGGTTGAGCATATGCAGCGCCAGTGAGTTGACAATGCTGGTATGATAATCAACCCTGCTTATCCATACAGGATTATTCGGTGCACATCTGTCAAGCTCATAGCGGTTAGGCAGCTTTTTCTCAATAAGCTTCAGCTCATCGAAGCCTATTCCTCTGATCATTTCTCCTTCCGGCAGCTGTGATGCCTTGTGTCTGATAATACTGAACAATTCATCCATGCATCTGATTTCACTCAGGTTGAGGCTCAAAATATTTAGGCCGGTTTGTACAAGATTCACATGGCTGTCATAAAAACCGGGGAGTACGGTTTTTCCCATCAGATCCACCGCTTCACCGGTGGTCTTGAGATACTGATTATAACCGCCGCCGCAGCCCAGGTCGATTATTCTGCCATCTTTGGCGGCAATCCAGTTTACCACTGTATTATTGTCATCTATGGTTAAAACGGTACCATTATACAATAACAAATCAACTTTCATGGGTTAAGACTTCCTTTCGGCAGTTTTGCATTAAATCTCTCAATATAGATTTTAACACATATTACATACAAAGTGGCATAGATATCTTGCAGGGGCGAACATTGTCCGCCCCTGCAAAAGATTATACCAGCAGTCTTACAAGATAATCAAACAGTATCTCGGCAGTTTTTACTACACTGCTTATATGGACACATTCATCTGCCATGTGATAGTTTATGCCCTGGGGTCCAAAAACAAAGGTAGGTATTTTCATGCGGGCGCCTATGTGGTTGAAATCACCAATGCTGGAGAAATAGGCTATATTTGCATTGGTGCCGCTGATTTTACCGATGCTTTCTATAAACAGCTTCGAATAAGGATTGTCTTCTTCTACAATATAAGGTTCAAAGCCTGCACATTCAGAGTGCGGTGCATCTCTGAAGCTGAATTCTACTGAGCTCTTGATATTTGCTCTTTCTACCGCATCAAACACTTCTTTTTCTATATAGCTTCTGTCCTCGCCTCTTACTACATGTCTGAATATGGTAAAATATGCCTTGTCAGCCACACTGCAGGCTGCACCTCCGCCGTTCATTTCAATGACTGATATGGAGCCTTTGCCAAGCTTCTCATCTACTGTTGATACAGATTTCTCAAGCTCCAGGAGTACTTTGGCGGCATCGGATATTGCGTTTATACCCATCTCGGGATTTGCGGCATGGGAGGCTTTCCCGGTAAAAGTGACGGTGTAGTTCCAGCCTCCCCGTGCACCAAGGCAAAGGCAGGGAAAGCTGGTGCCCGAAAAGGAGCTGCTGGGTTCAGTGACTATTGCTATGTCTGCCCTGTCAATAAGCTTATCCATGATCAATGCATCGGTACCCAAACCATAAGGGCCTTCTTCATCGGAAACAAGGGTATATAGTATTTCACCCCTGAAATCAGGAACAAGGTTTTTAAAGGCTTCAACGGCCAGCAGCATGGCTGCCGCACCTGACTTCATATCCAGGGCACCCAGTCCATACATTTTATCCCCTTCAATTTCTGCCTTTAGCGGGTTTCTGATCCAGCCCTCACATATGTTGACCGTATCCAGGTGAGCGTTCAGAAGTACTTTAGGCCCGCCGGATGCTCCTTTTATTGAGCCTAGAATATTTGTGCCTTCATAATGGGTTATTTTGTTTTCTTTATATCTGTGATACTGTGCCGGCAGCTGCCTTTCACAAAGCCAGTTATACGTAAAGTCCATGATTTCTTCCTCATGAAAATACGGGCTGTGTATTTCGATGAGCTTAGCTAAGAGCGTTTCTGCGTTTTGGCGGTTTATATACCGGTCAATATTATAAATCATTGTATTGATATACCTCCTGGTTTGCTAGCCTTCCCATAAAAGTTTTCTTACCTATGCAGATATATTTTTGTTGTCATGATACGTCTTGACAGAAGCAATTTCTCCCTCTTTAAACATGAACTTGCCGGTGAAAGCATAAATAATCGCTATTATTGGTGCCAGGAAGGCAAGATATGTGTAGGGTAGATAATCCACGGTAGCGACACCAAGAGCACCGGTGAAGAAAACCCCGCAAAGCCCCCAGGGTACAAGAGGTGAAGTCACAGTTGCCGAATCCTCACAGGTCCTTGAACATACCTGAGGAAGAAGATTAAGCTTCTTGTAAGCCGGGACCAGCATACGCCCAGGGATGATAATTGCCATGTATTGGCTTGCTGAGAAAAGGTTTACCATAATTGACGACAATACATGAGTCACTATCAAACCTTTAACGTTGCTAACTATAGAGGACATTTTCTCCAACAAAACTTCCAAAACTCTGGTTTTTTCAAGTAATCCTCCAAAGCTTAGTGCCACAAATCCAAGGGATATTGTCCACATCATGCTCTGTAAGCCGCCTCTGCTAAGAAGACTATCGACTTCTGCCACTCCGGTTGCCGAAACAAAGCCGTCATTCATGAAGGAAAGCAATTCTCCCAGTCCATAGCCTTGGAAAATCATACCGAATGCTGCACCTACAAGGGAAGATATAACCATAACGGCAAGTCCTGATACTTTCTTTATTGCAAGTACTACAACAAGAACAGGCAGCAGCAATGTAACCGGGCTTATGAAGTAATGTGCCTGCAAACCGTCTAGTATTACGTCCACAACGCTTGTGTCAATTGATCCGCTGCCATAGCCCATGCCTATGATACCGTAGATAATCAGGGATATGACAATTGCAGGTCCGGTAGTGTATACCATGCTTCTTATGTGATCAAACAGGTCTGCTTCTGCAACGCCTGCAGCAAGATTTGTAGAGTCAGAAAGAGGTGACATTTTATCACCGAATATTGAACCGGATACTACTGCGCCGGCGGTCATGGCCGGAGGTACACCAAGTCCCATCCCTATTCCCATGAAGGCTACACCAAAGGTTGCAGCTGTTGTCCATGAGCTTCCTGTTGATACTGAAGCAATAGAACAGACAAGACATACGGTAAAGAGGAATACTGAAGGGTTAAGAATCTTAAGTCCGTAAAAAATCAGTGTAGGGATTGTACCCCCTGCAATCCAGGTAGAGATCAATACCCCTACCAGCATCAATATGAGCATGGGAAGCATTGCTATCTGGCAGCCATAGAGGATGCCCTCCTCAATATCCTTCCACGTAAATCCCGACATCAGTGCTACAATTGCAGCAACAACGGAAGCCAGGATCAAGGTGATATGGGTGACCCAGTCCTGATGCAATACAAATACCTGTACATACATCGCAACGCAAAGAAATAGAATAACAAAAAGTGCGGCTCCGAAGCTAGGTTTCTTTTCTCTAACCTTAATTGGATCTGTCATGCATAATCACTCCTTTTATTAATTTGGTTCATTTTAGCACGGGTACATTATAAGCATCGTTTTAAATTGTGTTTATGCAGAAAATTCTTGAAATAAATTCTGAATTTTTTAAACTTTTTTTAAACGATTATTAGATACGAGATACGGGGATGTTTCGGGTATTCCTTATAGGTGCAAGAACAGGGAACAGGTCACATACGGATTTTACATGGAATAACACGGCTATTTTATTATGTTCAATTTTATCACAGTATTTATTGTTTTACTTTGATCCGGAATACTTTTTTGTATTGGTATATTTTGATATAATTAAGGAAACAAGTGAAACAGAAGGTGTATTTATCTAAGGAGGTAATACGATGACGAGAAAAAGGGTATATGTCACAAGGCAGATACCGGAAGCTGCTCTTGAAGATTTGAAGGAAAAATTTGACGTAGCCGTCAATCCCTATGACAGAGTGCTTTCCAGAGAGGAGCTGCTTGAGGGGGTAAAGGGTATGGATGCAGTGCTTTGCCTGCTTACAGATACTATAGACTCAGAGGTGTTTGATGCCGCAGGTACTCAATGCAGGATATTTGCCAATTATGCAGTGGGATACAACAATATTGATGTTGCCGCGGCTTCAAAGAAAGGCATAGTAGTCACAAATACTCCTGATGTGCTCAATGATGCGACGGCAGATCTGGCTTGGGCACTCCTTTTTGCAGTGTCCAGGAGGTTAGTTGAATCTGACGGCTTTGCCAGGGCAGGAAGGTTCAGGGGCTGGGGGCCCATGCTGCTGCTGGGCAGGGACATAACCGGCAAAAAGCTTGGTATTATCGGACCGGGCCGCATAGGCTTCAACTTCGCCAGGAAGGCAAAGGGCTTCGATATGGAGATCCTTTACACCGGCACAAAGCCCAATGCCGGGATGGAAAAACAGCTTGGTGCCAAGTTCGTAGACAAGGAAACCTTGCTTAAGGAAGCGGATTTTATATCTGTACATGTACCCTTGAATCCTTCTACAAAGCATTATATAGGTGAAAAGGAATTCAAGCTGATGAAGAAGACAGCAATACTTATCAATACCTCCCGTGGGCCTGTTGTTGACGAAAAGGCATTGGTACAGGCTTTGAAGAGCGGTGAGATATGGGGTGCAGGGCTGGATGTGTTTGAGAATGAGCCGGATATTGAACCGGGACTCATAGAGCTTGACAATGCTGTAATTGTGCCGCATATTGCCTCTGCTACCATAGAAACAAGGACAAATATGGGACTGATTGCAGCACGGAATATTATTAAGGTACTTAATGGAGCTATGCCTGAGACTTGTGTTAATCCTGAGGTTTTGGAAAGATAAGGGTAATAGTTGATTATACCGGAACAGCAACGAAAAACAATTTTCTGTAAAGGAACAGCTGACCGAAACGCCTCATAATCTGCGCTTCATAGTTTAATTGGGCGAATAGTTCTATATATTCATCCTCGGTCCGGATATATTTCCCCTTATCAAACCAAGACATATAGAAGTTGCTCAGATGAGTCCCCTTATACAGGCAAGGTTCAATAACCAAAATTTTTCCTTTCCCGCTCAATACTCTTCTGAACTCGTTCAAGTAATTGCGTATATCTTTGGAAGCAATATGATGCAGCACTGAAATAATAAGAATGTAATCCACCGATGCATCGGGAACCGGCAGCTTGTTTCCCATCAGTAATCCGAAATTGTATTCAGGGTTGATTTTTCTTGCATACTCAACTCTTTTATTATCACAGTCCAAACCAAGATATGAGGAGGGTGGGAATAATGATGCACTTGAACCTACTCCACATCCAAAATCAATAACTTTCATATTCTTAAAGCTAAAATCATCCTTAAGTGTATTGTAAATATACCTGTTCAAAAACCAGGCTGGTCTTATCAGACGATGATAAAGTACTGGAGATAATTCCACTGCTACTCACACTGCCTTTGCATAAAAGTATATTAGTTTAACAAAATAATAAAATAAGCTATATTGAACGCACTTAAGATATTACATCGGGTATAGTGCGAATTCAATAACAATCAAGGAAACATTTCGCGAAATTTGAATTAAGAATGTAAAGTGTTTTTCGCGAAATATATAACATAAATATTTTAACCATTTGATATTTAATTATGATGACTATATTTATTTATATAGCCGGAGTTTTTTGATAAGACATAATAGGTTTATATACAGAGTATTGGAATCTTATAGATGCTTTGCAAATATAGGAAGGAGAGGGTAGGATGCATAAAGCCGGTTATTTGACACTTCTTGAAAGAGGTGAACTATTAAAACGGGTTGAGACACTTAATAATATGCTTGAAAACTGTGTGCTGTGTCCCCATCAATGCAAGGTAAACAGGATGAAGGGTGAAAAAGGATACTGTAAAACTCTTTATAATATAGTAGTGTCAGGTGCAGGGCCACATTTCGGAGAAGAGGATGAGTTGGTAGGATATAATGGGTCCGGAACAATATTCTTTTCGCACTGCAATCTGAGGTGTGCTTTCTGCCAGAACTATGAGACAAGCTACTGCGGAGAGGGGGACGAGGTGACAGTGCAGGACCTTGCAGAAATCATGGTATCCCTTCAGCAAAGAGGATGTCATAATATTAATCTGGTTTCTCCGAGCCACATAGTACCTCAGGTAGTTGAAGCTGTTTATACTGCATCCCGGGCAGGGTTGAAAATACCCATTGTATATAATTCAGGCGGATATGATCTTACTGACACTCTAAAGCTCCTGGAAGGGATTGTTGATATCTATATGCCGGACATCAAATTCTCCAGTGATGAGCTTGCCGAGAGATATATAGGGGTAAAAGAATATTCCAAGATTGCAAGGGCTGCAGTAAAGGAGATGTACGGACAGGTCGGGAACCTCAAGGTGGATAATGAAAACATTGCATATAAAGGCCTTTTAATAAGACATCTTATACTTCCACAAAATCTTGCAGGTACGGAAGAGATAATGAGGTTCATTGCAAAGGAGCTTTCAAAGGATGCATATGTCAATATTATGGCTCAGTACTATCCTGAACACAAGGCATATGAAATACCGGAACTTAGCAGGCAAATTACCAGGGAAGAGTACAGAAAGGCGGTGGAAGCTGCAAAAAAAGCAGGTTTAACCAGATATAAAGCCCAAATATGAATTGATAACTTTCCAGCCTATTTTCATATCTTAGATTCAATCACATACTGTCTACACAAAAGTATATGATATCCAACAATATTATCCAGCAACCTTAAGGAGGAGAATAGTACGTTCTGTAGAATTAATAACTAATGAAATATATCATAAAAAGAGAATGAGTGTTTTAAAACTCAGGGGGAATGTATTACAATTATGAAAGCAGTGAAAAGAGTCTTTTATTTCATAAATAAGCATGCAATTCTAATTCTGATGATTCTGATTTGTATGACAAGCGGCTTTCTTTTATGGATTCAGAGGGAAGATGCCAGTGTCTTCATATCCAAGCCCAGGTACCATTTTTACTTTATAGCGCAGAACCTGGTAGATCCTTTCTGGAAGGAAGCAAGACAAGGCCTGGAGGCTGCTGCAAAGGAGCATAAGGTTGTGGTGGAATTCAATGCTCCCAGATTCAACAGCGCCCAGGAGGAGCTAAGGTTTCTTGACATAGCGGTGACCTCGGAAGTGGACGGAATAATAACCCATGTATCCAGCGGTACGGATTTTACAAGTCTTATAAATAAGGCTAAAGGGAAGGGAATACCTGTTGTGACCATCGAAAACGACGATAAGGACAGCGACAGGAATTCCTTTGTTGGCACCAACAGCTTCGAACTGGGAAAAGCGGCTGCAGAGCTTATGATAAAAGCTACAGGCGGGAAGGCCGCTATTGCAGTTATTGTAAGTAATGACATGGAGCTTGATGCAACCAGCCAGAACCTGAAAATGAACGGTTTCTTAAGTACTCTTAAGGATTATCCTGAAATGAAGGTAGTAAGGACCTATACCTCAAGAATGGGAATTCTTAGTGCAGAGGAGATTACACAGGCAATTATAAGCGGTACAGACGGTATTAACGCGATATTCACAACAAATTCAGTGGATACAATCGGCTCAGCCCAGCTTGTAGTGGACAGGAACAGGGTTGGCAGCATAGCAATTGTAGGTTATGGGGACACGGAGGACATACTCAGATACATAAGCAAGGATATAATATACGGTACTGTTATGAGTGACCCCTATAAAATGGGCTATGAAAGCCTCAATGCTTTGATTGATATAAAGGAAAAAAACAATGTTTCTACCTTTATAGACACCGGGGTTAAGGTAATCACAAAGGAAAATGTTGATGAATACGGGAAAAAATCCGCTACACTGAAAGAATAGCTGGTGATGGCATGAATAGAGAGATGTTCACATTTACAGGCATTAGAAAAAAGCTTATCATATATTACTTGATAATGACCATGCTGCTTGGGGTTACAAGCCTGTTTTCCTATTACAACGCCAAGGTAATACTTATAAAAATGAGCACTGTAATTACAGATTATGTTTACCTGAACAGCTTGAACAGCAATGTGAACTTATTAATGACAGAGCTTGAAAAGTATCTTACTACCAAATCCTCGGAGAATCTTCTGAACTACTACAATATTTACAACAATCTTCAGGAGAAATCATTGAACATACCAAGAGAAGCCTTGTACGACAATGATTATCTGATGCTGAAGGATATAGGCTTTATGATCGACAATCTGCTTACAGAAGCCGACAATGCCGTCAAAGCCAAGAGAGGCAGGATAAGCAGCGAATATATATCGCATTTCACCAGGTCAAACCAGATAAGTGAAAATATAAAGTTCTATATAAACATACTTCTGGGAGACAAGCTTCAAAAAGGCTCAGAGAAGTATACTACTATTACAAAGAATATGGATTATCTGAGCTACTTTAACTTATTCATAATAGTCGGCTCATTATTCATAAGCCTGTCTCTGGCGATTGTATCCACTTACCGGCTTACAAAGCCTATAATTGAGCTTTCCCATTCAGCTGAGAGGGTGTCGGCGGGTGATTTTGACGTCAGTCTGCCAAAGATAAAAACTGAAGATGAGATAAATGTACTTGCCACTGCATTTAACAAAATGATAACCAGCATAAAAAGCTATATTGATGAGCTCAAGAGCCAGGCAGAGGTTGAAAAGCTTCTGAAGGAGCAGGAGATGCAGAACTTAAGGATAAAGAGCCTTCTTAAGGATGCAGAGCTGAAATCCCTGCAGTCCCAGATAAATCCGCATTTCCTTTTCAATACCCTGAATGCGGCATCACAGCTTTCCATGATGGAAGGGGCGGACAGAACCTCGGAATTCATAGAGAATATTGCAGAGCTTTTCAGATACAATCTAAGGAAGCTGGATGAACCTGCAACTCTGGCCGATGAGATAAAGTATGCCAGGAACTATATGTTCATACTTAAGACAAGGTTCGGAAGCAGAATTGAGTTTCACACAGATGTTGATGAGAGGGTTCAGAATGTTAAAATACCCTGCACCATAATACAGCCTATTATAGAAAACGCCTTCATCCATGGACTCCAGAACCTGGAGAGGGATGGGAAAATACTTCTTTCTGTGAGACTCTGGGATGAAAGCATACTGATTGAAGTTGAGGACAATGGCGAAGGAATGACGGTCGAACAGGTAGCGGCGTTGCTCTCTCTCAGAAACGGGGAGAACCTGCAGAGCAAGCATGTTACAGGAATAGGAATATTAAATGTAATTGAGAGGCTGCAGCTTTATTATAACAAGTCGGAAGTTGGAGATGTTATTGAAATAGAAAGCAAGCTAGGACATGGAACCAAGGTTACCTTGAAAATACCTTATGAAGAGGACGTGTTGCAGGATGATGAAACTGTTGATTGCGGATGATGAGTATCTGGTCATCGACTCATTGAAATATATTGTGGATAGGTTTGTTAGGGATGCGGAAGTGGTCGGCACGGCAAAATCAGGCCGTGAAGCTATTGAAAAAGCCATGGAGCTTAAGCCGGACATTGTTTTTATGGATATTCACATGCCGGGTATAGATGGTATGGAGGCAATCAAGCAGATAAAGGCAATTGACAATGATATTATCTTCGTCATTATTACTGCTTTTGAGTATTTCAACTATGCGAAGGAAGCAATCAACCTGGGCGTTCATGATTACCTGCTCAAACCTATAAACCGGGGCAAGGTGGTTGAAACACTTGAGAGCATATGTACGGTTATTGCTGCTAAAAGAGAGGCTGTTCAAAGGGAGATACTTCTTAAGGAGAAGATGAATAAGGTAATTCCACACCTGGAAGGACAATTCATATACTCCCAGCTATTTGACGGAAATGCTGTCAAGGATGCTGCTTTTTATGAAGAAGTATTTGGAATGAGAATAGGTCATGGCTATGTTATGATGGCAATTGTTGAGGATATGGAAAGCCGAGAAAAGCAGGAGGGTATAAGAATAAGCCTTGACAAACAGAGATTCTATGATGTATTCAGTCATGAGCTTAAGAATCTGTGTCAATGTCTTATAGGCCCGCCCCTGCTGGATAAGGTGGTTGCTTATGTACCGGCGGATGAAAGGGTTGATGCCTATGAAGCCAGAAATATGGCCATTGGAATTGCCAAAAGACTGGCAGAGAAGATAAATAGGAATGTTGACATCAAATATAAAATAGGTATTGGAAGGGGCTATGATCTTGACAATTTTTCCAGGTCATACAACGAGGCCAACATGTCAGCGTGCTTGAAGAATGAAGATGATGTAATACATTTCGAGGATATAATGGCAAAGGGCAGCGTTGCCGACATGTATCCCGAGAGTCAGGAAAAGGAATTGATAAGCAAGCTGCTGTCTGTTGATGCAGAAGGTGCCAAGGATGCTTTTGAACGCATATTCCTCTGGCTTACTATGAATTATAAGGAGGACACGGACAGGATAAAGTCGCGGATAATAGAGTTGTTTTTCCTGATAAAAAGGTCAGTGCCCTATTGTGTGGAAAATGGCAACTTAAGATCCCAGGGTTTTCTGAACAATGTTCTCAAAACACAGGGCTTGCGGGAGCTTAAAATTGTATGTACAGGACACCTGGAGCAGATAATATCCGGCATGCAGGAAACTAGGGAGATGGAAATCAACAGTCTCAGTGCTAAAGTAAAAAAATACATCATTGAGAACTTTCAGAGAGATATCAGCATGGATGATGCAGCAAAGGAAACAAACCTGAGCTATCACTATTTCAGCAAGTTTTTCAAGGATTCAACAGGAAAGAGCTTCGTAGAATATCTGACTGAGCTGCGGGTGGATAAATCCAAGAAGCTGCTCGGAGAAACCAATGACAGCATAAAGGAAATCTGTTACAAGATTGGTTACAGCGACCCCAACTATTATTGCAAGATATTCAAGAAAGTTACAGGCATGACACCTACCGAGTACAGGGAGAATAAACAATCTGACGAGGTGATGAACATTGAAGCAGAACGATAAACTGCGGAAAGGAATATTGATTTTTCTTACCTTCGTTCTGGTGCTGCTTTTTTACTTTGTAATGAAAAAGCTGGATATAATAGATATTGAAAGCTATTTCAGCAAGAAGACCTTTGAGCAGAAGGACGGCAAGCTTGTTATAGGCTTTTCTCTGGGTACCCTTAAGGAGGAGCGATGGCTTAAGGATAGGGATATACTCATTGCAAAGGTTAAGGAAATGGGAGCAGATATTATTGTTCAGAATGCAAACAATGATGACCAGGACCAGCTGAAGCAGGTAAAATATCTTTTGGAGCAGAATATCGACGTGCTGATAATAGTCCCCAACGATCTGGAGAAGGCATCCAGTGCGGTAGATCTGGCAAAAAGGCAGGGGGTAAAGGTTATATCCTATGACAGACTGGTATTGAAATCCAATGCTGACCTTTATATATCCTTTGACAATGAAAAAGTCGGGGAGCTAATGGCGAAATATGTATTGGACAGAATGGATCAAGGCAATATACTTATAGTAAACGGAGCAAACCGGGATCACAACACTAAAATGATAAAACAGGGCTATGACAGAATATTGGCTGATAAAGTAAAGAACGGAAGTGTGGAGATCATTGCGGAGGAATGGGCCGACAACTGGATGAAGGAGTATGCCTTTGAAGAGACAGTCAAGGCAATACAGGAAGGTAAAAGTATCGGTGGTATCATAGCAGGAAACGACAGTTTGGCAGAGGGGGCGATAGAAGCCCTTTCAGAGCACCGCATGGCAGGTAAGGTGTTTGTGGTAGGCCAGGACGCTGATTTGTCAGCCTGCCAGAGAATAGTGGAAGGAACTCAGCTTATGACAGTTTATAAGCCTATAGAGAAGCTGGCGGGAGAAGCGGCCAGACTGGCAGTCATGCTGGCCAGGGGAGAAAATCTCAACATCAGTAAAACAATTTATGACGGCAGGTTTGACATTCCATATTATGAGCTTGAACCAATACCTGTTGATAAGGAGAATATTGATACAACGATAATCAAGGATGGCTTTCACATGAAGGAAGAAGTGTATAGAAATTAGTCACTAGTCGCTAGTCTCTAGTCGCTAGAATTGAGAAAGGCTCTGGGGCAGAGATATAGGTTTGTGGGTTGTAGGGAACGCATTGCATGCGTTCCTCAGTAGGGGCGCCCATTGGGCGTCCGCTGCAGGAATATCCAATAATAATGTATGCCTGGGTATCTCCAGAGGGTGAAACTGTGACGAGAGTCCGAGAACCATTGTGAAATTCAGGATGTTATTTACACTTATATAGTTTCAGCTCCAGCATGTTATCTACAATGCTTATTTCTGATTTGTCAACCATCATTCCAACCAGATACAGTTCTGTGTCAGTATCCGATTCACCGGTCAGTTCCCAGTAATATTCTTCTATCTCTTCTGTTTTTGGAGAGGTTAATGCTCTCATAAGCTTTTCGATTCTTTTATATTTTTCTTCAGAGTAATCGCTTTTTATGGTGATAATATAATGGTCAGCTTTGTTTTCTATGTTCACATTTATATTAGTAGCTTCGATGGATAGCATGTAATTAACCAGTTCATCTATAATTTTGCAGATTCTTTTTCTTAAATGCTTCAATTATTTTCTTCCTTTCTGAAAGCCTGAATAATCGGAATCATTGTAGTCGCGACTATTCCTGCGGAAAATCCGGTATTGTACAAGTTCATACCGCCATGGAGAACCCCCACATTCAGCACAACGGAAGAATTGATAAAACTCGCCAGCACTCCATACTGCCATCCAAATTCCCCTGCTATTGGTGCAAGAGCAGTACCAAACAATGCAGCAAGTACTATAGGAGGGTCACTAATACTCCATATTTTTGTCAGACTGCCCAAAAAAACTCCAAGGAAAATAGGTGTGATATTCCTCAAATGTTTGCCAAAAGCTCCGAATCCGACAATAGTTAGTATTCCTCCAATTGTAGGTCCATTAAACTCTGCTCCTATTAATAAAACATAGGCCATGCCCATAAACCCGTTTAAGCCCATATTAACAAGAGTTATACCAAAGCCTTCCAGAGTTACGAAATCGCATAACAGTCTTCCGCTGTAAGAATAGACCTTCTTCAAGCTTCTGAAGGATTTGCCATTCATATAAAAACCGCTGATAATCATGGATGAGAAGACCAGGAATAAGAACGGCATCAAAACAGTATTATTGCCAGTACTCCAAATAATATTGCTTTTGGGAACAAAGCCATAGGATTTGAACAATGAAACATATATTGTTCCAATAAGACCGGCAGTAAAACCTATATTATATAAATCATAACCCTGATGCACTTTTAACATGAATGATGACAGGGGGGGCAGAACAAAGCCTATGCTCAATCCTATTATAATACCAAGAGCAATTCTTATTAATAAAGGCTGATCTATAAAAAACATTAACTCAGTAATTGTTGGAGCCATGCTGGTTCCAAAAAGAGCAATATAAATGAATTTCGAGAATTTTTCCTTTTGTACCTTGGAATATATAAATACGCCTATAATTATCAGCCAAACATTAAAAAGGTTTTTCCCGAACAGAGCAAAGCTGGACATCAAAAATACTGCGGCCACTGATATGCCGTTAATATTAATTTTTAGTCTATGCAGAATAAGAATCGATATAAGTGTCAGCATTCCGGAATTGACAAAAGTTGCGCCTATCCCCCCTATGGCTATATAATCAGTAATTAAAATATCCGGTTCGTTTATAATAGTATGGAGTCCTTTCAGGATAACAGATGGGCTATCCATCAAAAAACCAAAAACTATGAAGGAAAGTGCGTATGTAATGAGTACAATATACTTGGTTCTGTTTTCTATTTCATTACTATTGTCATTATAATCCTTTAAAATGATATTACTAATAAGATATACCCCCTTTTATCAATAGTATTGCACATACCTAAATAATAATTAATATACCTTTGTGTTCACATAATATTATATATTAACGGACTGCTTATGTGCAATAAATTATAAAGTTAAATTCAAAAATGGAAGTGATATGCAATTGGAAGGAATATGATTATTTCTGTAGAATAATTAATGAAATACAGTTTAGCAAGTATTCAACGAATTATCTATAAAACAATATTATGCACCGCATATGCAAAATACCATGGGTGTATTTATTTCAGGAGGTTTAGAATGAATAATCTTAATGTATTGTTTGCAGCTTCTGAAGCAGTGCCCTTTGCAAAGACAGGAGGATTGGCAGATGTTGCCGGTACTTTGCCCAAGGAGCTTATTAGTCTTGGTGCAGATGTAAGGCTTATTATGCCCAAGTATAAAGCCATCTCACAAAGCTTCGTGGACAGGATGGAGTACATAGGTTATGTGTATGTTGACCTGGCATGGAGGCATCAGTATTGTGCCGTCTTGAAGCTTGAACATGAAGGGGTGACTGCATATTTCATAGATAATGAATTCTATTTCAATAGAGACGTGCTGTATGGGCATTTTGACGAAGCAGAACAGTTTGCCTTTTTCAGCAAGGCAGTGCTTAAGGTTCTCCCACTGGTTGGGTTCAAGCCGGATATAATACATTGTAATGATTGGCAGACAGGCATTTTAAGCGTTCTACTGAAGGCTCAGTTCGGACATGAGGAATTCTATAGGAATATCAGGACAGTGTATACAATTCATAACCTCAAGTATCAGGGAATATTTAACAAGGAGATTCTTGGCGACATATTGGGACTGGGTTGGGAGCATTTCAATTCTGAGGGGTTGGAGTTCCATGACAATGTCAATTATATGAAAGCCGGTATAGCATATTCCGATGTGATCACCACAGTCAGTAAAACATATGCAGAAGAAATAAGGCATGACTTCTTTGGTGAGAATCTTAATGGAATGATAAATAAACGGAATGACAGGCTTTATGGAATACTGAACGGAATAGACTACCAGGAAAATAATCCGGCGACGGATGACAGGATTTTTAAAAGCTTTGATGCTGAGGATATTGAGGGTAAGTATGAGAATAAGAAAATGCTGCAGCAAACCCTCGGATTGCCTCAGGATAAAGACATACCTCTTATAAGCATTGTATCGAGGCTGGTGGACCAGAAGGGCTTTGATCTGATTGCCTGTGTTCTTGAAGAGCTGCTCCGGCTGGATATGCAGCTGGTGGTGCTGGGTACCGGAGATAAAAAGTATGAAGAAATGTTCGGAAATGCATCTTCCAGGTATCCCGGGAAGGTATCTGCAAATCTTAAATATGATGGGCTATTAGCCCAGAGGATTTATGCAGGCTCTGACATGTTTCTGATGCCATCCCTTTATGAGCCCTGCGGGCTGAGTCAGCTTTTCAGCCTTAGATACGGCACTGTACCGATTGTAAGGGAAACAGGGGGGCTTAATGATACGATAGAGCTCTATAATGAGTTTACAGGAGAAGGAACGGGCTTTACCTTTGCAAACTATAATGCCCATGAGATGCTGGATGCAATCAGGTGCGCAATGAGCTTCTATGGGCAAAAGGATGTATGGGAAGCCATTATAAGAAATGGAATGAAGCAGGATTTTTCATGGAACAAGTCGGCACGGGAGTATATGGAGCTTTATGAGAGGGTATTGGCCCTTAGGAAATAGTGCTGCTATTTCGCCATTAGCCTCAAAGCTAAAAGCCCACCAGGGAGACAGGTGGGCTTAAGGCGCTATGAAGTTCTTTTAATTATACTGGCGGGCCGCTAAAGCCGAAAGTTCTTCCAAAACCACCAAATGCGATAATCGCAAGTATGATGATGAAGAAGAAGCTATTGTCAATACCCCAGGACGGACCTGCTGCAAGAAGTATGAACAACAGAAGCAAAAGCAGGAAACCGTTGTTGTGGCAAAGACCTGCAAAAGGTGATACTGCTGGTCCTGGTAGGCAGCCAGCTGCTGCTACGCCAGGATTAACTGATCCATAACCGTTAGCCATAATTCCACCTCCTTTCAGAAAAACAGGTTGTTTACCCTTTCTTCAATAACATACTATGTACATGCATAAAATTTGTTACTAAATATTTTGCGAAATA
>LOES01000234.1 GCA_001515955.1 Clostridia bacterium BRH_c25 | reverse complement strand
CAGGTTGGGTAATCATCAGACTTTTTACAATCTGCAGTGAAATTGGCCCGGAGGAACACAAATTGTGGATTTCAAAGGTCTTTGCTTTTACTGCCCCAAGCTTGTGTTGTATATGAGCGGAACAGTTATATAGATAGTAGTCCTTGTACTCGCTGCCATGGTACACGATCAAATCTATATCCTCAGGCTCTATCATTCCTTTTATACTTTCTCTGGCTGCTTTTACACACATATCGGATACAGTCTCACCTTCTGCTGCCTTATGCTTTGATTCAATACCGAATTTTTCTCTTATTATTTCTTCAGGTATTGCGCTCAAATTTGCTATATCAAAGCTTGTTTCAATCCTTTCAGGATAATATACCCCTATTTTCCTTATTCCTATAGGTACTATATCAATGCCTGCCATACCATTTCCTCCGATCTCTAGTCTTCGGATTTTCCATACATTTTAACAACATCCTGTGCAACTATTTTTCCTACGGAATTCTTAGGAACTTCAGATACAAAGGTTACATACCCCGGCACCTTATAATGTGCAAGCCTGGACTTCAAAAATACCGTTACCTGTTCCTTTGTCAAAGTTTTTCCTGGTTTTACAGCGATAACAGCCTTACCGGACTCTCCCCATTTTTCATCCGGCACCCCTATTACACAGCACTCATGTACTTCCGGTATTTCATATAGCACCTTTTCTATCTCAGGTGGAAATACATTTTCTCCACCGCTTATATACATATTCTTCTTTCTTCCAACTATATAATAGAAGCCGTCCCTGTCCTTTTTAGCCATATCTCCGGTGTATACCCAGCCATCCTTAAGGGTCTTTTTAGTTTCATCCTCATTTCTCCAGTATCCTGAAAAAATCTGCGGTCCTGTGAATATGAGCTCTCCTGTCTCTTCAACCCCCGCCTCGCTGCCTTTATCGTCCACTATCTTTGCTACCGTGAAGTAGAAAGGTTTGCCAACTGCCGTGTGCTTTTCCCTGAGTTCTTCTATTGTCATAAAATCTACAGGTGTCCCCAGGTTCATAGGGCCGCCTTCCGTAAGTCCGTACCCTGCACAGATTTTAATTCCCTTTTGCCAGAATTTCTCCATTACCTGTATTGGGGTAGGAGCAGCACCTGACATCACCCACCTTACTGAAGACCAGTCAATGCTGTCAAAATCGGGCTGTTCATACATCATCCTGAAAATTGTAGCAGCGCCAAATATATAAGTGGGTTTGCAGTCATTTATAACCTTCAGCGCAAGCTTGGGGTCGAAGGTTTTGTTTATCATAAGTAGACCGCCTACCCTAAGGAGAGCAAGTGTGAGTATATTCCAGCCACCTGTATGGAAAAGCGGCAGTATGACATGTACACGATCCTTCGGCCCAAGGTTCCAGTCTATAATGTTGTTTAAAGCATTGTATAGAACTGCCCTATGTGAAATCATGGCACCCTTCGGGAGACCCGTTGTACCTCCGGTGTGAATCAGAAGATATATATCCTCAAGGTCCAGTTCATCACATCTTACCTGGCTGCTATTCTCATATTCCATAATTTCGTCGTATCTTAAGTCTGTATATTCCCTATCGGAATTTGGGATGACTACATAGTTTTCAAGTAGGCTTAAATTCTGTTTGAGCATTTCAACTACAGGAAGTAAAATGTCTTCATAGAACAGCACCTTTGGCTCTTCGTTATTTATAAGCTGCATAAGCTCCTTTGCTGAAAGTCTCAGATTATAGGGTACGAATATTGCTCCCAATTTGCCGCAGGCAAAAATACCGTCAAACATCTCAATACGGTTCCTCGCTATGAAAGCAACCCGGTCTCCCTTTTTAACCCCGTATTTTTCCGTCATATAGTTTGCCAGTCTGTTGGCCCTGTCATTCAGATCTTTGCAAGTATAACAGCTTCCGGTATCAAGGTCGAATATGGCTTCCCTGTCCGGAGTCAGCCTTGCCCTGTGCCCGGCCTGGTCCCCTACCCAATCCCAATTCTTATACAACATGATATTATCCCCCTTGCTCTAGTTTCCGGCCATAGTATAAGCGTATCATAGTTAATACTGACGTGTGATTCCTCCTTTAATATTTTATATCGCAAAAGCTATGCCAAGGAACCTCCTTCAGCCATACCTGAACATCGGAGATTCAGATGGGGACCCAGCGGAACTCCGCCTTGCAGAAGGTGTAGTTCGGTAAAATATGAAAATATAAAAATAAGCTTTATAGTATATATAGTTCACTATTATATCCCATAGATTAACCCGCTTGAGCGGTCCATACATACATTTTGTTACACTCATAAGTGTAACAAAATGATACTTAACATGAGGTAAGATGAGAATAGCAAAGGACGATTCTTTTCAAGAACCGTCCCATTCTCCTCCATAATTCAACTTTACCTGTCAACTATTTATCCAGTAACTTATTCAAAGATTCGTAAGATAATCCGACCTGATAAATAATTTGTCTCTCTAAACCTGCAATTTCTAGGAATTTAAATAATTTTCCAGATTGCTCACTTTTTATCAGCGGGCTGACTGAGTATGGGTTTTTATCAATGAATATATGTTTTTTAAGATCAAAATTATTTTGTCTCATCATAACATCATACAAATCCAGCCCTATTGCAGATTGGATATTAGAAGCACAAATAACTCCTTCGGTATTTGAATAATCAACCTCATCAACGCCCAATTCCTTTGCCAGCTTCTCCATATCGGAAACAGAACCCGTGAAGCCTTTGATTTTTTCTACTCTATCTTTAAGCTCAAGTGCTTTATTAAACATAATCTTATCCATTACTGCTGATGCAATATGCTGTTTAATTTCTTCAGATATTTGTGTTATTACTTCAATATTACTGTTGATTTCTTCGATAGAAGCGTTCTGTTCTTCAGCTGCTGCAGCTATTGATTGAGTGGTGTTGGCGGTTGATTGTGCCATTGCCTGATTCTCTTGTGTAATGCTCAAGACTGTATGGCTGCTATCAACTGTATGCTTCAAAAGCTCCTGGATATTCTGAGTCTGCTTGGCTGTCTGCTTAAAGATTCCTACTATTTCTTCTATCAAATCACCGGCAGATTTAGAAACATTAACTCCTTCAGTCACACAACTTGTAACCTGATAAAAGGATTTTGAGGAGGAATCAATGTCTCCTTGAATTTCTCGGATTATATCACCAACTTTTGATGCTGCGCTGTTGGACTGTTCTGCTAATTTACGAACTTCGTCAGCCACCACAGCAAATCCTTTGCCGTGTTCACCAGCCCGAGCTGCTTCAATCGCTGCATTTAAGGCCAGCAGATTTGTCTGATTGGCAATACCGGTAATAGCAGAGATTATTTCATCTATTTGCTGTGATTTTTCTGAAAGGGTCTTGATCTTAAAGGTCGTCTGTTCTGTAATCTCTTGGATTTGCTCCATGGTTCCGACTACTTTTTTTACTTCACTTCCTGCATCAATAGAAATTTTAGTCGCGTTTTGTGCTTCCTGGTTGGCGCTATTGGCAAATCCAGACGCTTTGGATATCATTTTCGTAATATTATTCGAATTGTCCGTTACCTCATTGACAATACTTAGTTGCTTATTATTTTGTTCAACTATGTCTTGTGTAATCAGGGCAATATCTTCTGCCGCTTTCCCACTTTCTACGGCCCCATTCCTGATGTTCTCCAAAGCATTATTCAAATTCAAGGCATTATCCAGAATCTGTTTTAATGAATTCTTTAGATCATCATCTTCCAGAACGGTATTCACATTTTGTTGCTGAAAAGTTTTTTTAAGTCCCTTATGCTTAGATAAATTCTCTTTTAGGAAAATAAAAAACCCCAACCATAAAAATATAGCATTAACTATTCCAAACAATAAAAGCGATTTGCTATCCTTTAAACCAGAGAACATAGTAATTATGTATGATAAAATAAAAGAAACTGCGATAATCAAATTCTTCTTCAATTTAAATCCCCCTATATCTCTTTTTTCAATTCAGACAAATCAGAAAGGTTGTAAAGAATTTGGATTAGTTAAGTAATACTAAATAGTCTTTTAATGTTTTCAGAATTTTTGATTAAACAGTCTATAACACAATTCTATACTATTTCTAGATATTTTACTACATAAATATACAAAAATAAGTGAAAGGGCCCTGGGCTTTGAAGGTTCCCGGGGCTCATTTGATATCATATGATCTAAAGAAAACAGAATTACAGACAATATTATGTTGAAGCATGTATTCTTCAATTCTGCACAGCTCACCATCATTTGCTTCCGCCAGGGTTTCGTACCTTTCAGGCATATCGGCATCCCATAAAAATTTATTACTATTTCCTCCAAGTGCCGACATACTGAGCAGAAAAAGCAATATCCCGCCCAGGATCGGCATAACATACACCGGTATTACATTAAGCAAGCATCCTGAAAGTATCAGTGCCGCCGGAAGCATTGTCTTTCCAATGCTTACTCCTATGCTCAATACCCTTCCCCTATACTCCTCAGGGATAATACTTTGCATGGTATAAGAAATTGGAATATCAATAAAGGAAATGATTATTCCAAAGATTATCATTACTGCACTGTAATAAACAAGATACCCGGCATAGCTCAATTCAAACCCAACCGGCATAACCGGAAGGGCTATTAACAGCATGCACAGGGACATTATACAATTTAAGACTCTTAATAGTCTATAATATGCAATCTTCTTACATGCTTTCTCCACAAGCAAAGCCCCTGCAATCACTCCCACAGGAAATGCCCCTTGAATTATTCCGAATTCCTTCGAACTTAATTTCAATACATTATTTATTATGAAGGGAAGAGGTACATTAATTGAAAATCCGATAACAAAATTCAGTGCAATAAGAATTACGAACAGACTCTTTATTTCTTTTCTTTCAATCAGGTATTGGAAGCCTTCCTTTATATCCTTTAAAAAATCAACTTTACTTCCAGTATTGTATTCATCCTTTTCTTTGCAATTAAGTTTGAAATCAATGAACATTTCCAAGGCAGCTGAGAATATAAATGAGATTCCGTTTATAACAATAAAAAGCCGTATATCTATAAGTGCAAATATGATACCTCCTACCATAGGCCCTAAAATTGCAGACACAGAATCAATTATCTTGCTCATGGAATTTATATTCATAAGCATACTTTGTGTTACCACATTAGGTTTGGCCGCTTCCATTGCTACTCCAAAGAAAGTTGTAAAGACAGTAAGCAGAAAAGTTGCCGCATAAATCAATGGGATACCCAGTCCATAAACCAAGCTCAGGAGGTATACTGCAATCAGCAGAATACCATTTGCCAAATCCATTACTACAACCAATACTTTTTTATTAAGCCTGTCGGCAGCAACTCCTGCAAAGGGGTTTATGAGCACCATGGGGATTATCCCCAAAGCCAGTGTGGTTGCAAAACTTAACCCTGATCCTGTAAGCTTTAGTACATGCAGCCCTAAAGCAAAGGTATATATGGACGTGCCAAATATGGAAATCAGCTTTCCTATTGAAAACAGTATGAAATTTCTGGTCGCCCGGACATTGCCCGTTTTTCCGGCCAGAAGCCGAGATATATTCATTTTTTTAACCCTCCGTGTTTAAATTCATCTTTAACCTGATTTTAAACCGTGGGCTAAACACAACAGCAATACACAAATTTTAAGTTTTTTTCTTGGAATATAGCAAAAGGTAGGGTTAACCCTACCTTTTGGCAATTACTGAATATGTGTACACTTTTTCTCCTTCAACAAAATAATTCTCATACTTTCCACCCTTGTCTACATAGTCAGAGGTGTTTTCTTCCAAAGCCTTAAATTTCAAGCCTCTTATTTTTTCTTTTATATTTTCAAGCATGAAGTTTCTCCTGTATTTCCTGTCTATCACACTGTTTATACTGAAGCTCTTGAACAATATATAAGAGCCAAGCAAGTATGCATCTTCCTTAATGTAATCATCAACCAAATCAAGCAGGAAATGATCATGCTTAAAGCCGTAGTTACTGGTGCCGGATATATCAAGTATAATATCTACAGACTTTTTCTTAATGGGAACCGATAAAAAGTCAGAGCATATAAAAATAATATTCCTTTTGTGTGCTGAGCTCTCAAGCATGCTTTTCAAGAATTTATGCCTTTCCATGCTGTGATCGACGGCTATATAGATACAGTCATCAGGAAGCTCGTCATAAATATGCCTGAGAAAAAAGCCGAAGCCGGTCCCCAATTCCAGTATTATCTTGTTGTCAAGGTTACAGAGCTTAATTTTCCTGCCACCCCATTCCAATCCTTTGTGGAGGTTATCCAGATATGCCATGTCTGTATTGTTTACATATTCAATAATATGCTCATCATCATATTTATAGGTTGTTCCCTGATATGGTTCACCTACTCTCAGTATGCCGGATTCAATCACATATTCCTCGCCACAATCGCATTTCAACTTTCCATTCATGACTTGATTGCTGTTTACTGCAGCATCGTAAAGAATCAAGTCTCTGCTGCATTTCAAGCATTTGAACAGCTTTAGTACCCTCAAATCTATACCAAAAGTGCAGTTATCCTTATCCACATTTCGGCACAGCTCCTCCAGCTTGTCTTCCAGCCTTTCTTTGGTTTTAATCAAGCCTTTGATGTCATTTTCAACCTTTTTTAATTTTTCAGTAAAAAAGGTTCTATAGTATAAATTCTCTTGATATGCTGTAAGCTTACTCAAGCTTTTATACAAAAATACAATTTTAATTTCATTTAATGAAAAACCCATGTTTTTAAAATTCAATATATCTTCCAGATCCTTCTGGCATCTGGAGTCAAAAAAGTATTGGCCGCCTTGCTTTTCCGGTACAATCAAACCTAAATCCATATAGTGCCTTATTGTATCAATACTAAGCCTATAAGTCTCAGAAAACTTACCTATTTTCACTCTATCACCTCAAATAATCTGTTGAAATGAACATACATACATTCCAAGGCATTCTTTATATATGCCTTATAGATTACAAGCATTATTAGCTTATATGGTTATTATATATGGTAAATACTGTATAAGCAATAGTGAAAACCGTTGCAGCAGTATAAGGCGGCCTCCATTCTACATTTTAAATCTGGCGATCATTTCAGTCAGTCTAACTGAGATTTCATTTGTTGTTGCTATATTTCCGATTACTTCACTTGCATTTTCTACGATGCTTGAGGTTTTCTGCGCTATGTTGTTTGTTGCTTCAGCTCCCTCATTTGTTGCTGCAGCAACTTCATTAATGGACTTGACCATACTTTGTATTGAATTCAGCAGACTTTCAGCCGTTTCACTCAGGTTCCCAACCAAACCATTAATAAATTCAGCATCTTTTTTGTATTGCCCCGTTGCTTCTAGCATTATTCCATAGTCCCTCTGAACATCATTTTTCATAAAACCAAGTAAGCTGTTAGAGCTGCTTGACAAGTCGTTAACAGATCCGGTAACCTTCTCTGTAATGCTTTGAATCTCTGTAACCGTGTTTCTGGAGTCTTCTGCAAGCTTTCTGATTTCATCAGCTACAACAGCAAACCCTTTACCTGCCTCGCCGGCTCTTGCAGCTTCAATAGCTGCATTTAACGCCAGTAGATTCGTTTGTGATGTAATTTGCAGAATTGCATCCGCCAGAGTATTAATCTGCTCTGCAGCTTTTGACCTCTCCAAGGCTGTCTCGAGACTTTGTTTCACTTCGTTGAATACTTTAAAGGCACTCTCCTGCGAAGCTGCAAAGCTGGTGTTTAATTCATTCGCTCTTTTACTAATGTCATCTGCTTCCGTGGAACCTTCTTTGGCCTTTTCCGCAATATTTTCCGCAGCTCTTTCTATCTCACTGGAATTCGCATTCATTTCCTGAATGGAGGCTGAAGTTTGTTCCATTCCTGCCGATAGTTCTTCAGTTGTAGCTGAAATGTCATCAATTTCCGATCCCAGACTCGACATACTGGTATTAGTCAAATCAACTACCTTATTTACCTCTGAAGCATTAGCTGCTACTTCTTTGATTATATGAGTCAGTTCCTTTCTTACATTCGCCTCTGCATTAATTATTAAACCAAACTCATCTTTACCATTTATATATTTTTCATATTCCTTATAATCTCTCAGGTCAAGAGCAGCTGTCTTCTTTATGAGTTCCAAAGCCTTAACGGTCCTTTTTTCTATATTTCTTATTATAATTATACCAAGCAGCAGCGATACAAATGCTGCTGTTATTGTTATTACCAATACTAACATCTTTGTATTAGCAACAGCTTCATTACTTTTAGTAATAACTTCATTACCATACTCTTCTAAAATCTCTTCCATCTGGTTCATTCTCTCTCTTGCTGTGTTAAACACGCTTATAAACTTACTTTCATTGCCAGTGAAGTTTTTTTCTGCATCAAACAAACCATACCATGTGTTATAGTCTTTCTTAAACAACTCAAACAGCTCAAACACCGTTAGCTGTGAATCCTTATGCTTGAAGGGCTCATAATCACTTCTGCTTTCCAACAATATATTATACGCCTCAGTCATTCTGTCAACGGTCTGCTTTGTATTCTCATAATATGAATCCCTGTACTTTTTTACGGCTGCCTGGTCTGTTGAACTCTGCATATTCATTTGGTCTGTCAGAGCCTGATAAAAATCTCTGTCGGCATTTAATATCAATGACATGCAGCTATTCGTTTCCTCGTATAATTCTGTTACCAAATTCTCCGAAATAGTGCCGATATTTATAACCGAAACCGTTGATACAATTATTATGGCGATAATTGGCACTATCAGTACAAATAACATCTTGTACCCGACTTTTATGTTGTTCATGCTAACCAATTTAAACATATTAAACCACACCGCCTTTCTTCTTCTTTATTTGCTATATTTCGACATTTTTCTTCTCTTACCTTCTTTTTTGCGAATATTTTAAATATTCAGCTGTTTGTTTTTATGTTCAGGCTTAGGGTACCAAATTTCTCAATATGGCATATCTTAAACTAGGACAAAGCGTCTTAGCACTCTTGGAGTATCGGATCAGAAAACCGAAGCTCCTCTGACAACTATAAGAAGAATGGTATTAAGCAGCTACGGTATGTTGTCCATAGCCTTCCGCCGTGTGCTGCCTGAAAGAGCAATCTCAAGGCCAGGTACAGCCAGACAAAGAGTATACACCAATCAATGGATAAGCAGCCCTTATTTTCAGGTCGAACCTGCTATGGCCTATCAGCAAGGGCTGCCTCTTGACAAAAATGTAAAAACCCGTTTTCTGCAGTAATACAGAAACGGGTTTTCTCATCAACGAGTCACATTATTTAATGCACTCAATAAGCCCCTTGACGTAAGCTTCAGGATCCGTAAACAATCCTTCATGATCACATTCCACTTCTACTACAGGATAATCCCCAAGAGACTTGAACATGTCCAGGAATGCGTTGGGCGGTACTGACATATCCTTGTTGCAATATAGCAGAACCATTGGTATGGATAAGGCTTTAAAAGCATTGGCACTAACAGGTGTCTCCATAATAACCAAGGGCTGAGTAACCAGTATATCCATTAGTGCTTGGAACTGATTATCATCTGCCCGGGTAGCCAGCATACCTCTTACAAAGTTGGGATCAATAGGAATTGCACCGTCTCCCCTTTTGACCGCCTGAGCCCTCATCTGTGCTTTTAATTCTTCGGGGACAAAATCAAATTGAGACTTTCCATGAGGCAATATCCATGCATTATTGAATATAACCTTCTCCACCTTGTCCTTTACCTTTGGGATAGCCATTTGTAAAATATGCCCCGCACTGGAATGCCCCACAACAATAACCTTTTTCTTTTGATTGCCCAATGACTCTACAACATAATTCACATAATCTTCATAAGTAACTGCTTTACTGTCATTCTCCCCGTTTCCAGGCAGCGTAAGAGCTTCTACCTGATACCCTTCTTTTCTCAACAAGTCTGAGACCTTGTCCCAGCACCGTCCATTGTGCCACGCACCATGGATTAATATAACCTTACTCATTTTACACTCCTCCTATTTAAATTGATTGTCAAGGAACATGTGCCCTTCTCTGATCAAATTGCACATCACCGCTATATGCTTCTTTTCTTTGCAAAAATGCTTCTCTGCCAATGCAGCAATTGTCTGAACCAAAAGCTTGTTGAAACATTCATCGTTGGCTTCAGAAACATACAAAGTGATAATTAGGCTGTCAGCCTCACTGCCAAAAAAAACATCCGATTCATCAAAGAAATCCACAATAATATTAACCCGCCCAACTTCAATCCCCATCTGCCTTGAAAGCTCCTGACCAAAACCTTTTATATCAAATTTGCAATCCGGTTTTCTTGTTCTGATCATAATACAGGGCATAGAATCACCTCCACCCTTATTTATTGCAAGTTGTCTGCCAAAATTCACAAAGCCTGCAACCGTTGATAATTGCAGGCTTTGTGAATTTATTACATAAAAAAAAGCTGTAAAAATACTTTACAACTCTTTTTTATGTAATAATTATTTACAACGTGATTTATCAAGATTCTTTATTCTCTTATACAGAGTAGGCCGTGATATTCCCAATCGTTTTGCTGTTCTTGATAAATTATACTGCTCTTCCTTATACACACGTTCAATAATAAAATCATCTGCCGCCTGCAACAGGGTTTTTCCTTCCTGCTGCCCTTCCAGAGTATAATCAAACCCCTGGTCTAATTTTGACTTTATATAGCTTTCTTTTATACCTGAAGGAAGTGCCGAGTCATCAATTATACCGTTCTCCGACAGCACCAGGGAACGTTCAATAATGTTTATCAGCTCTCTTATGTTCCCCGGCCAATGGTATGCCTCAAGGTATTTCACAAATTCATCTTCTATATGCCTGATATTGATTCTGTTTTTATTTGAAAACGCCTTAATATAATATTCAAGAATTGGTTGTATGTCCTCTTTTCTGTCTCTTAGAGGCGGTATATTCACCTGAATAACGTTGATACGGTAATATAAATCCTCTCTGAAACTACCATTTTTAATCTCCTCTTCCAAGTCCTTTTTAGATGCTGCAATCACTCTTATGTCAATTGGAATTGGTTCATTCCCGCCTATTCTCATTATTGTTGAAGCTGACAGTGCCCTTAATATCTTTACCTGTGCGGACAAAGACATGCTCTCCACCTCATCAAAAAATAACGTACCCCCTGAGGCATATTCCAATAATCCCTTCTTACCTCTGCTAACCGCCCCTGTAAAAGCACCTGCCTCATAACCAAACAGCTCACTTTCAACCAGTTCCTTCGGAATAGCACCGCAATTAATGGCCACAAATGGCTTTTCCCTTCTATGGCTTTCATTATGAATGGCCTGTGCAAATACCTCCTTCCCACAACCGCTTTCTCCATATATAAGAATTGATGTATCTACTCCCGCAGCTCTCTTTGCAATCCTTTTCGCCTGATTGATGGCTTCTGACTCCCCCAGTATACTGTTAAAAGTAAAAAAGTCCTGACTTTGCATTTTCTTTTCCTGTGAATTTTCTTTTCTTGCAGCAATAGTTCTTTTCAGGATCAATGTTTCATAGAGCCTGGCCAGGCTGTATATAATATTCAAGGTGTCATTGTTAACAGCTGTATTGACAAATGAAGCATTTATTGTTCCTTCAATATCATTGTTCTCGTTATAGAATGGTGCTGCTGCACAGCTGTACTGATGAAAAACATACTTGTAATGGTCATGCCCAATTACCATGAAGGGCTTTCTTTCCAGTATGGCCAGACATGTAGAATTCGTCCCTATTTTATCCTCAGAAGCGTCCAGATAATAGCCTATCTGCGGATACAAATCATCAAGGGCATCATCATAATTTACAATATATTTAAGCTTTGCATCATTATCATAAACACTGATATTAAAGTTAAGATTTTCTACAATATTACAAAATTCCTTATACTGGGGTTCTTCATATTCCGGAAGGTATTTCAATACATAATGGTCTTTTTCTTCCGGTTTCATTAATAGGCTTGAATCAAAGTCATAAAGTGAAACACCATATTTTTTACACCGTTTCCAAGAGTTTAAGATATCCTTCTTTATAAGCTTCTCATCAAAATCTATATCTTGAACAAAGCGTTCCCAAATATTCTTACAATCCTCCATTACAGGCATCTCCCCTTTATCATATACAAAAAATCATATCTATAAGATTTTAAATCAAATCCATAACACAAATCACATCAAAAATTCTCTTTGCTGCTTCTCTTAATCCATGCTTTCCTCTTAATACGTCAGTCAATTTTTTGTTAAGGCCGGCGTTCATTTTCAGGCTTGTTTTTTTTACATATACCTTACTGTTTGTTTCTATCTCCCCTACAAACTCCTCCAATGAGTATATCTTATACTTCTTCACTCCGCTATCTTCAGCTAGTACTTCCAGCAAGCCTATGAGTATATCCTGATATTCTGCGTCTGCCTTTAAGCCTGATAAATTGGCCAGCTCCGGAATGATACTTTCAAACAACATTCTTTTGGCCGGCATTTCCTTCATTTTAAAGAGTTTTCCCAGACTATTCACAAGTGTATCGGGAAGCTTGCAGAAAATATCAAATGCTGTATCCTCATTTTGCGGTATTATATAGTAACCTTTGCCTCTCAAGCTCTTCAAGCTTCGCATTGTATCATAGTAACCCATCTGCAGATTCCTGTTTATAAGCTCCCTGTTGAAATCCAGGGGCATTCCAAGATCTTCAGAGGGAATTATATTAGTAATTTTCAAATTGCGGTACTTTACATTTTGAATTATACCCGGCCCCAAGGTCCTTACAGCAATAATCTCCTTGTAGCCCTTCCTTGCGAGAAGATTGACCGGGCAATTATCATAGAAAGCACCATCTATAAAATACTTGTTTCCTATGGGATTCAGTTTAAAGCCTGGAAAGCTGGCGCTTGCCATAAGATAATCTATCATTCTGCCTTCGGGAATATCCTCCTTGTAAAGCTCAAGAGGCTTCAAGTCAGTAATGGAAACCGTTACAAGGCCAAAATCGGTAACCGATCTTCGGAGCTTTTCCTCATCCACTATACTTTCCACCACCTGCCGCATTTTTACGGTATCAATACCCTTATTCTCAATTATTTCCCCCATCCTGGCAGCCAGCTTGAGCAATAATTCCTTGTCGATCCGTCTGTCGATCAGCTTTCTGTATTGTTTCTCTTCAATATCGAACAGTAATGGAGCATCCATGCCTTCCCAGAGTCTGTATCCGGCCTCAAAATCCCCCTGTGCAATTATCGCTCCATTCAAAGCTCCTATTGATGTACCTGTCACTCCTCCAAACTCATACCCCTCTTCAAGCAAAGCCTTTACCGCGCCCATATGGAAGGCGCCCTTTACGCCTCCACCCTCCAACGCAAGACCAAACATAAGCATGCCACCCTTCCTGAAATTGTCCCCGTTCTCACCGGATATACCTTATATATATTATATCACTTCTGTAATATAGGATGTATATTAGGATGCATTTCAATTCGGTGTTCAGGAATTTAATATATAGAAAAGAGACGGGGCCGGATATACTTTCCGGTCCCGCCTCTTTTCTACCTGATCTCTTTAAATGCAGGGTAGATGCTGCGGTATCTTTCGTAGGTTTTATTCATGAGCTCTGCTGCTGAGGGATCCGGCTTGTAGCATGTGCAGCCGTACGACTGCTGCAGAGACTCTGTGAATTTGTGATAATCCGGAATCACTCCCTGTGCAACCAGCACAGCTGCTGCAATTGCCATAGCAGGTAAATACTCTGAATTGTTATATACCAGAACCTCGTGGCCCAGTATATCGGCAAAAATCTGACACCATACTCTGACCTGTGCCCCACCACCGATCAAAGAAATTTTGGATGGCTTGCGGCCAATACTTTCAATGCCCTGCCGGATGGAAAAAGCTACCCCTTCCAGGCAGGCACGGGCCATATCCTGCTTGGTGGTCTCAGGGCTAATCCCTGCAAACCCGCCTCTGATCTGTGTATCTACAACGGGAAAGCGTTCACCTGCCAGGTATGGCAGGAACATCACCCCATGGCTGCCCGGAACACTTTGTTCCAGAAGCCTGTCAATGTACTCATACTTTCTGCTCTGCTCTTCATCTTTTGTCAAGGTATTGCTGATCCATTTATGTACATTGCCGGCATTATAAAAAGGAACTACGTTGATATAAACATTTTTGGGCATTGCAGCGAGATTAAAAACATTCTCCTTTGCAAGAACCTCAGAGGATACACATGCAACCCAGCCTGATGTGCCTAAATTAATATTGAATTCACCCTCTGACGCAATTCCGCTTGCCAAGGTAGTCGCACCTGCATCCCCTGCACCTGCATAAACAGGCGTACCTGCTGAGTATCCGGTCTCTGAAGCTGCTTTATCCGTTACCAGGCCTGCCTGCTCTTCGGCATAGAGCAGGTGGGGCAGCTTGGAAGCATCAATTCCGGCAGCAGCTGTCCATTCAGTATTCCAGCATTTTTTATGAATATCCATTAAACCCGCTGTTGCTGCGGTTGTTACATCAGTGACAAAGCATCCTGTCAACTGTAAAATCACATAGTCCTTGGAGCTTATCAATACCTTGACAGTGCTTTGATAAGCATTGAAGCGGTTTTGTTTTAACCATAAAAGCTTTGGAAATGGCAAGGAACCATCAAAATTGTTTCCTGTACCTTTTACTATATACTCTAACCCCACAAGCTCCGCAATCTCTTTGGCCTGCTTCCCGGCTCTGCCGTCAGAATAGAGAATGGCATTGCAAACAGGCAGGCCTTCCTTATTCACGGGTATCAGGTCCTGCATCTGTCCGCTCATCACAATCCCAATAATATCTGCCGGATTATATCCATTGGCAAAAAACTCTTTTGAAATCATGCAAAATGCCTGATACCAGTCAAGAGGACGCTGCTCCTTAAAATCCCCCTGGAATACCGTTTCAATATTTATACTCTTTGTGAAAACAGGAGTGCCTTCAATGGAAACCAAAACACCCTTTACTGCAGTTGTACCGATATCAAAGGTTGCAATATACTGCATTTCTTTCACCTGCCTTTTGGGCTGAAGAATTAAGCTCTTTAACAAAAGCTATCAGCTCCTGCTCTGATTCGTTCAGCTTCCTGATCATGGCCGTACCGACTATCGCCCCTTCGAAGCCGCTGGCCAGCAGCTGTCTGACACGCTGGGGCGTACTGATTCCAAATCCGGCAAAAACTTTAACATGCTCGTATTTGTGAGCTTTTTTCAATATCTCAATAAAATCATCGGATACTACAGACATCCCTGTCGGACCTGCATAAAGCTGCTGATAAACAAGTGCCGTATTGGAAAAGCATTCCTCCAGCTCATCATCCTGCATATCCGGATTGACGAAACCTACTATATCCACACTATAAGAAGAAAGCTCCTCACTTAGCTTTTGACGTTCTTGAAAGCTTATATCAGGTATCACCAATGCATCTATTAATCCCTTTTGTGCCAGAATTCTATAAATTCCCGTATCTATCAAATCCCGTTTATAACCCATTACCCATATGGGTTTTGTAATAGCATTTCTTATTGCCCTCCAGTATTCTACATCGCTGCAGACCGAAGCATCTATCCTTTGATGTGCCTTTTGGATTACTTCACCGTCACTGGATGGGTCTGCTGAGGGAAAGCCAATCTCAAAGATGTCAACCCCTGCAGCCTCACAATCAGTGGTAAGCTTCAAGAAACCTTCCTTTTGTGGGTAGCCCGCAAGGAGATAGCCTACCAGCAGTTTTTTTCCGTCTTTTGTTGCATTTATATTGCGTTTGGATAATATTTTCTTCACTTGAAATCACCACGTCCTATTTTTTGTACGACTACTGCCAGAATAATAATACAGCCCGTCAGCAAATCCTGCATAAAGGTCGGCACCTGCATAATAGTCAGACCGTTTGCAAGTATTCCCAGAATTGCCGCACCTGCAAAGGTGCCCCAGATATTTGGAACCCCCTCTTTAAATACAGTCCTGCCAAGAAATGCAGCCGCATAGGATTGCAGGAACAGGCCATCCCCCCCTGTGGGATGTGCAGAACCAAGGCGCGAAGCCATCATAACACCTGTTAAGGCAGCAAGTGCTGCACATAATGCAAAAGCAAGGTTTTTATATTTCTTTACATCAATACCGGAAACCAGGGAAGCAGCTTCATTGCCTCCGATGGCGTACAGCTTCCTGCCAAAGGCTGTATGACGCATGATGAACCAGAACAGCACCGTAAGCAGCACCATTATAATCGATAGCATGGGAATACCCAGTATGCTTTTGGAGCCTACAACCGTAAAGCTTTTGGGGATGTTCTGAAATACTGTTGCACCACCTGTAAACCAGAAGGTGAACCCACCCAGAATAGTGCTCATTGCAAGAGTTGTAATAAAAGAGAGCACCTTGAATTTTGTGACAATCCATCCGTTTATCAGCCCGATAACAAAGCATATGGCTACAGGTGCTGTAAAGCATATAATAATCGGAAAACCTGCTACAGCCATTTTAGCGGCAATAACTCCCCCGAGGCTTGCCAATGCACCAACCGACAGGTCAAATTCATCCACACACATAACCAGGGTTGCACCCAATGCAATTACGACCAGCAGTGAAATCTGTCTTGTAATATTGATAAGGTTGCCAACTGTAAAGAAAGCATCCGGTCTTAAAATACTAAAACCAATTACTATTATAATACCTGCAAAAATAGTCCCATAGGCTTTCAGCAAGTCTGAAAGGTTAATTTTATTCTTCATAATTGAAATAGCTCCTTCCAATCAGTCTGCATAGCAACAGGCAAGAACCTGCTCGGCAGTCAAACCGTTATTTTTAAACAGCTCCTTGGTATGTCCGTTTGCCATAACCTGTATGTTGTCGGCAATTTCCAAAACCTCTTTTAAGTCGGAAGAGACAAACACCACCGCATTGCCTTCTTCTGCCTTTTTCCGAAGCAGCTTGTGAATCTCAAATCTTGTCTTGACATCAACTGCTTGTGTCGGTTCATCACACAACAAAACCTTGGGCTTGGAAAGCAGTGCCTTTGCAAACACGACTTTTTGCTGATTTCCGCCTGAAAGCTGCAATACTGTTTGGTCGGGGCCCTCTGTCTTTATATTAAGTGCTGCGATCTTTTCCAGGGTGTCAGCCTTTTCCCTGGCCTCATTGACTACACCGAGCCTTGCATAGCTGTCTATTGTGGAAAGTACGGTATTTTGTTTGACGCTTAGGGAGCCAACCAGAGCCATTCCCCGTCTGTCTTCACAGATGAGCACCATGCCGTTTTTTATAGAGTTTTCCGGGGAGCCTTCCTCAATCAGCTTGCCATCCAGCACAATACTGCCTCCAACCTTATGACGGTATCCGTATATGCATTCCAGAAGCTCGGTTCTGCCGCTGCCGCCCAAGCCAAAAATCCCCAATATCTCCCCTGCGCGCACCTCAAAGCTTGCATTCTTTACAATTTTGTCCCTGGACCTTATATTCTTCACAGACAGCACGGTTTTGCCAAAGCTTTTGGAACCGTCTATCTTTTCACTTACCCAGTTATCCGTCATCATAGAAATCAGCTTGTCTTTGTCTACATCTGCCCTTGGCACTGTATTTACCCTCTGACCGTTTTTAAGCACAGTAACACGTTCAGTCAATCTGAAAATTTCATCCATTCTGTGGGTTACATACAGAATTGCCGTGCCCTTTGCCTGCAGCCTGGCTATTGTTTCAAACAGCAGCTCTGCTTCTTTATCAGTAAGTGCTGCCGTGGGTTCATCCAATATTAAAAGCTTGCAGTCCGTCATCATTGCGCGGACAATTTCGAGAAGCGTACGCTGTGGCGGAGTAAGTCCGGAGGCGGGAAGTGCCAGGTCAATTTCGACACCGAGATTTGATATCACTTCATCCACTCTTTTTTTCATTTTTGCCCAGTCCACCGCAAATCCTGATTTTTTCTCATATTCCAGGCCTAAATATATATTCTCTATGCCGTTAAAAGCGGGAATAAGATTCCTGTCCTGATGAATAACATTAATACCGATACTTCGGCTCTGACGGGGATTGTGCAGTTCTACACGCTCCCCGTTCCAATAAACCTCACCGCTGTCAAGGCTGTATACCCCTGTCAGTATCTTGATCAATGTGGATTTGCCTGCGCCGTTCTCGCCTACGAGTCCATGGATTTCCCCTTCTGATATCTCAAAATCGACATCCTTTAAAGCGTACATTCCACCGAACTGCTTGCATAATTGCTTGGTTTGCAATAGCATTTACATATCCTCCCTGGCGAAAATTATATTGCCTTTTTGTCCTATTTTGCCTTTGTTATAATGGTTGCCGGTGCATACTGTTCACCCTTTTTGATCTCTTCTCCTGCAAACACCTTTACCATTTCATTTACAACAATCTCCGCCATACCTTCAAAGTTCTGTGCCACTGTTGCCTTCAAATTTGCATCCTGGTTTATAAGCTCAATTGCCTGGCTGTTGCCGTCAACACCTGTTACTATTACTTCTCCTCTGCCTGCATCCTGCAGTGCTTGTGTTGCACCGATTGCCGGCTCATCCCATGCACACCATACTGCTGTGACAGAATCTTTTTTGGAGTTGGAGAGAATAAGATTCTCCATTACTTTTCTTGCATTTTCTATTGGGCCGGGAACCTCAATATGCTGTTCAGTTATAAGCTTTATGTCAGGATACTCCTTGATAAGCTCGTCAAAGGCCTCACATCTTTTTACGACACCGGGATGAGGACGGTGTGTAAGTGCAATGACGGTACCCTTTTTGCCCATCAAATCCTCAAAAAGATATCTGGCAATCATCTCCCCCATTGCACGGTTATCGCTGGTTGCATTAACCATCATTCCATCTATGAATCCGCTGTCGCAGCCAAACACAGGAACACCTGCATCAAATGCTGCCTGGAGCTGTGTCTGAACCTGACCCGGATCAGCACTTACAAGTACAATGGCATCTGTCTTGGAAGAAACAACATCCTCAATACGGCTTGCCAGCTGAGCAAAATCCCCTTTGGTATCAACTACGGTAACTGTCATGCCATTGGCCTCCATACCTGCCTTCATTGCCTCAACCATTTGGTTGGTGGTTACAGAACTGAGATAAGGTGTGAGAATAGATACTTTTTTTGCAGAAGCCGGAGAAGCCGGGGCGGAAGAACCGCTGCAGCCCACCATGGATAATACCAGTGTCAATACTAAAACAACGACCAAAAACTTTTTCATATCAGTACCCTCCTTTATATTGTGTTTCACCTATAATTGCACGTGCTGTTTCCAGATTTGTAACAAGCACATCAATATAACCGCCTAAGAGAACTGCCTTTATAGCCTCAACCTTGCTGTTTCCAATTGCAAGAGCAATTGTCTTGCATTTTTTGATCTGGTCCAGAGTTTGACCAATTGAGCGTTTATTCAGCTCAGTATCTAGCAGTTCCCCTCTGTCATTAATATATGAGGTGCATACTGAAGCAACTGCCCCAGCCCCTTTGAGCTTCTC
>LOES01000233.1 GCA_001515955.1 Clostridia bacterium BRH_c25 | reverse complement strand
AATAGCGTTGTTTATAAGCGGCCTCGGTGCATATACATCCTTGCTTTCAGGCTGGAGCGACTTCCAATCCTCATTGCTTATTCCCGCCGCAAAGATATTCGGATCGAATTTTGGCTCGCTTGCAAGAGCCAGTATCTTTCCGGTATTCACATCAATCGCTACTGCGGCACCTGAGGTTGCATTGGGATATGGCTTATCCTTCCCTTTACCGTTTCTTATTTCCTCCATAGTTTTTGACAGAGCATCCTCCGCAATTTCCTGAAGCTTTGCATCAATGGTTAAGAAAACAGTATCACCGGGAAGGGGGTCAATTTCATTTATTGTATTTATCAAGGTTCCGTTTACATCTACCTCTATCTGTCTTGAGCCGTCCGTACCCTTCAGGTACTTCTCCATGGAACTCTCTATTCCGGACTTACCGATCAGATCCTGTGGAGTGTATCCCTCCTTTGAAAGCTCTTCAAGCTCACTTCCTATCTTGCTCATATAACCAATGATGTGGCTGGCAAAATCATTGCCGACATAAGACCTTATAGGCTTCTGAATTATTTCTACCCCGGGAAGGAAAATCTTGCTCTCCTCAATCTTTGCTCTTGTTTCCTTTTTAATATTTGCGGCTATTTCTACCGGTTCATAAGCTTTATATCTGTTCTGGCCTACCAGATACTTGACTGCCAGAATCTTTTTCGCCTTATCATCATCATATTTGTCCCTTGGTATCTTATACTTGGTGCACAGTGCTTCAAATACTTCCTCTGCAGTTTTCTCAGGTCCGAAGCCGTTGCTTTGCTTCCATTTCGCCTCAGACTTATGGAAGTCATATTGAAACTCGGCAATATCAAAAGGCAGCTCTACATTATTATCATCCTTCAGCATTTCAAAAGCTTCCAGGTCAATTGTATCTGAAGGAATGTCATAATCCAGCCTGAGTTTCATAAAAGCTTCACGGGCAGTTGCGTTTTCCGGAATTCCGTATTTCTCCTTCCAGTTGCGCTCATCATCCTGATACGAAAACCTGATAGGATTTATGAGTATAGGTATATCATCCTTGTAGCTGTCCCCATTCTGCTCAATAATGTTTATCGTAGAAAGCGCGATATCATTTAATGTATCCATGGTTACTTCTGTCTTCATTATATTAACGGAATAACTTTGCTTGTTTCCCGCTATAAGACGTCCGAATTTGTCCACAATAGGACCCCGTGGCGCAGTAACCGAAATATTCCTTGTTCTCAAGGTCTCGGATTTTTTCCAGTAATATTCCCCTTTGACTATCTGCAAATCTGCCATTCTGAATGCTATAACCAAAAAAATCAATACTGTTATTACTCTGATAATATCAAGTCTATCTTTAAAATATTTCTTAAACATATAATCACCCGAATCTATAATATACTTTGTTTGATAAGCGTTAAACTGTAATCTTAGCTAACACAGTATTGCCGGCTATCTAAAGGCAATGGGCAATAGGTTATATGCAAGGCTTCGAAGCCCACGGACGACCAATGGTCGCCCCTACTGCGGAACGCATACAATGCGTTCCCTACTCGAATCTCGCATCTCGCATCTGTTTTTAATATATCCTTCTGTTCATAAAAGAGGCTTCATCCAGCTTGTATATGTACCTGTAGACAATCGAACCGATAACTGCATTATATATGGATTGAGGCAAAATTATCTTCACCAGCATATACACATATGGAATTCCTGTGCTTGGGAAATTATTTGAGAAATATGAGAGCAGTATAAAACCATGCTGAAAAATAATAACTGCAATTAAATTGAAAATAAACGAGGGTATGAAGCTGTCCTTGAATACATTTTCATGGGCCTGTCCTATGATATATCCTGTTATCATATAAGACAAAGCATTAATACCTATAGTTCTCCCATACAGCATATCTATCAGCAAACCAATTCCAAGGCCGGTAAAAGCACCGTAGGAACTGCCCCTCATAATCGCATATGCTACAATAATCATTATAGAGAAATCCGGCTTTACTCCGTATATGCGCGTATATTGAAAAAGTGTTGATTCCAATATGACATTTACAACAGCCAGTGTAAAAATAACCACTATTCTCACAAACTACCCCTCACTCACTCTACAGGCTTAACAACAAATACTTCTTCAAGCCTTTTAAAATCAACAGAAGGCTCTATAATAACCACCTTCTGAAGCTTTCTCTCCTGCTTTTCAACACTCTTCACCTTGCCAATATATAAGCCCTTTGGCAAAGTGCTGTACTCTGAGGTTATTATGTCATCCCCTTTGACTATGTCCGCCTCAAGCTCCATTATTGCTATGACATCAGAGTCGGAGTCGCCGGATACAATGCCCATATCTCTTGTCCTGTTCACTATTATGCTTACAGAGCTTCTTTCATCGATTATTGCCATAATCTTTGAATAATTGACACCCACCTCAATTATCTTTCCTACCAGGTAGCCATGACTTACAATCACCGCATCATTGACTGCAATTCCATCCTTCGATCCTTTGTTGATTGTATAAACATCATACCAATTTCCCGGATCCCTTCCGGTTACACTTGCTCCAATGTAATCAAACTGCGTGTTTGCACCTTTGAACTCCAAAAGATTGCGCAGCCTGTTGTTTTCCAAAGCCATTTGAATTAGCTGTCTGTTCTGTTCTTTAAGCTGCTCAACCTCAGCTGTGAGCGCTTCATTTTCAGTCTTAAGGTCTCTCAGCTCATACAAGCTCTTAAATGTATTCTTGAAAAACTCCCCGGAGGAGTAGAATACTCTCTGTACAGGAGTTATGATCCTTCCAAACAAGCCATCTACAAAACCAGGTCTTGTCCTACCTTGAGAAGTAAAAGCAATCAATACTACTAACAGTATTGATATTATTATTACAGAAATAAAGAGTTTATTTCTAATCTTCATATTCGTATAACCTCACACTATATCTGTTCAATTCAATATTAACCCAGCTCTATATTTAAAGACTCCATATAAAAAACTCCAGTATTCCTACTCAATTTGATTACGCGTTACGCGTTACGAGTTGCGCGATCTAAGCCAACTCTTCGAAGCCTTGCTTAAGTTCTCGTATCTCGCATCTCGTATCTCGTATCTAACTTACCTTCTATGTCTTATTGAATATGACTTGCTTATCTCATCATACTGGTCCAGTGCTTTACCTGTACCTGTCACTACACAATCCAGCGGGTTTTCGGCCACCTGCACGGGCATCCCTGTTTCCTGCCTGACCAAGGTGTCCAGACCATGAAGGAGTGCGCCGCCCCCTGACAGCATTATTCCTCTGTCCATTATATCTGATGCCAGCTCAGGAGGGGTTTTCTCCAGAGTACTCTTTATGCCGTCCAGTATGGTTGCAACCGGCTCTCTTAAAGCTTCAAGCACTTCCTCGGAAGATATTTTTACAGTTTTCGGCAAACCGGTTACCAGATCTCTTCCTTTGATATCCATTGAACCTTCAACAGCACGAGAGTATGCAGAGCCTATAGTGATTTTTATCTCTTCACCTGTACGTTCTCCAATTGCCAGATTGTATGTTCTCTTTATATAGTGAACTATGGCTTCGTCCTGCTTATCCCCTGCAGCTCTTATAGATTTGCTTGTCACTATCCCTCCCAGGGAAATAACCGCAATTTCTGTTGTACCTCCACCCATATTCACTATCATGCTGCCGGTAGGCTCCCCAACGGGAAGGCCGGCTCCGATAGCAGCCGCCATAGGCTCCTCAATTAGTCGTGCATTACGTGCGCCTGCCTGCATTGCAGCTTCTTCAACAGCTCTTCTTTCTACCTCGGTAATGCCTGAGGGTACACTTACCAACACTCTGGGCTTGCCCACCGGCGAGCCTCCATAGGCCTTTCCTATGAAATATTTTATCATCCTGTGTGTAACGTTAAAGTCAGCTATTACACCGTCCCTCATAGGCCTTATGGCAACAATGTTTCCCGGTGTCCTCCCAATCATTTTCTTTGCTTCATCGCCTACAGCCATAACAGTATTATCGTCCAGCTTCATGGCAACAACAGAAGGCTCCCTGACAACAATTCCTTTTCCTTTTACATATACCAGAGTATTTGCAGTGCCTAAATCTATACCGATATCCTTTGATAAAAAACTAAACAAACCCATTATATAAATGTCCTCCTTACAATATAAACACATCAATTGAATAATTACTTTCTACAACTAAAGATAAGAATAGTATGTATAAATCTTATTATATGTTTTACAAGTACAATGCAAGTTATTCACAAAGGCCAGACACATTTGCATTATTTTGTCAATTTCCAATATAAATAGACTTCAGAACAACCCTTTTTCCTTCATGCTTATATACTTACCGTCCCCAATAATTATATGATCAACAAGTTCAATGCCAATAAGCTTGCCCGCCTCATCAATTCTTGAAGTTATTGCCGCATCTTCGCTGCTTGGAGTCGGGTCGCCGCTGGGATGATTATGCACCATAATTATACTGGCACTTGACTTCTTAATTGCCGGATTAAAAACCTCCCGTGGATGCACTATCGAAGCATTTAAGCTGCCTACCGATACTTCCTCCACTGAAATAAGGTTGCATTTTATGTTCAAAAGTATTAGCTTCATGTGTTCCTTTTTAAGATATCTCATTTCTTCCATAAGCAGATCTACAACATCCTGAGGACATTTGACAGGCTTGTCCACACCAAGCTCAAAAGCAGCCAGGCGTTTGCCAAGTTCTATCGCTGCCTTGATTTGTGAAGCCTTGGCCTGCCCGATACCATTAATGCAGCTTAGCTGTTTCACGTCACTGTCAACCAGGTATCTTAGACCCTGCTCCTGTATCAATATCCTGTGTGCCAACGAAATTGCACTTTCATTTTTAGTGCCGGTCCTGAGCAATATCGCCAGAAGCTCTGCATTGGAAAGTACGGCAGCCCCGTGTCTTGCAAGCCGCTCCCTGGGTCTTTCCTCCGCCGGAAGCTCTTTAATTGTCGCATGGCCTTCCAATGTCTTCATACTGTATACCCTCCAGCTTTTTTAAATAAGTTTTACACCAAAGTGCTCCAGCATTTTTCCAAGACGGAATAACGGAAGCCCTACAACATTAAAATAATCTCCTTCGATTTTCTCGACAAATAACGAAGCCATGCCTTGTATTGCATAAGCTCCTGCTTTGTCCACAGGTTCCCCTGTATTTACATATGCTGTTATTTCAGCACTGCTTAGCTCCTTGATTTTTACCATGGTGCTTTCATGTCCGGTCAGGCTCTCCCCTGTTGCAGTATTAATAATACTGAGGCCTGATATTACCATGTGCGCCTTCCCACTAAGCTTTCTCAGCATATTGAAAGCGTCTTCCCTGTCTTCCGGCTTTCCCATGATCTCATCAAGACATACAACTGTATCTGAGCCTATTACCAATGCCTCCGTATGTATAGATGCAGCTACATCCTTTGCCTTCATATAAGCAAAGTATTCAGCCAGTTCCGGGGGTGGAAGTTCAATCATCTGCTCCTCAAATTCAGACGGCATTACTTCAAATGCAACTCCGATCTGTGACAGCAGTTCTTTTCTTCTTGGCGAATTTGAAGCCAGTATTATTCTCATAAGTCTCTCCTGTTTTCGATTGTACGATCATGCTATCAGAGCTTTCTGTACAAATATATGGCAAGTACAATACCCAATACACTGAACATATTTATGTTGAAGCTAAAACCGAAGGTAAGCCTAAGCACGTGAAAGTTCCACTCATGTGCTGATACGCCCAGATTATATCCATACTTCAGTATCGGCAAATATTTACCCAGCAGTTCACCCAGAAATCCCCCCACAACCAAACCGCAAATCACCATTAGAAGCATTGTCCAACCGCTTCTGCCGCTCTCTCTTCTCAACACACTCATCTCCTTTATTATTGACATTTTTAAGTTTTGTTAACTATATAAATCGCACAAAGAAGATTATATAGAATAGCTGCGATTTATAACATCAAGGAAAACGTTTCGCACTATCGAACAATTATGTAATGGATTTAGTGCGAAACATATAATATGTATTTTGCAAAATACTATTAAAATGTCCATCCAGATTTCATAAGATGTTTCTTTGGTGTCTTTGCTCAAGTCAGCAATTCAAATATTGCCTTCAAGCTTTAGTTTACCATTTTAAATACTAGACTTCAACTCTTTTGGGACTCATTTGACATTCAATAATCGACAGTTTACATACTTAAGAAAAAGCAGGCATTAACATTTTTATGTTAACCCCTGCTTTTGCTGACATTATTTATCTTATTTCAATAGCATCCTTAGGACACTTTACGGCACATTGACCGCAGCCGACACATTTGTCGTCCAGCACCTTATGCTTGCCTTTAAGCTCACCTTCAATTGCTCCAAAATTGCAATGCTTTGAGCAGATTGTGCAGCCTATGCACTTATCCTCATTAATAAAGGCTTTCTGCCTGTCTGCAAAGTTTGCATAGATAGTTTTTGTAGGACATACTTCAGCACACATCATGCAGTTTACACACTTGCTATAGTCAATTTTTGCAACATTATTTTCAACCTTTATTGCATCAAACTTACATGCTTTCACACATTTCTGGCAGGCTATGCAGCCAACCTTACAAGCTTGCATCGTTGCTTTGCCCTTTTCCAGGTTCTTGCAAAGCACTCTCACCTTCTTGGATACCGGAACCAACTCGATAATTCCCTTTGGGCATGCTGCTATACACTTACTGCAGGCAGTACATTTTTCTTCATCTACAACAGCAACACCGTTGACTACGTGAATAGCATCAAAGGGACATTCTCTCACACAGGTGCCAAGTCCTGTACATCCATAACGACAGCTCTTGGATCCGCCGGCAAGCATTTCAGCTGCCTTACAATCCTGAATGCCCTGATATTCATATTTTTCTTTTGCATTATTGTTATCTCCGCAGCAGATTACCCTTGCAACCTGACGCTCGTTGCTGTCTGCTTCAACTCCCATAAGCTCGGCAATTTTACCTATTAGCTCTTCTCCTCCTACCGGACAAGCTGTTATGGGAGCATCACCCTTTACTATGGCATCAGCTAAAGCATCGCAGCCCGCGTAGCCGCATCCGCCACAGTTAGCACCTGGCAAAACATTTCTGACATCTGTAACTCTGGGGTCCGTTTCAACGGCAAATTTCTTTGATGCATATGCCAGTACAATACCGAAGAAAACTGCAATTCCCCCCAAAGCTATGACAGGCCAGATTATATTATTAATCAAGGTAGTCACCTCTTCTTTCTATAACATATAACCCATTATGCAATTATTACAACAATCCACTGAGTAAACCGCTGAAACCAAGGAAAGCAATTGAGAACAGACTTGCTGAAATCATCGCTATGGGGAAACCTTCCAAGGATTTTGGGATAGGTGCGAGTTCAAGCCTCTCTCTTACACCGGCAAAAAGTACTATTGCAAGAGTAAAGCTCAAGCCGCCGGCTATTCCATGCACAAGTGTTTCAATAAGGTTGTAATTGCTTTGAATATTTAATATGGCAACACCAAGCACTGCGCAGTTGGTAGTTATAAGAGGCAGATACACCCCCAGTGCCTGATAAAGTGTCGGGCTTGTCTTCTTGATAACCATTTCAACAAACTGCACAAGTCCTGCGATAACAAGTATGAAAGCAATAGTCTGCATATATCCTATTCCAAGAGGGATAAGTATATAATATTGAACCATCCAGCTTATTACCGATGCAAGACCCATAACAAAAGTAACCGCCAAGCTCATTCCAATTGCTGTCTCAACCTTCTTTGACACTCCCAAGAACGGGCAAATACCCAGGAATCTGGAGAGGACAAAGTTATTTATAAATATTGCACTTATTAATATTAATCCCAGTCTCATCTTTATCCTCCTCCTTAGCTCTTCTTCAAGCTTGTTACTTTGTTAAATGCAGCAATTAAAAGTCCATATGCAAGGAAACCCCCTGGCGGCAGTATCATTATCAATGCAGGCTCAAAACCTGCTCCGAATAACTGCATTCCGAAGAATGTTCCTGCTCCGAGTACTTCTCTGACTGCGCTTATTACTACCAGACCAACTGTAAATCCAAGACCCATTCCTATACCATCCATAACTGAATTCAATGGAGGATTCTTTGCTGCAAAGGATTCTGCCCTTGCAAGAATTATACAGTTAACAACTATAAGAGGAATAAATATTCCCAGCTGTCTGTCCAGCTCCGGTGAAAATGCCTGTATAAGCATTTGGACCATAGTAACAAATGTAGCGATGACTACTATATATATTGGTATTCTAACCTCATTAGGCACTATTTTCTTTATAAGTGATATTATAAGGTTCGAGCCTATAAGTACCGCTGCTGCCGCTACTCCCATGCCGATACCGTTAAATACGGCTGTTGTAACCGCAAGGGTAGGGCAGGTTCCAAGCACCAACCTGAATGTAGGATTTTCTTTTACAATACCATTTCTAAAATCCCTCAAAAGATTCATTATCTTCACCTCCAAAATATTTTACTTACCTGATAACTCCTTTGCCGCTTCAAGGGCCTGGTTTACTCCGCTAGTTACTGCCCTTGATGTGATTGTCGCACCTGATAATGCGGCAATTTCATTATCCTTTGGAGTGCCGCTCTTAATAACATTTATCGGATTGCCCCAGACCTTACCGCTAAATTGGTCCTGGAACTTTGGAGTTGCTGCATTCTTTCCAAGTCCGGGGGTTTCTATATTGTTTCCAACCTTGATTCCCTGTAATGTACCGTCTGTTGTAATACCTGCAACTACTTCAACAGCTCCTCCATAACCCTTTGGAATTACTTTTACAGCGTAGCCGATAACATTTCCACCAGACTTTGCTACATATACTTCTGTCACCAAGTCATATTTTGCATTTGATTTTATTGTAGAAAAAGTGCTGTCATCCAACTGTTCAAACGCATCAGCATCGGTCAGCACAGCTTTTCTTGCTTCGTCGCTGGCTTTTATAAGCTGTTCTTCTATTCTGCCGTAGGTTATCTCATTTGTATAACCCAGAAGTGCAGCCGCGAAAGCGCATACAAGCAGCAAAACACCTGCCAACTTAATATAATCACGCACTTTTCTTCACCTCCCCGAATTTTTTGGGCATCGTATATCTATCGATAAGAGGTGTAGCAAGGTTCATCAGGAGTATGGAGTATGAAACGCCCTCCGGATAACCTCCGAAAAATCTTATAACCGAAGTTAAGATACCACAGCCTATACCGAAAATAATCTGCCCCTTTGCAGACATTGGAGATGATGAGTAATCTGTAGCCATAAATATTGACCCAAGGAAAAGCCCTCCGGCGAATACATGATAAACCATAATGAAAGGATCGAAGCCTCCAAAAAGGAATGCAAATACAGCTACTGTCGATATATATGCAACAGGTGTTCTGTGGCTTATTACTCCTCTATATAACAGGTAAACTCCGCCGATAATAAGTGCAAGGGCTGATGTCTCACCTATACAACCTCCTACATTGCCTATAAAGAGATTCCACACATTGGGGATTTCCTGTCCTGCTGCAGAAGCTCCTTGCAGTCCGCCTTTAATAATCGCAAGAGGGGTTGCTGTTGAAACAGCATCTGCACCGGGGGCAACCCAGTTGGTCATTTTTACCGGCCATGAAGCAAGAAGCAATGCTCTCGCTGCCAGGGCAGGATTCATAAAGTTGAAGCCCAAGCCTCCAAAGCACTGCTTGACTATGGCAATTGCAAATACCGAACCAACAGCTACTACCCAAAGAGGAAGTGTCGCAGGTACGTTGAAAGCAATAAGGACTCCTGTAACTGCAGCGCTCAAGTCATTTACTGTAATCGGTCTGCCCATTATTTTCTGCATTACTGCTTCTGCAGCTACTGCAAATACAACAGCAGTAACTGTAAGGGTCAATGCTCTGAATCCAAAGTATAATACCCCGGCAAAAAGCGCGGGCATAAGTGCTATTATTACATCCAGCATTATCCTCCGGGTAGTTTCCCCGGCTCTTATATGCGGTGATGAAGATACTAAAAATCTAGTGTTTTCCATGCTTTTCCCTCCCATCACTTAGACTGGGCTTTTTTTCGCCTAGCCAGTATTTCGCGTTTTGATACCCTTATGGAGTCAACAAGCGGTCTCTTGGCAGGGCAAACAAAAGAACACGACCCACATTCTATACAATCCATGGCATTTAACGCCTCAGCCTGCTCGTGCTTGTTTGCAAGAGAGCACGCACTGATATTTATAGGCATGAGATTTATAGGGCATGTCTCTACACACTTCCCACATCTTATGCAGTTGGAAGGCTCAGGCAGCCTTGCCTCCTCTTCGGAAAGTACAAGAATTCCCGATGTGCCTTTTATTGCCGGTATGTCCAGTGAGAATTGTGTTATACCCATCATAGGACCGCCTGCTATAAGCTTTCCTACTTTGCCCTTAAGTCCCCCGCACTGTTCAATTATTTCTCTGAAAGATGTTCCTATCTTAACTATAAGGTTCTTGGGGTTATTCACCCCAGCACCTGTAATAGTGACTATTCTCTCTATCAAAGGCATACCTGTCTTTATTGCTTTTGCCACTGCTGCTGCCGTTCCCACATTATTGACCACAACTCCCGCATCAGCCGGCAGTCCGCCTGACGGAACCTCACGCTTTGTGCATGCATAAATAAGCTGTTTTTCTGCACCCTGTGGATACTTGGTCTTCAATGCTACTACTTCAATATTATCAATTTCCTTTGCTGCTTCAAAAACCTTCTCTATTGCATCAGGTTTGTTGGTTTCAATTCCAATATATCCTTTTTCTACTCCCAGAGCTTTCATCAGTGCCTGCAGTCCAAACACCACATCTTCCGGATACTCAAGCATCAATCTGTGGTCTGAAGTCAGATACGGTTCACATTCAGCGCCATTTAATATTACGGTGTCCACTTTCTTGTCCGGTGGCGGAGCCAGCTTCACATGGGTTGGAAAGGTTGCTCCTCCCATACCTACTATTCCGGCTTCTTTGATTATGTTCTTTACCTCCTCGGATGAAAGTCCTGCAAGGTCACCCTTAGCCGCAATTTCTTCTGAAACGGTATTCTGCATATCAGACTCAATTACTACACAAGGAACAGCCATTCCTCCTGAATAAAGCCTTGGCTCAACAGCTACAACCTTTCCTGATACACTGGAGTGTACCGGAGATGATACAAAGCCTTTAGCCTCCCCAATTTTCTGTCCTACCTTTACCTCATCACCAACCTGTACAATAGGTTCACAAGGAGCACCTATATGCTGCTGCATAGGGATTACAACAACTTTTGGCTCATTTGCCCTTTCTATTGCAAGATTTTCAGTAGCTTTTTTACTGTGTGGTGGATGAGTTCCGCCCTTGAACGTCAACGTTCTTATATTCAATTTGCTCACCCCTTAATTTATATAAATATTTAAGTATTAATGCTGGGACCGCATAAACTCACAATTAGTATCTATTCGACGCATGTATACAAAATCCTTTTACAATATTTTTAATTGTCTAGATAATATTTTAACACATACGGACTATATACTAAGAATTTCAAGCATTCTTCATATTATTCCATTTGAAGTATATCCTATAATACTGAATCCACAAAAGTATCCATATTATATAAATCGCACAAAGAAGCTTACATGGAATAGCTGCGATTTATAACATCAAGGAAAACGTTTCGCACTATTGAACTCTTATATAATTGATTTAGTGCGAAACATATAGGTATAGTGCTTATATTATTTGTCAATCTGTCAATAATATTAATGAGGTGAAGACAGTATATGGTAATTATTTACAATTGCTATGGCGGAACACATTCTTCCATACTTGCTTCTGCAATACACCTGAGAAAGCTGCCTATGGACCGGATACCCACTAAACAGGAAATTTTAAACATCGAATACTTTAACAAGCTGACTTACAGTGATATGGGGCGCCTTATATTCCATGGATCGGATGATGAGGGGAATCGTATATATACCATAGGACGCGGCACCTCAAAAGCCTTGGTCCCTGCAATGCGCAATCTTGCGATCGCTTTGTGCAAGGATAGTGGTATAGATGAGCATTTTTTATTTATCAATTGCTCCCCCACCGTGCCTCCTTTGATGACTATGGGAGGCTTTTTTTCCAGAGCACTTCACATGGATTTTATAGGAGTACCCTTACTTGCGGCAGGTGCCAGGCAGACATATTATAATATAGCAAAACTGGTTGAAAAGTCAAAGGAAATATGTCGTGAGAATTCCATAAATTCTCTGGTTGTAAACATGGATGAAAAAGGCCGGCTCAGTGTTTTCAACTGAATCGGCCTTTTAAATTTAAATTATCCTATTTCTTTATTATTGCCTTGAACGGGCACTTCTGCATACAAACCCCGCATTTTATACACTTGCTGGAGTCTATTTTGTATGGACTCTTCAGCTGCCCTGAGATACAGGATGAAGGACAATTCTTAGCGCATATTCCGCAGCCCTTGCACTTCTCTTCAAGTACTGTGTAGTTCAACAGTGCAGTACAGACTCCTGCCGGACATCTCTTATCCTTAATATGAGCTTCATACTCATCCCTGAAATACCTTAAAGTGGAAAGCACAGGGTTCGGAGCTGTCTGTCCCAATCCGCACAGTGCCGAGTTCTTAATATTTTTTGCAAGGTTTTCAAGCTTTTCTATGTCATCGTCCTCGCCCTTGCCTTCAGTTATTCTCTCAAGGATTTCCAGCATTCTCTTAGTACCCTCACGGCATGGTGTGCACTTACCGCAGGACTCATCAACGGTGAAGTCCAGGAAGAATCTTGCAATGTCTACCATGCAGTTATCTTCATCCATTACTATGAGTCCTCCGGAACCCATCATGGAACCCAATGCAATAAGGTTATCATAGTCAATGGGCACATCAATCTCACTTGCCGGTATACAGCCCCCTGAAGGTCCGCCGGTCTGTGCCGCCTTGTATTTCTTACCATTAGGGCAGCCTCCGCCAATCTCATAAATAACCTCTCTCATTGTCGTTCCCAT
>LOES01000232.1 GCA_001515955.1 Clostridia bacterium BRH_c25 | reverse complement strand
TGTCAAAGAAGGGTACATAACACAAGACATGTTAAGCTTGGACTATAATCAGGCTCAGGATATGTTCGCACTTGGAAAGGCATCAATGTGGGAAAGCGGAAATTGGGCAGTAAATGATATTAAAACAAAGAATCCTGATTTAAAATTTGCATTCTTCCCCATACCGGCTAAAAATGGCGAGGGCTGGGTGATTGGTGGACCTGGAGCCGCTTGGGCCGTTAGAGAAGGCGGGAATACCGAATATGGAGTGAAGCTCCTTGAGGTATGGTCAACACAGGAGGTTCAGGGCGACTATCAGAATGCAAACAGCGGACCTATGTTCCTGAAGGACTTCAATAATGTGCTTCCGGCAGAATTGGACGGAGCTGCTGTAGCATTAAGCAGCGGAAGAATATATGCGCCATGGAATGACTGGCTGGGTGCTTCCGAGATAATTCAGACAATAGGTAAGGGCTTGCAGGAGTTTATCAGAACCAAGGATGACAAAACAATAGAAAAAACCTTAAAGGCTGCAGATGCTGCGAGAGATGCGGCAGTAAAAAAATAAATATGCGGCTAATGAGGTTGTTGTAAAATAATGAATTTCGGATGGGTCAAGACCCATCCCTACAATAATGCTGTGCATTTTCAATATTGGTAACACAGTATGTAGGGAACGGTCTTGACCGTTCCGTATTTTGCAGCAACTCCTTAAAAAATATGATAGATGAGGCATTTATATATGAAAAAGCAGATAAGAAAAGTTCATGTGATTTATAAAACACATCTGGACATAGGTTTTACCGACTATGCAAGGAATGTTAAAACCAATTACATGGACAGTTTCATACCTAAAGCCATTGAGCTGGCGGAAAAAGTGAATAATGAAGGGGAACAAAAAAAGTTTATCTGGACTACAGGTTCCTGGATAATTAATGAGTGTCTGCAGCAGAAGGATAAAGAAAAAGCAGCAAAGCTGGAGGCTGCCATAAATAAGGGCTATATCAGATGGCATGGATTACCCTTTACCACACATACAGAATTAATGAATGAAAGAAGCTTTGAGTACGGTATATCCATATCAAAAAAGCTGGACAAGCAATTTAATAAACATACAATAGCTGCTAAAATGACTGATATTCCGGGACATACCAAAGCAATAATACCAATACTGGCGCGAAATGGCATAAAGTATCTGCATATTGGTGTCAACCCCTCATCAAAGCTTCCGGATGTTCCCAAGGCGTTTTTGTGGAAGGGCAAGGATGGAAGTGAGCTTGTAGTAAATTATGCGGCAGGATATGGAGAAATACTGGAGCTTGACATTTTGGACCAGGTGCTGGCATTTGCCCACTCGGGAGATAATGAAGGCCCTGCCGGTGAAGCATCAATTAACAGTAATCTCGCGTATCTCAGGCAGAAATACCCTAATGCAGTGGTAGAAGCTTCTACCTTGGACAACTTTGCTGAAGCACTATATAGCGTAAGGGAATACTTACCTGTTGTTACGGAAGAAATCGGGGATACATGGATACATGGAATCGGGACCGATCCTGAGAAGGTGTCGTACTTTAAAGAGCTTCTCAGATGTGCTGAAAGGTGGATAGAGGAAAAAAGGCTTGAAGCCGGCAGTGAGGAATACAATGCCTTTTTTAATGAGTTGATTTTAATACCGGAGCATACCTGGGGCATGGATCTGAAGAAGCATTTTTGTGACTTCAGGAATTACCGGAAGGAAGACTTTATGCATGCAAGGAATAAGGATTTGATAGAGAACTCAATACCTTCCGAATACTCATACATTAGTGCCTTTACAATGGATAATGAGGCAGAAAATGTACATTCCCGGGCATACAGCAAGTTTGAGCAATCCTGGAAGGAACAAAGGCAGTATATTTATAATGCAATTGATTGTTTGTCCGATGATAAGCAGAAAGAGGCTTATGATACGCTGCAGAAGCACTTGCCGGTATATAACGTGCCGGAGGGCGGAAAATTGGATACTGGTATTGAGTATGAAATTGGTAATTATCGCGTTAGTTTTGCAAATGACGGCTCAATTAACGGTTTAAGAAATATAAATGGAACCATATATGCTGATGAAGAGCACAGGATAGGAAGATATATATACGAAGTTTTTGACGCCGATGCTTATAAATACTGGCTTGAGCACTATCAAAGAGATATGGAGCAGCATTACCGGTGGTGCATAGCAGATTTTAGCAAACCCGGCCTTGAGCTGATTGAAAAGCCTGTGCAGCATGCCAGATACCTGGGAAGTGTGGAGAATATGGTTCTGCATGAAGGAGAAGGCTGCTGCAGGATTTTTATAGAGCTGAAAATGCCTTCGGAATGCAGTATGGATTACGGTTCCCCTGAAAAGCTGCTTCTCATATATAGCTTTTACGGTAATGGATCCGTCGGATTTGAGCTGAACTGGTTCAATAAGGATGCCAACCGGATACCCGAAGCTTCATGGTGCGAAATGAATTTCTTTGCCGTGGATGAAACAAAGTGGCTGATGAAAAAGATGGGGGATTATATATCACCTTATTCTGTAATAAGCAATGGAAACAGGAATATGCATTCAGTTGAAGAAATTGCTTATAACAGTGAAAAGGGTATTGCGGTAGAACCCTTGGATGCCCCGCTTGTTTCCATTGGGGATGCGAAGATATTAAGGTTTGATAATGAAGCTGCAAGTCTGTCAAAGGGTATGTTTTTTAATCTGCATAATAATATCTGGGGTACAAATTTCCCCATGTGGTTTGAAGAAGACATGAAATATAGATTCTTAATAAAGCTGAAGTGATAGGAGAAGAAATATATGTTTAAAATACTTACTCTGAATATGCATTCGTATTTTGAGCCAAGAACTTACTGGGCTTTTTATAACATTGCAAAAGATATTTCGGATAATAAATATGATGCCATATGCTTGCAGGAGGTAAACCAATTAAAATATACAGAATTGATATCCGGGGATATAAGGTCGGATAATGCTGCTTACATAGTGAAGCTGATACTTGAAAAAGAGTTCGATGCTCACTATGACCTGTTCTGGGAACGTGTTAAAATCCTGGACGGTTTGATTGAAGAAGGAGTTGCGATACTGACACCGCACAAAATAATACATAGAGAGAGCATGTATGTTTCGACAATCACAGATATAAGTAATTGGAGATGCAGAAAAAACATATATGCTTGCATCATAAAGGATAATGTGGATTATGATGTTTTCTCGGTGCATTTTGCATGGGAGGATGACGGTGTCGAGAAATTTGAAATACAGCTTGACAGGTTTATTCAATGGATAAAGGGTAAAGATAAAAATATGATTATTGCAGGTGACTTCAACACTGATTATAAGGATAAAGGTTATAAGCTGATCGGACAAACCGGATGGACCGACATTGCAAAGGCAACAAATAATGAAGCTATTAACACCGCTTATGACGAACAGAAAAAAGAAATTCATATCGATTATATACTTACAAACATAATTGGCAGCTATGATTACAGAATAAAATTCAACGGAAAAGATGAGGTATGCGTATCAGATCATAAAGGCGCTTATGCATGCATTAAGTAAAAGCAGCTGAAGGGAAAACAAAAACACTACCGGGAAAACCGATAGTGTTTTTTATACGCTTAAATCAATATTACCGCCCTTGTGAGGAGTAACAGAAAGCTCTAAAGTTTTGGCACTGGATTCCTGCAAGCTTTTTATTATGGAAGCTACACTTTGAGCATCCTGTTTCATAGCCATGCGCATATTAGCTACACCCAGAGCTTGTCTTACACTCTGAAGACCTGAAGTATCAATGGATATGCTCATAAACATACCTCCTTATACATATTATAACATTTTTATTTATTTTTGTACATTATAATACATGTTATAATGAGTAACGATAATAATATATTTCGCGAAAAACATTTTACATTCATAATTCAAATTTAGCGAAATGTTACCTTGATTTTTATTGAATTCGCACTTTGCCCAATGTAAATTCTTTTGTGCGTTCAATATTGTGAAAGTGAATAAAATATAATTTAACATTTGTAAAGGGTGATATTGTGATGAGATATAGACTTATTGAAGTATTTGTAAGGATTTTTCTATGGATAGTAGTATTTATAATTAATATATTGTATTTTGCAAGAATGATGGAGTCTTTTCCTGACTGGCTGGAGACGCTGCTAATTACGGCAGGTTTGTCCATACCGGTAATATTGGTATGGTTTATGCCTTCATCAATGGCAGCCAGAAAGGTCAATACAGGCCTAAGATACTTGGATAAGGACAATGATAAGGCGGTAAGGTATTTCGAGAAATATCTTGAATCAAAAATGCTTACAGACAGTGAAAGAAAGAATGCTCTGAGAATTTTAGGAGTTGCCCACCATAAGCGGGGAGATGATGAGGAGGCTATACGCTGTCTTAATCAGGCACTTGAGGGGCAGGACAGGGACAATGACCTGAAGGTTGAGATTATGGGTGCCATTGGGATAATATATTCCGAGTCGGGAGAATATGAAAAAGCAGTGGAATATTTTGACAAGACCTTTGATATAATATTTTCCATGTCAAAAGCTCATATTGACAAATCCATACTGATTCAGGTTGTAAATGCCTATATAAGGGCAGACAATAAGGAAAAAGCAGTCATGATTTATGACAGACTGCTGATGATACGGGGATTCAAGAGAGATAAGAGAGTGGAGGAGCTGTTGGGTATATAACCGGCTTGTCTTTCTCCAGTCTATTGTGCAGGTTGCGGAGAAGTTCAAATGACTCAAGGCCGCAGTGAAAAGAATTGCGGCCTCAAATACTATTTTCAACTGTTAATGTTGCAACATTAACAGTAATTTTACACTGGATTAATTTGTTTTTACAATTGATATTGTATAATGAATATGGCAAAGCATAAAAATATGCTCTAATTATATTTGCTGATTATATTATGAAGTCAACCGGAAACGACTTTAAAGAAAAATATAAGGAGTTGTGGCCTGTGAAATACAATGAAACAAAGGCAGAATATAATTACATGGATATATATAGAGATCTGAGCAAAGCCATAGAAGAGAAGACATATATGCATGGAACAAAGCTGCCCTCTGAAAATGAATTGTCAACTCAGTATAATGTGAAAAGATTTACCGTCAGAAAGGCTATTCAAAAGCTAATCATGGATGGGCTGGTATTTGCAATAAGAAATAAGGGCTGCTATGTAAGATTTAAAGATATTAATATAAGAATACGGAAGGAATGCAGCTACACCCAAAGTATGCTTGACAAAAAGATGATTCCGAGGGTTAAGCTTTTGGAAATTAAAACAGTATGTCCTAACCAAGAACAGAAAGAGCTGTTTAATATGAAAGATGAAGATGTGCTGTGGGAGATATATGTTTTAAGGTATTATAATAATATTCCCTTTCTGATTGGTAGGTCATACATACCCTACAACAGAGTTCCCTCCTTTAATCTGCATTTTTTAAAAAGTATGTCAATTCATAAGGCTTTGTGGGAAGCAGGTAGAATAAAGCTGACAAGAAAAAGCTCAACGTGCAAAACAAGTATTTCAGATAAAAAAGAATCAAGGCTGCTATCGATTTTTGAAAATTCTCCACTTCTAAGAGTTACAAACATCAATGTGGACCAGGGCAATAACCCTATAGAGCAAGGTATATCTACATTCCGTGCAGATATTGTACAGATTAGTATAAGTCTCTAGAATATAAAAATGCTTCAATTGAAGCATTTTTATATTTTAGAGACTTATTAAGCTTTTTTGTTGGGTTTACCCTTAGGAACAACTAAATAATAATTCCCCAATTTTGAAGCGGCTATTTTCCGCCAATACTGCGTTGTCGTCAGTTGCAATAACACCATTATTACGCCCTCCGACCCCTTGTCTTGACGAAAACTATCTCGCTTGAAAATCGGGTTTTATTATTTAGTTGTTCCTTAACCTGTTTACTATGTAAAACTATGATTAATGTCATAACATTATTTTTCTTTTTACATTACGATAATACTGCAATAATACTAAAGTTTTATGATAAACATACAACAAAATTATTATTTGAGATAGGAGAGGTTATGTATGAATACAAAAATCAGATTGGTTTTACTTGCAACTATGATTTTCGCAATGTCCTTATCCTTATTTGGCTGCGGAACAAAAACTCAAGAGTCGGTTACCGCAGCAGAAGCTAGTACTGAAGTGGCTAATAAATGGCCGGAAAAGCTTGTGATGGGTTTTTTGCCAGGGGAGGAGTCAACCCCGGAAAACAAAGCTGGTAACAAAATTCATCAAAAAGCGCTTTCTGACTACCTGGGTATTCCTGTAGAGGTCATTATCTGCGAAGACTATAATGCAGTAATCGAAACAATGAAAAACAACAAGACCCACCTGGCTTCCTTTGGTCCATTCTCATACATAATTGCGCATGACAGAAGTAATGCTGAAGCGATCGTTGTCAACTGCAAAGAAGGTAAAAAGGAAAACGCATTTTACACATCCTTGTTTATCACAAATCCGGCCTCGGGAATAAAGCAGCTCTCAGATTTGAAAGGCAAGACTTTTGCTTTTGTTGACCCAGCTTCAACCTCCGGTAATCTTGTTCCCCGTTCTATGTTTGTTAAGGAATTTAATGTCACCCCTGAAGAATTAGACACCAAAGTATTTAAAAGTACACAATTTTCAGGCTCTCATAATAACTCTTTGCTTGCAGCAGCGAATAGATCGGTTGAAGCAGCTGCTTGTACAAGGCAGACATATGAAAACGGAATAAAAAATAAGACCGTAACGGAACAAGATGTCGTCATATTTGCAGAATCTGATCCGATACCGAGTTCTCCAATCGCTGTAAGAAAAGATCTTCCTGAAGATCTGAAAGCAAAGATAAAAGCGTTTTATTTACAATGGCATGATGAAGAATATCAGAAGCTTAGAAATATTGTAGGGTACAGATATATGGAAATAAATGATTCGGATTATGATACGATAAGAACTATTGCAAAGCAAATGAATATGAAACCGGAAGACCTCTTGAAATGAAAAATATATTTTATTGGAGCATCCTACGATGCTCCGGTAAATAACATGAAAGGATGTTAAAAAATGAAACCTATTTTAAGCATTAAAAATGTAAAAAAGACATATGCAAATCAAACCCAGGCCTTAAAAGGCGTTTCCTTTGACCTTCATGAAGGTGAATTTGTTGCAATAATCGGTTCCTCGGGTTCTGGGAAATCGACCTTGCTGCGGTGTATTAACCAATTGATAAGTCAGACCGAAGGCAGTATTGTTTTTAAGGGAATTGAGGTTGAGAAGCTAAAGGGAACGCGCTTAAAAAAAGTAAGGCGTGAAATAGGAATGATTTTTCAGCATTATAATTTAATTGACAGGCTGACAGTCATTCAGAATGTACTTCATGGCCGATTGGGTTACATGAGTGATTTTCATGGGATTTTCGACCTTTACAGCATGGAGGACAGATGGAAGGCATACAGCATACTTGAAAGAGTCGGTCTTGCAGATGAAATCCATAAAAGGGCAGACCAGCTTAGCGGAGGACAGAAACAAAGGGTTGGAATTTCAAGGGCTTTGGCCCAGAACCCTTCATTAATGCTTGCAGATGAGCCGATCGCCAGTCTTGACCCTGTTTCATCAAATACAGTTATGGATTATTTGCATGGAATTTGTATGGAAGATGGTATTTCTGCAATTGTGAGCCTGCATCAGGTAGATTATGCAATAAGGTATGCAACAAGAATTATCGGAATAAAAAAGGGGCTTATTGTTTTTGATGGAAAAGCACAAGACCTTTCAGATTCAGTAATAAACAATATCTATGATAGAAAAAGCAATGAAAGCAACTATGAAGAGTCAACACATGAAATGATTCAGAGTGGGAGTTTGGCTGTATAGCTTCGTGCCATGACTATGAATTATTAGGAGAAATAATAATGCAAATGACATATTTACCGTTAAAAAAGGAAAAGAGCTTTTATACTTGGGCAGGCGTTTTTATCGTTATATTCACCGGAGTTGTTACAGGCTTCATATCGCATTTTGATGCTATTGAGGCTATAAGAATAATACCTGGAGTCCTAAGCTTCATTTTTATTGATTTCTTACCTCCTGCGCATACAGCACTGCCTAACATAGTAAATCCTCTTTTGGATACGTTTTATATGGCTGTAGTTTCAACGGTTACTGCGGCACTTATCAGTATCGTACTTGCTTTTTTATGTGCGACACCGACCATGCCGCATCCGGTGTTTAAAATTGCCATTAGAGCTTTTGCATCGCTGCTTAGAAATATTCCTGCTTTAGCATGGACGATTATACTGGTCCCGGCTTTTGGAATTGGAAAGTCAGTAGGCGTTATTGCACTTACTATTGGTTCACTTGGAAGCCTGATACGCTTCTTTACTGAAACAATAGAGGAGATTGATACAGGAAAGATTGAAGCGATCAGATCTTCAGGAGGCTCTTACTGGCAGGTGTTAAGGGCTGGAGTCATGCCACAGTGCACCCCAGGCTTAATATCATGGACACTTTACAGTTTGGAGCTTGACATTCGTGCTTCAACGATAATCGGTATGGTTGGCGGCGGCGGTGTAGGCTTTTACATCCAGTCAACCATAAAACTTTTCAAGTATGATCATGCAGCGATGGCAATAGTGATAGTCGCGATGTTGGTCTTAGTCATTGAGTATTTATCAAAGAAAATAAGGGAGCGTATAATGTGAGTATGGATATGAAAGTTTCTCTTGTTCCAAAAAAACAGAAGTACTTCTATATACTGTTCTTTCTAAGCATGGTATTGCTATATGCTTTCAGCCTTTTCCAATTGAAGCTTAGTTACGGGAGTGGGTTTGAAAGTGTTAGAAAGGCTTTTGGCTTTATTCTAAGGATGTTTCATTTCAATTTTACAGACTGGCAGGATATATTGTATGCAGCTTTAGAGTCCTTATCAGGTGCTGTTCTGGCTACAATTATTTCTGCGATTCTGGCTTTTCTTATAAGCTTCCTGGCAGCAACAAATGTTTCAGCCAAAGGCCTTCCGATATTTATAAAGGGCTTGTGCGCATCCATACGTGCTGTTCCAACCTTGGTCTGGGCTTTGATTTTTGTGGCTTACATAGGACTTGGACCCTTTGCAGGTGTCTTGGGGCTTTGCTTTCACAGCTTTGCCTATCTGGTAAAAGCTTTTTCACAGTCCATAGAGGAAGTGAATGCAGGCAGCCTTGAGGCTATGAAAGCAACAGGTGCCTCATGGCTGCAAACAATGGCAAGAGGCGTTGTGCCGACTATTAAAACTTCAATCATTTCATGGACAGCTTTGCGCTTTGAAATCAATATTGCACAGTCATCCATATTAGGTTTGGTTGGGGCTGGAGGCATAGGACACGAGCTTAGCCTTTATATGCGGATGTTTGATTTTGAGAAAGCAGGATTTGTCCTTATGGTTATTCTTTTTATGAGCTTTTCTGTCGAAATGATCTTCAATAAATTAAAAATCAATGTGGATATAAACAAGTTTTAGTAAATCAAAATAATCATGTGCGAAAGAGTGTGAAATGATGGATAAGAAAGAAATGTTCAGGATAATGGCCCGAAGTCATAGGGATAAGATCATTGAGCTTGCGGGTGAAATTGAAAAGAGCCATCAGGTGGTAGTGGTCAAAAAACCTGCCAAAACCCTTGTAATGCTTAAAATGCTTGAATCGGTGGCGAATTCGGAATACTTTCTGGGAGAGCTGCTGGCCTGCGAGGCGATGGTTAAAATCGGGGAGAAGCGGGGAATGGCGCTTACCGCAGGGGATGACTTTGAAAAAGTACTTGCAATGGCGGTTATAGATGCCGCATTTAATGCAAGGGTAGATGAAACCCATTGGCTTACCGACAGGCTTAATGAAATGGGCACTTTAGTAAGCAGCCAGGAAAGAAAAGAGTTTGGAAGAAGTTTGGAATCCAAGGTTCAGTTTAGAGTAGTGGAGGGACAGTAATGATAAAGTATAGCGCCTTTGATGATGTACATGATTGCCAGGAGTCCTTCAGACTCATGTTGTACGCGATATCAAATCCCGGTGAGATTGTATGCATCAATAAACAAGCAGAAAAGTTAAAAGAAGATTGCGGGGTATTGTTAACCGTAGCATTAATGCTATTGGACAAAGAAACAAGTTTTTCGGCAGTAGACAACGAGGCTTTTGCAAAAACTGCGGCTGACCTTACTTATTCAAAACAGGTATCAGAAAAGGCAGACTTTATTTTTGTCACAGAAAAATGTTCTCGGGAGGACATCGCAGATATATTTTCCAGAGCAACTCCCGGTTCGTTGGTTGAACCTCATACCAACAGTGTTTTAATAATAGCTGTAGATAAATTTGAGGAGACGAGTTGTTGTTGTCTTATAGGTCCCGGGATAAACGTATCAAAACAGGCAGGACTTACGGCGTACGCAAAGCAGTGGATTGTACAGAGAGATTTGATGGAATATGAATATCCCACAGGCGTTGATATATATTTTGTTACAGCCAGAGGTGAACTGATGGCAATACCCAGAAAAGTAAGAATGGAAGGATGATAAACAGATGGCATATGTTGCAGTTACAGGAGGACAGGAAGCGATTGAAGCGTCAATAAAGCTTCTTAAATACTACCGTACAGATGGAGACAAAAATTTAGAAATTGAAGCAATAAAAGATAAAATGAAGCTTTTAATCGACCGGGTTATGTCTGAAGCAGGCTTATATGCACCCACATATGCTGCTCTCGCATTAAAGCAATGTGAGGGAAGTCTGGAGGAAGCGGTATTTATACTAAGGGCATACAGATCGACTCTAACCCGGAATCATTATTCAAAAACGATGAGCAGTGTGGACATGAGAATGATAAGAAGAATAAGTGCCGCTTTCAAGGATATTCCGGGAGGCCAAATACTAGGTCCATCCTATGACTATGTGCATAGGTTATTGGATTTTGGAATCATGGATGAAACAGAAGAGGAAAATGAAAAATGGAGAAATTCTTACGAGCAGTGCCATCAGGAGGAGGAAAAATACACCTTCCCCAGAGTTTCGGATATTTTAAGAGAGGAAGACCTGTTGGAGGAAATAGCGGAGGAGCACAGGGAGGCGTTTGATATTACACTTAACAAGCTTCCTCTTCCTGCTCCCAGAAGTGCAAGGCTGCAAACAATGGCCAGGGCAGATACGGGATACATTTCCGGTCTGGCTTACAGTTCTTTAAGGGGTTTTGGTGCAGTACATCCTACCGTTGGAGAGTTAAGGACAGGCTGGCTTTCTGTTGAAGTTTCATATGTTCTTGAAGAGGGACAGGACATCTATGTAGGAGATATTCTTGTTACTGAAGTTGAGTCATTTGTATCTGCGTCAAAGAAAAAAACAAAAGAACATGATGAAATGAAAGTTGGAATTGGTTATGGCTGTGTTTTAGGAAGAAATGAAACCAAAGCAATTTCTATTTCCATATTGGATAGAGCTTTAAGAGTTGCCGGGGAGGCCCCTGTTAACGATGAGGAGTTTGTATTGCTGCATGGAGATTGTCTGGAGATGAATGGGTTTCTATCCCATCTGAAGCTTCCCCATTATGTGACATTCCAATCCAAGCTGGATCAACTTAGAAAAAAGAAAGAGGATTAAAAATGGCATATAATATTTCAAATCAGCATTATAATTTTGCTTTCCTGGATGAAGGCGCAAAAAGGGAAATAAGAAGATCGATTTTAAAGGCAGTGGCTATTCCCGGCTACCAGGTTCCATTCGGCTCAAGGGAATTGCCGATCGGCCGGGGATGGGGTACCGGGGGCCTGCAGATTACCCTTTCGATTATTGGGAAAGATGACTGCCTAAAGGTTATAGATCAAGGAAGCGATGATAGTGTAAATGCAGTAAGCATCAGAAAACTGGTCACAGCAACGACAGGTGTAGAAACAACAACAGACACCAATGCTGCCACAATTATTCAGTCAAGGCACAGAGTTCCTGAAGAAAAAATGAGAAATGATCAGGTTTTGGTGCTGCAAGTTCCCAATCCCGAACCGCTAAGGTCTGTTTCTCCAAAGGAAACGGTCAGTAGAAATTTACACGCCGAAGCGGAGTATTCAGGCATATGGCTCAGGTTATATGAAGGAATCGTAAAATACGGCCGCACAGTTATCGGAGCAGACCATCCTGTTATGGTTTCAGGAAGATACGTAATGAACCCCAGCCCAATTCCCAGGTTTGATAATCCCAAGCTGCACCAGGCAGAGTGTCTTTATCTGTTTGGAGCAGGGAGGGAAAAGAAGATATATGCGGTTCCTCCTTATACCGATGTCGTCTCATTAGCCTATGAAGATCATCCCTTTGCCATAGAGAATGTAAAAGGTCGAAGCTGCAGGCTATGTGGTGCAACAGATGTATATTATGACGAGATATTTGACAGCGAAACAAATGAGCATTATTTTCAATGCTCAGACTCCGGTTTTTGTGAAAAGCGGCGTAATGGGACGGAGGTGAATCTAAGTTGAATGATACAAAACCGATTTTAAGTGTAAGGGATTTGGCAGTCAGGTTTGGCGAGGGTTGTGATATTTGCATCAATGGTGGAGATGCAGTTCTGGATAAGGGACATTGTCCCTACTGTCATTCTGTTTGGGCATTAAATAAGGTGTCTTTTGATTTGTACCCGGGTGAGATTCTGGGCATCGTCGGTGAATCCGGTTCAGGTAAAAGCACGCTGCTGAAGGCTTTGTATTTTGATATGGAAATAACGGAAGGGGAAGCTTATATCAGCCAGTTCAAGGAAGGAAAGACTAATATATTTGAGCTTTCAAGCCAGCAGAAGCGGCATATAAGAAATCATAAAATGGGAATGGTCTATCAAAATCCTATTATGGGACTGAGAATGAACTTCTCAAGCAGTGCGAATGTAGCAGAAAAGCTTATCGCCGCAGGTATAAGAAATGCAGGCAAAATGACTGAACGTGCGAAATACCTTTTAAATCATGTGGAGGTTCCTGCAAGCAGAATAAAGGAAGAGCCCAGGAATTTTTCAGGAGGTATGCAGCAAAGAGTTCAGATATCAAAAGCATTGGCAAACAATCCTCCCATACTACTGCTGGATGAGGTTACTACAGGGCTTGACCTGAGCGTTCAGGCACGAGTGCTTGATTTAATAAAAAGAATACATCAGGAGCTTGGAATTTCAATGGTTGTGGTTAGCCATGATTTATCCGTAATAAGGATGATGGCTGATAGAACAATGGTTATGCTGAATGGCAGGATTATTGAAGAAGGCTTGACAGACCAGATATTGGAGGATCCAATTGATGAGTATACACAGATACTGGTTCATTCACTTTTATAATTAGGAGGCTGTTAGTGTGAATAATGAACAATATATCATGCATGTTAACATAATGACAAAAGATACAGTATTAGATAACTACGCTGTCGTATTGGAGGAGGATAGAATAAAAAAAATACTTCCCATGAATGAATTGGATACAGCAAAAGTAAAAAGCCTGGGAAATATCGTTTATGATGTAAATGGCGCATATATTTCACCGGGATTTATAGATATCCATTCCGACAATATAGAATCCATTGTACAGCCAAGACCTACGAGCATTATGGATTCTAAAATGGCTTTGATGGAACATGAAAAGCAGCTTGTCAATCAAGGGATCACGACCATATACCATTCACTGTCCTTTTTAAGAGAGGATGGTGCTGCCATGAGACAAAAAGAGACCAGAAAGCCGCATAAAATGCGGGAACTGGCTGAATTGATAAAAAGTCTGCATGAGGGTTATCATCTTATCCGCCATAGGTTTCATTGCAGGTTTGATCTTAGAAATTCCGAAGGCTACGATACATTGATGGATTATTTGGATAAAGATTACATCCACCTCCTTTCATTTAATGACCATACACCAGGGCAGGGACAATACCGGGATTTAATAAGATACCGTGAAAATATGAAAAACTATAAACCTGACCTGGAGGATACGCAGATTGATAGAATGATAGAGGAAAGGATGGCGATACCTAAGATCAGTAAGGATAAAATTGAAAAAACAGCAGATGTTGCCCGTGGAAAAGGAATCCGTATCGCATCTCATGACGATGACAGTGCGGAGAAAATCGAATATGTTCATTCTGAGCTGAAGGCAGATATCAGTGAATTCCCTGTTGAGCTGAATGTAGCCAGAATAGCGAAGGAAAGAGGGATGCTGACTGTGGCCGGTGCCCCCAATGTATTGCTGGAGAAGTCGCACTCAGGAAACTTATCAGCGACTGAGGCAATTTTAGATGGCTGTATCGACATACTTTGCTCTGATTATTATCCCCCTGCGATGCTTCATGCCGTATTCAAACTAAATACCGATTACCAGATTCCTTTATGGGAAAGCGTGAAGCTGGTAACCTTAAACCCTGCCAAAGCATTGGGGATCGACAAAGAGTATGGTTCCATAGAAGAAGGCAAAAAAGCAGATATGCTGATAATTAGTATAATTGACGGCAAGCCGGCAATAACAAAGGTTTTCATTGATGGAGAGCTGGTTTCTGAGTTGAATTATAGGAGGACAAGATATGCTTAAAGTAAGCGGATTGTCAAAGAAATTTAAAATCCATATTAGAGACGGGCTTGTTATTGAAAGCTTCAATGATGTTTCTTTTACTGCATGTGCCGGAAAGCTGTTGGCTGTCACTGGTGCAAGCGGTATCGGCAAGTCTACGCTTTTAAAATGCATTTATAGGACTTATAAGCCCACAAAGGGCTCAGTTATTTACTTGAAAAGTGATGGAACAAAGGTTGACCTTGCAGCAGCAGATGATCAAACAATCCTAAGACTTAGAAAAGCAGAGCTTGGGTATGTGTCTCAGTTTTTACATGTCATTCCCAGAGTCCCGGCATTGGAAATACTGGAAAGCAAGCTTTTAACCAAAGCAGTGCTTCCAAAAGAAGCAAAAGAATTGTCGGAATATTATCTGGAGAAGGTAGGAATAGATAAAAACCTTTGGAATATGTATCCATCAACCTTCAGCGGTGGAGAAAAACAGAGGTTGAATATATTGCTTGCTATTGCCGCAAAGCCGAGGCTTCTCCTTTTGGATGAACCGACAGCTTCACTGGATGCCAATTCAAAAGAAAAGATATTGGAACTGATACTGGATTCCAAGAAAAAGGGTACTACCATGATTGGTGTTTTCCATGACAAGGAGGCAATAAAGGCCCTGGCAGACAGCCGTTATGATATGTTGGAAAATCAACTGGTCGCAGTATCTTAAGTTCACTCATATTTAAAGGAGGATGTCCATGTTATACGAGTATGAATCATTAATACCGGAAAAACAAGTGCGCATAGAGAAAGAGCTGGATGAAAAGCCTACAATTCATCTTACCTCCAGCATAAGAAGGAGCTTTCTGGGAAGTTGGACCGACATAGGCCCAAGGGTAAGCATCGCTGAGTCGGAGGTTGGAGACTACACCTATTTAGCAGGAGATGCCTCCGTAATTTATGCTAAAATAGGTAAATATTGTTCAATAGCATCCCATGTAAGGATAAATCCGGGAAACCATCCAATGTGGCGGGTTATGCAGCATCACTGCACATATCGGAGAGTTCAATATGGATTGGATATAAAAAATGATAAAGCATTTTTTGACTGGCGTAGGGCTGATCGGGTTGAAATAGGCCATGATGTGTGGTTGGGTCACGGTGTAATTGTTATGGCAGGAGTTAAGATCGGAACGGGTGCTGTTGTGGGATCCGGTGCTGTTGTGACAAAGAATATTCCACCTTACGCTATTGCAGTTGGAGTGCCTGCAAAAGTCATCAAAATGCGATTTGATGAGGATATAATTGAGAAGATAATGAAAACATGTTGGTGGGATTGGGATAGAAAAACCCTGAAAGAGAGGTTTAACGATTTTTTAGATTTGGAAACATTTTTGAAGAATAATTCAGATTATTAGTGAATAGAGAGGTGTTTTATGGTAGCGGACTTACATTGTCATTCGAAAATATCAGACGGCTCACTCAGTATACGTGAATTGGCAGCAGCTGCAAAAAGGCTTGGTATTCAAGCTTTGGCGATCGCTGACCATGATACGGTCGATGGAATTGAAGAAGCCTTAAAAGAATGCGTTAAACAGGGTATAAAAAGTATTTCAGCTATTGAAATATCTGGTTATGACTATAAAAGAAACAGAAAAGCACATATTCTTGGTTATCTGATGGATGAACCCGAGAGGATTGGAGATGCATGCAAATTTATGCTGGAACAAAGACAGCAAGCATCGAGATGGGCAGTCGAGCAAATCATACAAGAAGGATATCCGATAAGCTGGGAATTGGTTGAAGGCTTATCGAAAGGCAGTACAAATGTTTATAAACAACATATCATGCATGGATTGATGACGCTTGGATATGCTGTATCGATCCAGGATGATTTATATAAAAAACTTTTTGCAAAACCCGGTGATGGGATGTCCGGTGGTATTGCGTACAGAGAGATTGAATATATTGACGCCGCTGCCGCGGTAAAAACAATCAAGGAAGCAGGAGGAATTGCAGTGCTTGCTCACCCTGCAGGGTACAAAAACCTTGAGCTTATACCTGAGCTTGTAGAAGCCGGTTTGGATGGACTGGAAGCTTGGCATCCTTCCCATGATGAAATTGAAGTGAAAAAAATAATGGATTTGGCTGAGAAATATGACCTGATTCTGACCGGAGGTTCAGACTTTCACGGTATGTATGAAGACAAGGCCAATCCTCTTGGAAGCCGATGTATCAATGAAGAATGGCTGGAGAGGCTTTATTTGCTGAAATAATAAAAAAAATAATAGAATAATAAACAAAAGCAGATAGCGGTTTTGGTAGAAATACAAAATTCCGGCTATCTGCTTTTTTACGATGGACCACAGGCTTTAACTTTCATATGCAAGGAATATGGTAAACCTCTTTCTTTATAATTAAAATAAGTTATGTTAATATTATATAAGTATAAAAGTAATAATTATAAAAAAGATATAATGATAAGTGGGTGAATTTATGCTTAGAAGGATATTTGCACTGCTTCTTATATGTATTTTTCTCACAGCCTGTTCCAATGGAGCTGCAGCAAGAGAAGAAATCATCCCAAATGCAGAAGCGCCAATTGAAAGTACCGATCTCCAAGGAACGAATTTTGAAAATCTTGAATTGCCGGAGAACTATAATATCAGGCAATTTGAAGGTTTGACACTTAATTTCATTGTTGAGAACAATTTGTATGCAAATATTCTATCTCATGAAAGTGAGGAATTTTCAGAAGTCACAGGGATTAATATAAAGATCAGGCCTGTGGATTTTGACACATTGGTTCAGAAGGTAAATCTTGATTTTATTGCGCAGGCCGGGGAGTACCAGGTTATTTATGTAGACCCTTATCAAACCTTGAATAGATTTTATGATTATTTGGAAGTATTGAATCCTTATGATAAAAATCCGGATTATCCCCGGATCAAAGGCTTCCTGGATGATTTCGTTGATAATCAGACAGCTGTATGCTCATATTTTGAGGAAGAAAAAAATGTTTATGCGGTGCCATTTGATAGTACAACCATGATTCTATATTATAGAAAAGATATTTTTGATAAATACAGGGATCAGTTTTACAACGAGATGGGCTATGACTGGACTCCCGGGACAAGGGAGTTCACATGGGAAAGATATATTGAAGCTGCCAGGTGGATTGATGCGAATGTACCCAATGCTGAAGTTAAATACGGCAATGGATTAATGGCACAGCAGCATAATTCGATTTTTTGTGAATTTTCCAATATACTTGCTGCATATGGCGGTGACTATTTTTCTGATGAAAAAATCAATACTCTTGGCTTGAAAACCTTTAATCAAATAAACTCAATGGATGAAAATTTTATACAGGCACTGGATATGTACAAGAAAGTAGCAAGTGTTTCAGCACCGCAAAGTGTAAATTGGAACTGGACCGATCTGGCCAGGGTTTTCCGGGACGGTGAAATTGCCATGATGCTGAATTGGGACGAAAATTATACTTATGTAGAGGATGCGGTGCATTCCAAGGTTGCCGGAAAGGTAGGCTATTCCATATTGCCCTATGGCGATGAAAGAAGTGCAAATATATATGGCGGTTCAGGGATCGGCATCAACAAATATGCTACTGAAAATGAAAAGCAGGCAGCATGGCTGTATATTGTCTGGGCAACCTCCAGGGATATGCAGCTGAAAGTGCTCAAACATCCTGAGGGGGGAAGCCTGCCGACAAGAAAGTCTGCGTATGATGATCCGTCGAATACAGGCGGGAATGTACAATTAAAGCATATGAGCGCTGTTTTGGATGCCTGGAAGCCGCAGAATATCTATTTGAGGCCTAAGGTTTCAAATTTCTATGATATAGAGAAAGTGCTCATCAGTAATCTGCATAATATGCTTGTAGCCGATTTGGACAGCAATGAAACAGGGAAAAAGATATATGAAGAATTGGAACGCATCAGGAGGAATGAGTAAATGACAGGAGGGGAAATAAGTGAATAGAATCAAAGTATTTAATTCTCTGAGAGTCAAGCTCGGAATTATTGCAATTGTTCTGATTGCAATTCCTCTTTTGGTGGTATCCTTTACTTATTCAAGTACCGTTAAAGATATTATCAAGAATAAGTATACCGAAACAGCAATACAATCGGTATTTGAAACCGGTGAAAAGCTGGATTTTATATTGGATGACATAAGAGAATTTTCCACTGTGATTACCTCGAACAGTGAGTTGCTGTATATGTTGAATCATAAATATGATTTCAGAGCGGATGAATATGGCCGTGTATTAAGGAGTTTTATTACCTCAAGAGATGATATTGAAGTAATTGATTTGGTTTTGGCTGATGCTTATTACTCTGTTGGGGCAAAAAAGATCAACAGGCTGGAGCGGATAAGTCCACAGCTGGAAAAATCCTCGGGACAACCTCTATGGCTACCGACAAAGAGTGAAGAAATTGAAATTTTGTCGGGTAAATTCAAGAAAAACTACTTTACTCTAGCACGTAAGGTTGTTGATTTTAATACCTTGGAGGCATACGGTTATTTGCTCATTGACCTGGAAGAGGTTATTCTGGAGCAGGCATACTCAGGGATTTTGGACAGCGAGAAGGTAGAGGTTCTGATATGTGATGATCAAGGAAATATTATAAGCCATTCCGATAAGAAAAAAATAGGAAGCTCAATTAAGGGTGAACCTTATGCAAATGAGGTGCTTGCCGATATTAACGGACATAACTACGTTCAATACAAAACAAACATTGATAATGTAGCAATTTATTCTACTATAGAAAATAATGGCTGGAAGATTATAAAGACAATATCAACGGATTATTTATACGAAGAAATCAACCGGATACAAAGATACTTTAATGTCGGTGGAGTCATATATGGTCTTGTTATCATTCTGTATATACTGTTTTTTTCATTTAGATATACAGAACCTATGATGAAAATGATGAGTGTGATAAAAAAGGTTGAACAAGGGGATCTTACTGTAAGGACAGAGGTTAAATCAAATGATGAAGTAGGCCAGCTGGGGAACAGCTTAAACAACATGATCGGTGAAATGCAGGTACTTATTGAGCAGTTAATAAGGGAAGAGCAGGAGAAGAAAGAAGTGGAGCTGGAAGCTCTTCACGCACAAATCAACCCGCATTTCCTCTATAACACTTTGAATACAATAAAGTGGATGGCCAAAATTCAAGGTAATAGCAGCGTAAGTAAAGCTATTACAGCACTTGTAAAGCTCTTGAGAATCAGCACCAATTTAGGAAGAGGGATGATCTCCTTAAAAGAGGAAATCGATTATGTGATGAATTATATTGTGATTCAAAAGCTGCGCTTCAGGAAATCCATTGATATTGCTTATAACATTGATGATGATTGCATGAACCTTACGGTTCCAAAGCTGATTCTGCAGCCTATTGTGGAGAACTCAATCATTCATGGGATGGAAGATGAACAACAGGAATTGAACATTGAGATTAACGGTTTTGTGAAAGAGGATAAACTAATAATTGAAGTTCAGGATGACGGACCCGGAATTGAGGATGAAATTCTCAAGGATATATTGAGGAATGCTTCCGACAAGGATAAGTTCAGCAAGGTAGGCTTGAATAATGTCAACCAAAGAATCAAGCTTTATTGCGGAGCAGACTTCGGTCTTAAGGTTGAGACTGAGCTTGGAATGGGTACCAAAGTTGTAGTGACCTTGCCGATAAATCCAATGTATATTGAACGCACCTAAGGTATTACATTCGGGTATAGTGCGAATTCAATAAAATCAAGGAAACATTTACGCGAAATTTGAATTATTAATGTAAAATGTTTTTCGCGAAATATA
>LOES01000231.1 GCA_001515955.1 Clostridia bacterium BRH_c25 | reverse complement strand
CATTAGGTGTGATTAAGCAATATATTGAAAATCAAAAGACATCGGAAAGGAGGTGAGTTGGTGAGCCGATATTGCGTGACTTTCCCGCTGAAGACAGAAAAATATCAGGAAGATATATTGAGTAAGCGGTTCGAGATCGGAAGAAAGATATATAATGCAGTCCTTTCCATGGTATATAAGCGTTATCATTGCCTTATTGAAACAAAAGCCTACAGGCAGTTAAGACAACAAATCAAAGATACGGATGAAAAGCTGAGGAAACCTTTGTACAAGGAATTGAACGAAATGTATAAACGGTCAAGGCTGAATGAATATTCCCTGCATGAAGACGTGAAGAAAATGCAACATCATTTCAGAGAAAACATAGATTCATTCACCGCCCAGAAGATAGCAACAAGAGTATGGGCAGCTATGGAGGATTTGTTGTTTGGCAGTGGTGACAAGGTTCATTTTAAGCGATACGAAGAACTGGATTCACTTGAAGGTAAGAGTAATAAGACCGGAATCCGTTTCAAGGATAATCAACTGATCTGGAATGGGTTAGCCCTTGGAGTAAAAATAGACTATGATAACCCCTATGAAAACCGAGCAATGCAAGATGAAATCTGCTATTGCAGGATAAAGAGAAAGTTCATAAAAAGCAAATTTAAGTATTATCTGCAGATAGAGTTCAAGGGGTTTCCACCCATGAAAGTGAATAAAGCCGGTGAACCCCGAAGAGATATTGGTTCAGGAACCGTTGGATTGGATATTGGAACTCAATCAATTGCCATATCAGCATCCGAGGAAGTAAAACTCTTGGAATTGGCTGATAGGGTACAGAACATAGAAAACCAGAAGCGCAGATTGCTAAGATACATGGACAGGAGCAAACGAGCGAACAATCCGGATAATTTCAAACCTGATGGAACAAACAAGAAGGGCAAATTGACCTGGAAGAAATCGAACCGGTATAAAAAAGCACAGACAGAGCTAAAAGAAACATACCGGAAACAGGCAGACATTAGAGAATATCAGCATCAGCAAATGAGTAACTATATCCTTTCACTTGGAGCTGCAATCTATGTTGAGGAAATGAGTTTTAAAGGACTTCAACGGAGGAGCAAGAAAACAGAAGTTAGTGAGAAAACCGGAAAGATTAAAAAGAACAAGCGATTTGGGAAATCGCTTGCAAACAAAGCGCCAGCGAAATTATTAACCTTCATAGACAATAAGTTGAGATATTTGGGGAAAGAATTGATCAAGGTTAACACCAAAGAGGTTAAAGCTAGCCAGTATAACCACTTGAACGGAGAATACAGCAAAAAGAAATTGAGTCAAAGATGGAATGATTTAGACGGGATGAAGGTTCAGAGAGACTTATATTCGGCATTTTTAATACAGCATATAGCTGATGATCATAAAAGCATTGAACAGGAAATGTGCAAGGAGGATTTTGAGAAATTCATGGTATTGCACGATAAGGAAATTGAACGTTTGAGGAATACAACTTTAAAGCCGGCTTTGAAAAATGTAATATGAGTATAAAAACGTCTTGAAACGGGCGCTATACTATCGTCAATGGATTCATCGGAATCCTTGATAGTGAAAGTCTTGGGGAAACTAATCAGCGTATACAGGTTTCGGTCTGTATAAAAAGTTAGTCAGTACTCAAGAACCGCCTGCCTTTATGCATGGTGAGTTTCAGGTATCTCTATTTAGATACACTTATAAAACAGAGGGGGATAAATAGCATGAAAAAGAAACAATTAATAATTTTAGCTGTTTTGATGATAGTCATCGTTGGAGGTTATTTAGGTGTTAAGTCTTACAATGATTTAAAAACATATCGGAAGCAGGTTGCAGATATAACTGTATCAAACGTTAATGTCTCTGAAATAGCGGATGGGACTTATACTGGCAGTTATGACGTTTTGTGGGTTGCTGCTGAAGTTAAGGTGACTGTAAAGAACCATAAAATAGAAGAAATCGAACTGGTAAAACACGAGAACGGCAGGGGAGCTTCAGCGGAAATAATACCTGGTAAAGTTGTCGAAGCTCAGTCATTGGAGGTAGACATAGTTTCTGGTGCTACTTCAAGCAGTAAAGTAATATTGAAAGCTATAGAAAATGCATTAAATAGTGCCCAGAAATAAATATTTGCTAGCAGGCTATTAATTTGACTTTACAGAAAAACTAAATGGCTTAACCTGTATTGGAGGAAAAGGGCTTGCGGACTTTAAATGGCTTGCTGCAGAGGGCGAAAATACAATATTGCTGAAAGAAAATACTAATAAATTTGAGGATCTTGACATTGAGGCAGGCAGTATGGGATGAGTATTACAGGAGGTTAAGATGACACATAGCAGTATCGGGATATTAGCAGGTATGGGGCCCAGGTCAACTGCTCCTTTTTTGGAGCTGGTTCTTGACCAATGTCAGATTCAATATGGTGCAAAGTATGATATCGATTATCCGCACATTAATCATTGACGGGGAATGCCCAAAACAACCGGAAGGCTTTTGTACCTTTGCATGGCAAAGTATATTTTTTGTCTGGCATTCAATAAGAGGAGGTGCAAGTTATACCCCATGGTGGAAAAAGGAGCATATGCAGGTAGCATGCTGCACTGATGGAACAAGACCTGTATCTTTTCTTATTGAGATGATAGAAGAATAGAATATGTACATATTTGGGAGGCATTAATATATGGCAAGTGAGCTTATAGCCTACTGTGGACTTTTTTGCGGGGCATGCAGCTTCAGAGTTGCTTTTGAAGAGGACAACAGGGAGCACATAATATGTATGCCGGCATATTATGACAAATTAAAGAACGAACCACTTGAATTTTGTCCTGGATGCAGATTGGAGAATAAATGTGGGGAATGTGCCATAAGAGACTGTGCAATGAACAAAAAAATTGAGTATTGCAGTCAATGCGAGAAATTTCCGTGTGATAAATCAATAAGATTTAATAGTGACGGAAAACCGCACCATGAAGAAACGATAAGTAATCTTAATTTATTGAAAGAAGTTGGGGAAGAAAAGTGGTTGGAGTTAATGAAAGAAAAGTGGACTTGTAAGTGCGGGTCCAGATATTCTTGGTATTATAAGGAATGTTCTAAGTGTTATAAGAGTTGACCACCTTGTCAGCCTTTGAAGCTGGGAATGTGCCCGATGCAATTAGATATTAGAAATATTGTGTCTTTGTACAACAAGACCGGTCATGCAGGGTCCAGGGCCCGGCTTGGTGGGGCCGTGACCGCGTGTCCGTCAGGCATAAGGTAGAGTGTAATGAATTTAATATGCAGGTAAATACATGTTGTACGAATATATTCTAAGGGGGAATCATTGTGGATATAATTGCAACTGGTGTAGAGAACCTCAGACTTCGATACGCTGAAAGAAAGGATACTGCGTTAATCCTGTGGTTTATTAAGGAATTGGCTGCTTATGAAGGGGAATTGGATCAAGTAACAGCTACAGAAGCAGTACTTGAGAAATCGTTGTTTGAGCAAAAAGGTGCTGAAGTAATTATTGCAGAATATGAAGGAAAGCCAGTAGGCTTTGCATTATTTCATCAGAACTTTTCGACCTTTCTTGGAAGACCAGGTTTGCATTTGGTAGATTTGTATGTGATACCTGAAATGCGAGGTAAGGGTTTTGGCAAGATTATACTGTCGTATCTTGCTGATTTGACTGTTGAAAGGAACTTGGGCAGATTAGAGTGGTGGGTTCATGACTGGAACGATCCAGCAATAAAATTTTATAAAAAGTTAGGTGCATTTCCTTTAGAAGAATTAAGAATTTATAGACTCTGCGGAGCAGCATTGGACAACTTTTCACAGGAGTACAAGAATATGTTGAAGGGGAGAGATTTATGATTATAACACCTAACTTCCAGTATAATGGAGAATGCAAAAAGGCTCTGATGCTCTATGAGAAAGCTTTTAAGTGTAAAGTCACTATGTTGATTTACTATTCTGATGCTGATCCTTCTGATTTGGAAAGAGAATTAACAGAAAAAGAAAAAGAATATGTATATCATGCAGAAATGTTTATAGGAAATCAGAGATTTTTCTTTTCCGATTTATTGGAGGGAGTCACATTCGGCAGCAATTCATTTATAACAGTAACCTTCAATAATAAGGAAGAATTGAAGGAAGCATATTCATTGTTAATTGATGGAGGTTATGCAATAATACCGTTGAAAGAGACTACATACAGCTCATGTACAGCTTCTATAGTTGATAGATACGGTGTAAGATGGGGGCTTTTACTTGAAGACAAGTGATGTAAAAAGAAAATAAATATTGCAGGCACTGAACCGTCCTGTGGAGTTTATTTCCAAGATACTTCAAGCTGTAAAGGGGGATAGAGTTATGATAGATAATCTCATTATCAGGGAATGTGATGCAAAGGATAAAACGGCATTTGTAAAGCTTAACCTTGATTTTATGCAGGAGGTAATGGCTGAGAACCCTTATTGGACATCTCTGAAAATACCTTCGGAAGAAGAAATGGGAAGTGTATTTAAAGAAGCATTGAGTATGCCTGAGCATATACTGATCTTTGTTGCTGAAGTTGACGGCAAAGTTGTCGGGTATGTAAACACATGGACAGTTTACAGTATATGGTCCGGAGGCAAAGCTTTGACAATTGATGATTTGTATATCGCTGCACCCTATAGAAGATGTGGTATCGGGGAAAAAATGATGGAATACTTGATTGGTTATGCTGAGCAGAATGCATATAGAAGAGTCCAGCTGCATGCAGAAATAGACAATGGGGGAGCACATAACTTATATAGGAAGCTAGGATTTACCGAAGAAGAAATACTGTTCTTTATGAAGCGGATAAACTTATAGTGATACAAAATTTAGGGAGGCAAGTGAGGAAATAAAATGAGCGAATCAAAAAAGTTGTATATTTTATGGACCAACGCAGACCTGATAACTTCAGAGAAAATGGTGATGATGTATGGGATAAACAGCAAAATAAGTAACTGGTGGGATGAAGTAACGATAATAATCTGGGGAGCTCCAGCAAAGCTTGCTGCGGAAGATGCTCTGATTCAGGAGAAGATCAAGCAAGCACTGCATATAGGGGTTAATGTCACTGCATGTAAAGCATGTGCAGATCAATTGGGAGTAACGGATATACTGCTGGAATTAGGAGTTGAGGTAAAGTATTGGGGAGAAGGCTTGACGGAGATATTAAAGGAAAATGAGAAATTGCTGATGATATAATATGTCACAGAAGGAATTGGCGCTATAGGCCAACAGCAGGTAAAGCAGCGAATAACCGCAATTAATTTGTTTGAATAAATTTACTTAGGAGAAGAAATGATTAAATATGTTCCTAATATGCTGTCATTAACCCGAATAATCCTGTCACTGGTATTGCTCATTATTTATCCCGATAAATCAAGTATTTTTATATATGTAGCAGCGGGATTGACTGATTTATTTGATGGGCTTATCGCCAGAAAATATAATATCGAAAGCAGAACAGGCGCAAAATTGGATTCAATAGCTGATTTTGTATTCTATTGTGTTCTGTTATTGCTTTCTTTTATTTGGTTTAGAACGATGATTATTAAATATCTGGCACCCATTGCTATCATTATATTCCTCAGGATAAGCAGTATTATTATCGGATTTGTTAAATTTAAAAATATAGTTTTCATTCATACAATAGCTAACAAAATAGCAGGGTTCATGATATTTTGCATTCCAATCAGTATGATTATATTTGATCTTAATACATACATATTGATAACAATGATAGTTACTGCTGTTTCTGCTTTGGAAGAGTGTATAATCATAGTATTATCCAGAAAAGTGGAACTGGATAGGAGAAGTGTTTTCTACAGATAAAAATGAGATAAATTCACCGGAAAGGATGTATTGTAATGAAAATCGAGCATGTAGCGGTATGGACCAGAGATATAGAAGGACTAAAGACGTTTTATACAAGCTATTTTGGCGGAATTGCCGGAGACAAGTATACTAACCCGAAGAAGTCCTTTGAATCATATTTCATTAAATTTGACTCGGGTGCCAGGCTTGAGATAATGCAGATGCCGACTATTCCAATGAACTTGAATGATATAGCAAATCAGTATATTGGATTAATACATATTGCTGTTTCAGTAGGGAGTATTGAGAAGGTTAACGCTATCACAGACGAAATAATGAAAGCAGGGTATACCGTTGTCAGCGAGCCACGCTATACGGGAGATGGCTATTATGAAAGCTGCATACTGGATCCTGATGGGAACAGGCTTGAGATAACAATATAAATGGGCAATTCAACATTGAGATATCAACTTTTTGAAAATGGGATTGAAGGAGTCGGCAGCGGTGAGGACGGTATTTGAACCGAACAGAACCATATCAGCATTAAAGCGATAGGCAAGGCGGTAATAAATTCCCGTATCCTCAAAGCCTTTAATACATCCATCCAGACTAGTCTGAGTGTGGATAATTACTTTTGGTTTCATAAAATTGATTCCTCCTTAAAATTATTATATAGGAATTATATAGCAGGATTGTGACAACCCTATGTCAGCAAAACAATCTTGGTTATAAAAATAATTGAGCGATAGATAACTGGGGTGATGCCTTAAATGAAGATTAGAAGGAAATTCTTAATAATTGTAGTAATCTGCTTAACCGCACTGATTCTTTTGGAGTATGCATTTTCACCATATATAGATGCATACAGAATAAATAAGAACCTGAACATATCTGATGTGAAATTGCTGATGACATCATCCCAGGTAGAGGAGATTCTTGGAGAGGGCAACCCTATCGGAGGATTCGGAGCACAATTCTATGAGTATGATAACTCTGCTGTTGTAATCGCTTACCCATGGGAAGGATTGCTGCATGGCAAAGTAGGTCAGATTGACATGTCGGATCCCAAATACAGCATTTGTGGTATCAGGCCGGGAGACTCCAGTGACAAGGCAAAGTCAATTCTAAAAGAATATGGCTTTAGTCAAGACAAATCAGATAAGAATACCTTCAAAAGAGGTAATGCCAGGATTTATGTTTTTGCGGAATCAATTAGGGTTGACATAGAGGATTGGACTATTAAAGGACATGTTTACTAGTGAGCATGGTGATTTGGATTGGGGAGGGAGCATATGGGCTGTTATTTTGTTGCACAAATACAAATCAGTGACAAGGATGAGTATCAGAAATACCTGGATGGTGTTGATGAGGTTTTTGCTAAATTCAATGGTAAGTACCTATCTGTTGATGAAGATCCGGAGGTGCTTGAGGGAGATTGGTCATACAGCAGGATTGTCATTATACAATTTCCAAATGAAATGGAGCTGAAACGCTGGTACAGGTCTCAGGAATACCAGACAATACTCCAGCATCGATTAAGAGCAGCAAAGTGTGATACTCTATTGGTAAAGGGAATTGAATGAAGTGCTTTGGGATCAGATAATTGAGTAATAGATAATTGGGGGATCGCATTAAATGGAGATTAGAAGGTTGAAGCCAACTGATTCACAAAAGGTTATAGAGATGGTAAAGACATTTAGAACAGATACTTCAAATCCCGGAGCTGCTGAAAGATTTCTTCAAAACGATTCGAATTATATTGTTGCGTGTATTGAAGCAGAGCGGATCGTTGGTTTTGTTCTGGGCTACCGATTACAAAGGTATGATGGACAAGATGATATGATATATATTTATGAGGTAAGTGTTTTAGAGGAATATAGACAAAGGGGTATTGGCAAAAAGATGATAAATGAGCTTATTGGAATATGCAAAGAGAATAAAATATTAAAGATATTCCTAATTACAAATAAATCCAATAAACCGGCAGTATGTCTATATGAATCAACAGGTGCAAAAGCTTCCCACGATGATGATATAGTATATTGGTATAATATGCTTTAAATGAATTTAGAAGCTGACATTTATGGACGAACTCATTTAATAATTGTGGCTAAATTTTTTCCGCAGAATGTGGTAAAATATAAATAAATAGCAATTGGTGGTGAGATTTTATGAATACGGCCAAGGATATTATCAAGAAATTAATTGATGAGATACCAGAGACAAAAGCGGGAGAGGTAATTGATTTTTTATTATATCTGAAGGGTAAGAAAGAACAGGAATTACACTTGGACAGCGAAGAAGAAGAAGAAATATGGAATAAGATTGAAAATGACGAGAGGATACCTTCAAATAAAGTGAAAGAACTATTGTTAGGTGAATAGTAATGAGAAATATTATTTACTTGAAGAGTGCTTACAAGTCTATGAGCGATTATGAAAAAGATACGAGAAAAAGAATAATTGAAGCAATAGTGAGAATTCCTCAGGGAGATATTAAAAAGCTACAAGGAGAGAAACATCCGCCATTGTTCAGATTAAGGGTAGGAAAGTACAGAATAATATATCATGTCGAAAATGAGAATATAATAATAGTTAAGATTGATACAAGAGGAGATATATATAAATAAAATTAGAGGGTCGCTGTCCATGGCGGCTTTTTTAATACAGAATAGTGGATAGATGCTGTTCATATTAACAAAAGCGATATTATGGTATAATTAACCATAATATCGCTTTTGTTAGCAATTTTCTGAAATGAAGGAAGTGTATGGGCTTGAGTAAATTATATTATGAGTTGGCCAGAATGTATCATGAGATGTATCAGTCTATATTTAATTATCATGAGGAGTTTAAACTGCATGATAGAATCTTCAAAGAGTATGGCTGCTGCAAAGTCTTGGAAGTCGGCTGTGGAAGCGGGAATCTTGCAAAATATTTTGTTGATGCAAATTATGATTATATAGGTACCGATTTATCAGCCAATATGCTAGGGATAGCAAAAGAAAACAATCCTGATATTCAGTTCCTGCAAAGAGATATGAGAGAATTAGGCTTTGATGAGAATTTTGATGCAGTTTTGATAACCGGGCGGAGCTTTACATATATGCTAAGAAATGATGACGTTAATAGATGTCTTGAATCTGTAAACAAAGCACTAAAGGATTCTGGAATTTTTATATTTGACAATTTTAATGCAAGTGAGCTATTTTCTAACTTCAGAAGTCATATCGAGCAGGTCTCCGAATATGAAGGCAAGACATACAAAAGAGTAAGCGATAACTCCTTTAATATGGAAACAGGATGGACCTGGAACTGGGATGCGAAATATTATATTGAAGAAAACGGGAAGGAAATAGACGTGATTGAAGATAAGTCAATACTAAGAGCTTTTACTGAGGATGAGCTGAAGCTCTTCTTAAGGCTGCATAATTTCGAGGTATTGAAAATAATAAATGAGGGTGCCGCAATAACAATTATTTCACAGAAGAAATGATTTCTGAATTGAGAACATACACCATTAAGCGACAGGCCATGTGGCAGATGAATAAACGGAGGTTGACATTTATGGCATATTTCAAAAAAATCATAGGGAAAAGACTGTTCCTCTCACCGGTAAATCCTGAGGATGCAGAAGTATATGCAAAATGGATCAATGATCTGGAAGTCAATATCTATTTGACTTCTACGCCCAAAATATATTCTTTGTCAAAGGAAAGAGAGATTTTGGAACGTATAAGCAAAGAAGAATACTGCTTTGCCATTGTTGATTCAGAGAAGGAAAAGGTTATTGGGAATATAGGTTTGGCAAATGTTGATCTTATAGACAAAAAAGCAGAATTAGGCATATTTATTGGGGAAAAAGAATACTGGGGTAAGGGCTATGGAACAGAAGCCATAGAATTATTGCTTGATTTTTCATTTAACATTCTTAATTTGAACAGCGTAATGCTGATTGTTAAAGCATTTAATAAGAGAGGTATCAGATGCTACGAGAAGTGCGGCTTCAAACTTATTGGAAAAAGACGTGAGGCAGTTATTATGGGACCGAATAAATATGACGAGTATTTTATGGATATACTCGCGTCAGAGTTTAAAAGAAATTTAACCCTTGAAACACTTGATAAGCTTTGCTCTGAAAAGCAGTGAGATTGTATTCAGATCATCACTTTCCAGTCATTTGTTGTTTGAGAGGGTTGTCATAAAGATAGAAGCTGAAAAATTAAAGTTGTATGGAGCTGCTTATTATCTGGAACGAGTAGCCGACAAGTTGAATTATAAAGATTAGGTATATCGGCATAATTGAAAGGTGGAGGAAGATGAATAGCAATGAAAGCATTATTGCAAGTTGGAGACCGAAGCATGAGAAAGGAATATTTGCTTATGTCATACCATATGCCATACGCTTTTTTATAGCAGTAACTTTAACTACAGTTATTATTTTCCTGATAAGGAACCCTAACGATATAAGTGTAGTATTCGCTATTGTTGCAAATAACGCCATGTTATGCGGGATTGTTGTACTTGGAAGAGTTTTTGAATGGTTTAAGAGAGAGAAAGAGTATAAGAGAATACTGGATTTATTTGAAATGGCAAACAAATGCCCGGTATGTTCCGCAGAAACGTCTCCAGAAGATAAGGTGTGTCCATCATGTGGGATATTTCTAAGTTAGGAGAAATGCAATGATGAATAAAATTCCGGTTCATTAGGGGCATTTGATTTTGGTTTTAGTGATGCGGACTTTCTGGCAGTTGTTAAAAATTGATTTTATAATGCAAGAAGGGAATAGGTGTTTTGAGGAGGAATTAGTGTGATTAAATGTGTAGTTTTTGATGTTGACGGTACGCTTATTGATACCGGAGAAGCTATTATTACTTCACTTCAAAAAGTATTGGAGGAAGATTTGGGACAGGGATATTCAAAGGATGAGCTTGACTTTGCGTTTGGGATACCTGGAGCAGTAACATTAGAAAGGCTTGGAGTTAATGACATAGAAAATTCCGCTGGAAAGTGGATCAGGTACCTTGATGATTTTAGAGACACCATTTCAGTCTTTGAGGGAATTAATAATTGCCTTATGAAATTAAAAGCTGATGATATAAAAACCGGAATTGTTACTTCAAAGACAAGAAAAGAGTTCGAGAGTAATTTTATTCCTATGGGGTTGGCGGATTATTTTGATTATGTAGTTTGCGCAGATGATACTGCCAGGCATAAACCTCACCCTGATCCGATTTTGAAGCTTTTGGAGATATCCGGAAACAATCCGGAGGATATAGTCTACATTGGGGATACGATATATGATAAGGAATGTGCCGAGGGGGCGGGCGTGAAATTCGGATTGGCTCTGTGGGGAGCGAAAAGTGTTGAAGGGATTGAACCTGCATATCTTCTGCACAGCCCTGAAGACATACTGAAAATAATAACATGTCCGCGTACTATATGATAAAAGTGATGAATATAAAAAGGAGAGTCTAAATATGGATATTAACAATAAGGCTTTTTTTTGTTCCTGGAGCGGAGGAAAAGACTCCTGTTTATCCCTGTATTATGCTATCAGACAAGGGGGCATACCCCAAAAGCTGATTACAATGCTGGTAGAAAACGGTGAGCGGTCCAGAGCCCATGGTCTATCGGTGGAGGTCCTTAAAAGACAGTCCGAAGCACTTAATATTCCGCTGGATACATATGCTACTTCTCTGAAAAATTATGAAGCAAACTTTATTAAGGTTTTGGAGGAAGCGGGAGAAAGCGGTATTAGCCTTGGCGTGTTTGGCGATATAGATTTGGAGGAGCATTTGCATTGGATTAAGAGGGTATGTGATACAGCCGGCATGGGAGTATACCATCCCTTATGGAAAAAAACCCGGAGGAAAGTAGTAGACGAATTTATTGAGTATGGATTCAAAGCGGTTATCATATCAGTCAAAGAAAACTTATTAGGGAAAGAATTTTTGGGCAGAGAGGTAAACAAAGATTTAATAAATGAATTGGAGAGGATCGGAGTAGACTCTGCGGGAGAAAACGGTGAATATCATACATTAGTGACAGGAGGGCCGATTTTTGCGAATGATATAGAGTATAAACTGAATGAAGAGTTTTACTCGGAGGGTTATTGGGTCCGGAATATATCAGTGTAGTGAAGCTGCCCTGTGCATCCAACAAAATTTGTAATGGACAGTATTATTTATATTGCTTCTTATGATTCAACATGTTATAGTAAAAAAGAAGAAATTGGAAGAAATGGAGGTCGTAAAAATGAAATCAATATCATTAACTGCCAAATCAAAAACAAAAAAACATGTTTTGCGGCCCGGGATTGGAATCAAATAGTTTCTGAATTCCGCATATCAGTCACGGGCCAATGCGTCCGTGACTTTTGTATTATAATATGGTGCTTTGCACCGGAAACAAAAGATCATGGCTGCCATGGTCTTTTTTATTGGGAGGGGGATTACATTATGACCAGACAGATTAGAGCAGATCTGATGCTGCTTATGATTACGGTTTTCTGGGGTTCATCATACATTCTTACAAAGCTTGCTCTTGATGTTCTTCAACCATTCAACCTGACGGCACTGCGTTTTATTATTGCTTTTATTGCAGCGGCTGTTGTATTTTACAAGAATATACTCAAGGCAGATATCAAGACGATAAAATACTCTTTGATTTTGGCGGTGATACTATTTGCAGTATTTATTCTGCAGACCTTCGGCTTGAAATACACTACTGCTTCAAATGCAGGTTTCCTGGTAAGTCTTTCGGTTGTATTCATACCTATAATTTCCGGTGTGTTTTTAAAGCAGAAAATTGAGAAAAGAGTGATTATCGGAGTATGCATTGCACCAATAGGGATTGCCTTGCTTACACTGAACAGTCAGCTGAGCATGAACAGCGGAGACGTTCTTTGCACCTTATGTTCTTTGCTGTTTGCCGTGCATGTTGTAGCAACAGGGGTTTTTACAAAAAAGGTAGACTCAATTGCCCTTGGGGTTTTACAGCTTGGCTTTGTAGGCCTTTTCAGCATTGTGTTCTCAATGTTTGTTGAGAATGTGAGATTGCCTGATAATGCCATGCTCTGGGGTGCTATTCTGGCACTAAGTATTTTGTGCACTGCGGTGGGGTATATCGTTCAGGCAGCAGCGCAGAAGTATACCAGTGCTACACACGCAGGACTTATTTTCTCCCTGGAGCCTGTTTTTTCAGCGGCATTGGGCTTTACATTTCTGGGAGAGATTCTTTCGTTAAGGGGATATGCAGGTGCGGCTATCCTTTTGACAAGTGTTTTGATTGCAGAGGTGAGTTTGAAAAAAGAAGACCCAAAAGCGGAGGAACTGGATACATAATAGCAAGACCGGTTAGACAGCTGAGCGAATGACATGGATTATTGGGAGCTCCATTCCTGGAGCTCCTGAGATTAATGGCAAAGTTGCGATAAAGCTACCTTCTCTATTGTTGAATCGGCTGTGGTTTAGGTCATAGCTGCATTTGAAAGCAATTCTTCAAGTTTTTCCTTTACATATTCCTTTAATTCCATATCGCCTATATAAGTCTCATTTCCACCGGGTTTTACCTTGAAGAAGTTGATTATCAGCCTATTGTCTTTGATAATATAGTCCTCTACATGCAAAGGGGAGAATATGACTTCAAGCTCGGAAAATTCTGAGTCTGTATATTTAGAATTCAAATCGCCGGTTAAAAAATCCAGGTTAAGCTTCTTTAATGGAGCTACCATTAAATTGGTATAATTCAGATCCTCCATCATCCACAGATTATTGCTGTAGAAACGTCCTTCCTTTTTACTGTTTCTGGAGAATATCTCCCTGTTCTTAATGGCACTTAGAGCTCTGCGAACTGATTCTTCGTTGAATTCGTCCTCGTATGCAAGTGCTAAACATGGTATAGCTGCAATATCATAGATGAACATTTCGGAAAGGTTCTCGCGGTCATTCACTGCCTGCCAGAAATAAAGCATAGCCTCAATAGCCTCTAGATTTACCTTAACCCAATTTATCATACTGCTGCTCCTTTCAATGTTTTTCTAATACAATTATAGCACTTATTGTTTACTAAAGAACAGATTCTTAATCAATTCCTTTAACCTAATGTATTATCCAAAAACATCATAACTACAAACCCCACCAACAATGCATGGGTTGCAAGCTTTGAGTGGCCTTGCTGATTCTGTGTTTCCGGGATTATCTCATGACTTATAACAAAGAGCATGGCTCCGGCAGCGAAAGCTAAAGCATAAGGCAGCAGCGGTCTGGATATCTGGACCAGTGCAACTCCCAAGAGTCCGCCGATAGGCTCTACCAAGCCTGTGCATAATGCTATAAGGAATGCCTTGCCTTTTGAATAGTTTTCCCTCAGAAGCGGAAGTGCCACAGCCAGACCCTCGGGCAGGTTTTGGAGCCCTATCCCTATAGCAAGGCTCAGGCCATTTATTATATCACCATCCCCAAAGCCTACACCAACAGCCAGACCCTCAGGAAAATTATGAACGGTTATAGCAAATACAAACAACCATACTTTTCTGAGGCGGGGATTAAAAGAAGAATTTACAGTTTCATGACCATTGCTTCCGTTGTGTCCGTATCCATTGACTGCATTTGACAACAGGTTGGTATTGGGAAAGAATTTGTCTATAATGTCGATGAAAAGACCACCACATAATATACCTATCAAGGTAATAGTTGCGCCTCTTATTCCACCGCCGCCCTTTTCAATGGCGGGAACAATCAGACTGAAGGAAGTGGCTGCAAGCATCACTCCGGCAGCTGCACCCAACAATAAATCAAGCAACTTCTTTGATACGGTTTTAGTGAAAAATATAGGTATGGAACCTATACCGGTAGCCAGACCGGCACCAAGACTTGCCATTATTCCCAGCCATATAAGATTGAACTGTGAGAGATATTCTAACATACATGGACCCCCCTGCAATACTCGCTAATTACATATTATGATTCAGTAAGAATATGGTTACAACAAATAAATCAGGGGATAACCGATAATTTATATCGAGCTTGATATTACTATATACAGTTATATATAATTGAAGCAGGGATATATAATAGGGGGCAGATTCATGTTTATGAATGGGGAGTTATATAAGCTTGCCAGGAACCATTGCTGAAGGAGAACCTAGAGAAATGCGCTTGGATGCTCATAAATGCGAGAAGTATTTTGACCCTCTGACCTCTGCCGGAAAGCTCTATGTGTGCGGAATGTGCCTATATGCATGTCCCCATGGAAGAAAGTAATCTTAGTATATTTTATAGAATTAACTCGAAAAATATATAAATCGCACAAAGAAGATTACATAGAATAGAAGCGATTTATAACATCAATGAAAATGTTTCGCACTATTGAACTATTATGTAAAGGATTTAGTGCGAAACATATAGCATAAAGAAAATCCATAAAGTTTTGTAATTTTAAGGAAATTTTATCAGTAGCATATTATAATATAGTGTGTAGCTTAATTTTCATTAGATTAGAGGCGATAAATATGAGTGTTGGGGTTTTTGATTCCGGCATTGGAGGACTGACGGTACTGAAGGAAGCTTTAAGGCTGATGCCCAATGAGGATTATATGTACTATGCCGATACCAGGCATGTTCCTTACGGTACAAAGCCAAAGGAGGAAGTCAGAGGATATATATTTGATGCTGTGGATTTTTTTGCAAGTCAGGGAGTAGAGGCTTTGATAATAGCTTGTAATACAGCTACAAGCATTGCTATAAATGATTTAAGGGAAAGGTATAGCTTCCCCATTATCGGTATGGAGCCTGCGGTGAAGCCTGCGGTCGAAAAGGCCGACAACAGGAGGGTGCTTGTGCTTGCGACACCTATTACTGTTAGAGAGAAGAAGCTGCATGATTTGGTTGAAAGTCTGGATTCAGAGGATATTGTCGATTTACATGCGCTTCCGGGGCTGGTTGAGTTTGCGGAAAAATTTATCTTTGATGAAGATACCGTAATCCGCTATTTGCTGGATGAGTTTTCCGGGTACAATCTTAGAGAATATGGCGCAGTCGTTTTAGGCTGCACACATTTTGTATTTTTCAGAAAGTACTTTAAAATGATATTGCCTCAAGAAGTTGACATAATAGATGGCAACATGGGGACTGTAAACCGTCTCAGGAATCTGTTGGAGAACCGGGGATTGAGCTTTGACGGCAAAGGAAAAACAGAATTTTACTGCTCGGGAAAAAGGGAATTGGATGACAGTAAGTATAAAAGATACCTGGAGCTTGATTATTAGGAGAATGCAATTACTACTGCGTTGAACAAGAAAGAAGCGGGTGTTGTGGTTAACAAACTTAAGCACAGCTACCAGCCTCTACAGTAAGTATATGGGTTTATTTTGATAAAACAGTCATAAGCTTCTAACGTGAGGTATATCCATAAAGATAATGGACGTGCCGGTTGTTTATTAAGGCAATGCCTTCATAATAGTGAATATGACCACCGGCGACCTCTATTTCAGGGCCGGTTATAAAGTAGTAATAATGGGTGTGCCCGTTGTCAAATGTGGTTATACCGTATGCATTGTGTATGTGCCCACGGATGTCGTAATTGTATGATGTAATGCCTGAATATCCGTGGGTATGTCCGAAATTGAAAGTGGTATCACCATTGTATCTGTGAGTATGGAGTCCGTAATACATTTTATCACCTCCCATAATTATAAATATGTATAAGCCTAACGGCTTGTTACATAAGGGATTATTAATCAAAAGAAAGAAATCAATATACAGGAGGTTAAATTATGAAACATCATATAACAATCGAAAATCTCATGGAGCTTTCCGAATATCAGAGGGACAGGCTTAACGACCTCTGGACTCCGCAAAGATATGATCTGGCAGCAGGATTTCTCTGTAAGGATGCAGAAAACAATGAGTATGACGTATTTGAATTCGTACTCGGACATGTGAGTATAAAAGAGACAGGATCGGGCTATTACATGACGCTGATGAATCTTGAAGCTCTGAGAAGCTGGGGTGCACAGGAGGATACAGCTGAAGAAGAAGCTGATATGGAAGAGTACAGTGAAGAGGACTTTATATTTGAGTATGAAAGACCTGATGTGTACAGCAAAGGAGATTGCATGCCTCTTCTCAATATAGGCCAGATGCTGGAAATTCTGAATAAATGCGGATATGGCGGCGGTAATTTTTATGTAAATTTCCGGAAAGGTAACAATGACTGGGCAATCGGCAGGGATATTGAACAATACATAGACTACGGAACAGACTACAATGAAGAAGAATTGTGCGATGTACTGTGGACTGCGGTTAAGGAGGCTATATAAGGTATTAACAAGATAGGAGGCGATTCAATGTATAAGGGGCAAAAGATCAGATTGAGAGAGTACAGAAAAGAGGATATAGAAAGAGCACTCCTCTATATAAACGATTCTGAGATAAAGAAGCTTTTGGCTCCCGGTATTCCGTATCTGAATACCCTTGAAGATGAGAGAAAGTGGGTTGAAGGCTTATCTGCATTTAAGGATAACTATAGCTTTGCAATAGAAACCCTTGAGGATGAAAAGTATATAGGGGGCTGTGGGCTGAACAGTATTGACTGGAAGAACAGTGTGGCGGTAGTTGGAATATTTATCGGGGATAAAAACTACTGGGGCAAGGGATATGGAACAGATGCCATGAAGGTTCTCATGAAATTCATATTCGAGCAGATGAATATACATAAAATCAAGTTAAATGTATTCTCCTACAACAAGCGGGCGATAAAAAGCTATGAGAAATGCGGCTTTAAGATTGAGGGGGTATTACGGCAGGAGATATTCAGAGACGGTTGCTATCACGATGAGATTATTATGGGACTACTAAAGGAAGAATATAATATCAGGGAGGTATTGTAATGAATCTAATAAAACTGAATGAAATGGCCGAAAGGGAAATGGTTCCCGGCTATCATGCGAGGTTTGTCCACTCGGAGAATGTAACCATAGCTTATTGGAACATTGTGGGAGGAAACTCATTACCCAAGCATGCCCATCCTCATGAGCAAGTGGTCAATCTTATTGAAGGAAGCTTTGAATTGACTGTGGATGGCGAAGCTTTAGTTCTTGAACCGGGATCCGTAGTTGTCATACCTTCCAACGTAATGCATTCAGGAAGGGCTTTGACTTCATGCAGGATAATCGACGTATTCTACCCTGTAAGAACCGATTACATTCAGAAATAGAAAATATCATATATTTCGCGAAATTTGAATAAGAATGTAAAATGTTTTTCGCGAAATGTATAGGTCAAAATAAGCTTGTAACCTAATGGGACTGACAGGAATATACTTATAGCGAATAGATGCAGTTTGAGAAGTTCCATAATACGGCTATAATTGACCTTATGAGGGTCGACAGGAGTGATGCGCGTTGCTCAGGCATTTGAATGAATGGGATAGACCTGTTCTATTTGATTATTTGCTGAGGAATGAGGAAGAAGCAGCATTTCTTATTGGGAATGCGGAGCAGTTCGGTATTATGAACAGAAGCAATATTCTGCGCTGCGGTGATTACATCGGATATTTCGAGGGAAACATCTTACGGGGTGTCATAGCATTTTACAATTTAGGAAACTGTTTTTTGCATTTTGAGTCCACGGAGGCTACACCTTACTTTTCGCAATTAATGATAATGAGAAGATTCAACATGCTTATAGGGGTGGATCGGCTTATAAGGCCGCTTTTTGAGGCGATAAGGCATGACAAGCCTATAAGAGAGTTCGAAGAGTGCAGCTACTGTGTCAACGGCGATTTCAAGCCTTTTAAGCTTGAAGGGGCAGAGTTTAACGATGTTTCCGGGGATGATGGCATGGACATTCTAGGTTTTGTCAGAAAAGCATACCTTAACGGCTTCGGAGCAGAACGCACCATTGAGGGCACAAAGCTTCTGCTGTCCCAGAGAGGCAAGGAGGAAGAGTTTATAATATTATCCAAGGATAACAAGCTGCTGGCCCAGGCCTGTATACAGACTGTTACGGGCAGCACAAACCAGATAGGGGCCGTATACACTGTTGAAGAAGAAAGAGGCAAAGGCTACGGCAAGGCAGTGGTTTCCGAACTGTGTGAGAGAATAATAAGCAGGGGCAAGCTTCCAACACTTATAGTAAACAAACAGAACACTCCGGCATTAAGCGCATATAAAGCTCTTGGCTTTGATCAGCGTGATGATTATCTTATCATAAGGCTGTAGGGCGAATGTAATTTTATGAAAGCAGGAGGTAAGTACTTTTGAACTGGCTTGATAAACTTGAGAGAAAACTGGGCAGGTTTGCAATAAAAAACCTGATGATGTATATCGTAGGTATTACAGGTGCTGTATATGCATTATCCTATTTTGGCAATAGAGGATATATAATTGGCAAACTGATGCTCATACCTCAACTGGTGCTCAGGGGAGAGGTATGGAGGCTTGTCACTTATATATTCATACCCCCAAGTACAACCATTATGTGGATTTTATTTGTATTGTACTTTTACTATATGGTAGGTACTGCGTTGGAGCATGAATGGGGGAGCTTCAAATTCAATATGTTTTACTTTACAGGAATGATAGGCACTACTATTGCTGCATTTATAACGGGGTATGGAGCAACAGCGCTGTATCTCAACTTATCATTGTTCCTGGCCTTTGCCAGGATATACCCTGATTTTCAACTTCTCCTGTTTTTTGTTATACCGGTAAGAATAAAATATCTGGCAATGCTGAATTGGGCTTACATTATCTTTACAGTGCTGGCAGGGGATATGTCCACCAGACTCATTGCAATAGTTTCGATATTAAACTATTTCCTGTTCTTTGGCAGGGATATTATTACAAGAACCAAGAGTAACAGACAGGTGTATAACAACAGGAGAAGGTTTCGGGCTGATATACCCAAAGACTTTACCATACACAAATGCACTACTTGCGGAATAACTGAAAAGGATAATCCTGATATGGATTTCAGATACTGCCCGGAATGCGAGGGTGACTATGAATACTGCATGGATCATGTGAGAAACCATGAGCATGTGAAAAATAGCAATGAATAGAAAAATGAGGCAAATGCCTCATTTTTTTTGCAAATAATCATCAATTATCTTTTCGGCAATTCTCTTCTGGATACTTGCTGTTGCCACCAGCATGAGAACAGTGAGCAGAATTCTGGTGGTCTCCTTTGCTTCGCCGGAGAAATCTTCTGCTTTATCATCAATCAGCTTTAGCTTTTGAGACATGATTTCCTTCAGATCAAAAGTGCTGTTTTCTTTTACCTGCAGGAAACAGTTGTACAGGCTGCTCAGGTAGTCCGTATCATCTTTGGAGGAGGCCATATTCTTAAACAAAGGTGTGAACAGTATATTAATATCATTGATTGATAGAATCTGTTTTAAATAATATATAAGTATAAGAAGTATCATATGCTGTCTATTGTACCTTTTGTTTTTTGAAGGAAGTAGGATTTTTGATTTCGTATAATTATTTATCATTGTTTTTGTCAGGATCTTATCCTTTAAAGTTCTTTTATGATATCCCAGCTTATTGTCAATAAACGTAGTGACTTGGTCCATATAAAGCTCAATGTCCGGAATATCTGAAATGTTAATATCGCCGCCTTGAACGATTTCTTCTATCATACTGAAGAAGGAGCTTTCATTAAAGTCCATAAATATCACCTCGCTATGAATTTTGTTTTAGTAAGCTTTTCAAAATATAGTATACCATACTCTTCCATAACATATAATAACCACATTGCGATATAGGCTGCAAAAAAGACATATCGTTTACATAAGTAGCAGCTAAGAATTTATGTATATCACCATGAAAAATGCATAAAAATATATATTGAATACTTAATAACTCTAGTATATAATGTAAATAAGTCATGATGTAGTAATGAATACTACATCATGAAACCTAGACAAAAATTAAGCAAGGAGATGAGATAATGAGAATCAAAATTAAAGATCCTGTCAGCGGTTTTTCACATCTTTTAGGAGCAGTGCTGTCAGTTGCAGGTCTTTATTATCTGGTACGCTATGCTGCGATAAATGGGACTGTCTGGCATATTGTTTCCTTCGCTATATTCGGAGCAAGTCTTATACTGCTATATACAGCAAGTACCATATACCACCTGCTTGTAGTATCTGAAAAAGGCTCAATCATACTGAGGAAGATAGACCATATGATGATTTATGTGCTTATAGCAGGAACATATACGCCTGTGTGCCTTATTCCCTTGAGGGGAGGCTGGGGCTGGAGCCTTCTGATAAGTATCTGGGGAATTGCAATGGCAGGTATTATATTGAAAATGCTGTGGCTTAATGCGCCTAGGTGGCTATATACTTTCTTTTATCTTGTAATGGGCTGGCTTATAGTAATTGCATTTGTACCGCTTATCAGGACCATGCCGGTTGCTGCCATGATGTGGCTGATTGCCGGAGGTTTGCTCTATACTGTTGGTGCCGTTATATACGGAACAAAATGGCCCAGGTTCAAATCAAAGGTGTTTGGCTTCCATGAAGTGTTTCACATTTTTGTACTATACGGCAGCTTTTGCCACTTTTGGCTGATGTTCAGGTACATACTTTATCTATAGTGAACCTGCGGTAACCGGGTTTTTGACCATAACATAGAATTCCTTGGAAGAATGAATCTCTTCCGGGAATTTTTTTGTTGTAATAGACATAATAGTTACATAAGCTGCTTTGCATCAAGTCTCAATATATGATAGAATTTTGATAGAAATTCTCAAGTAACAGTGTTCTAATATAGAGGAGGTTAACATGGCTTATAAGGATTTGCAGGATTTTATCAAGCATCTTGATGAAAAAGGCCTGCTTAAAAGAATAAATGCGGAAGTTGATTCAGAGCTGGAAATTACTGAAATAGCTGACAGAGTATCAAAGCAGTATGGTCCCGCTCTTTTGTTTGAAAAAGTAAAAGACTCTCCTTATCCGGTATTGATCAATGCTATGGGTACTTATGAAAGAATGAGCATGGCTCTGGGCGTTGAAAAGCTGGATGATATCGGCAATGGTATCGGGGAATTTATTGATATGTCCAACTATCTTGGACTTATGAAAAAGGTTCAGTCCCTCCCAAAGCTGGCTAGAATGGCTGCAGTATTTCCGATAAAGCTGCCTGCAAAAGGTGCATGTCAGGAGGTTATAGAGGAAAATCCGGATTTGACCACCCTGCCGATTTTGAAGTGCTGGCCTGGTGATGGAGGAAGGTTCGTAACTCTACCCTTGGTAATAACAAAGGATCCTGAGACACATATCCAAAACATGGGAATGTACAGGCTGCAGGTATATGATAAAAACACCACAGGTATGCACTGGCACTTGCACAAGGACGGAAGGGAAATATATGACAAGTATAAGAAGCTTGGAGGCAGGATGCCTGTTTCCGTTGTTTTAGGCTGTGACCCTGCTGTTACTTATTCAGCAACGGCACCTCTTCCAAAAATGATTGATGAGATGATGTTTGCAGGATATTTGAGAAAAGCTCCGGTAAAACTGGTAAAGTCAATTACCAGCGACTTGTATGTGCCTGCAGATGCAGAATTTATTATTGAGGGCTACATCGATGTCAATGAGGACTTGAGATTGGAAGGCCCCTTCGGGGATCACACAGGCTATTATTCCCTGGCAGATTATTACCCTGTTTTCCATGTAACCTGCATCACTCACAAGAAGAACCCCGTATATCCTACAACCATTGTAGGCAAACCGCCAATGGAGGACTGCTACATGGGCAAGGCTACGGAGAGAATTTTTCTGCCGCTTCTCAAAATGCAGCATCCTGAAATAGTAGATTTCAATTTCCCTTTGGAGGGAGTTTTCCATAACTGTGTAATTGTTTCTATTCAAAAACGCTTCCCGGGACATGCAAAGAAAATCATGAATTCCTTATGGGGCATGGGTCAAATGATGTATACCAAAATGATAGTAGTAGTAGATGGGAATGTAAGCCCTCATGACTTATCCACCGTAGCTTGGAAGGTATTCAACAATATTGATGCAAAAAGAGATGTGGTTATATCAGAAGGGCCGCTGGATGCTCTCGATCATGCTTCAGACCTGCCTCATTACGGGCACAGAATGGGTATAGATGCTACAAAGAAGTGGCCTAGTGAAGGGCATACCAGGGAATGGCCTGATGATATTGAGATGACAGAAGATATTAAAGAGCTTGTATCCAGGAGATGGGAAGAATATGGTATTGAATAAGCTGATAAAGAAGGTTAATGATTATGGTACTCTAGTGATGTTTTCACATACCATTTTTTCCCTATCCTTTGCCCTTATTTCGATGCTTCTGGTGAGTAATGGCTTGCCATCTCCCTATACCATACTATGGATTTTAATTGCATTCATGGGTGCCCGGACCGGTGCCAATGCGATAAACAGAGCTATTGATGCGGAAATCGATGCCAGGAACCCCCGCACCTCAACCAGGCAGCTGCCCCAAGGGTTGATAAAGAAAAAAGAGGTAATAATATTTTCGACGGTTTGCTTCATAGTTATGGTAATTGCGGCAGCAATGCTTAATCCGCTGTGTCTGCTGCTTTCACCAATTGCATTATTTCTATTGATTATATACTCTTATACCAAGAGGTTCACTTGGGCTTGCCATTTGGTTCTGGGAATAACCTCTGCCGCCGCCCCTGTCGGTGCGTGGCTTGCAGTATCGGGAAGGTTTGCCTGGCTTCCTCTTTTTATGGGAGCTGCCAATACTCTATGGGTGGCAGGCTTCGACATAATATACGGCTCCCAGGATTATGCTTTTGATACTGCCAATGGCTTACATTCAATGGCTGTCAGATTCGGAGTGAAAAATGCGCTCAGGATCGCTGCATTTTTTCATGCAGTTACTCTGGGTCTCTTGGTTATTGTGGGACTCATAAGCCAGCAGCTGGATGTTATTTACTTCATTGGGCTGGCTATTATATCCATATTGTTTACTATAGAGCATAGGCTTATTTCACCGGATAACCTGGCCAACGTGAAGGTAGCTTCCTACAGTATCAATCAGATGGTCAGCATCGTATTTCTGATATCCGGAGTGATTGATTCTTTAATATGATTTTATGGAGTGAACACAGATGAAAATAAAAGTGGGAGGGAACCACAATGAAGAAATTTAATAAAGTGATGGTATTATGCCTTTCAATAGTGCTGGTTGTATCACTTACAGCCTGCTCCTTTTCAAATCAGGGTGCAGAGAATGATACGAAGAAGCCGGTAAAAGCACTGAGCTTCGGAGCAGTTGGCTCCGTTGAGTTGATACCGATAATAATTGCTGATGAAAAGGGTTACTTCGAAAAAGAAGGCATAGATATAAATATTCAATCCTTTAAAAGTGCAAAAGACAGGGACGCCGCTTTTCAAAGCGGAAACCTGGACGGTATTATCTGTGATGAGGTGGCTATCGCCCTTTACCAGAATGCCGGTATCGACATAAAGATAACAGGAGCCACTGATGGAGATTTCTTGCTTATTGCAAATCCTGAGTCAGGAATAAAGTCAATTAGTGAAATGAAAGGCAGAAGCGTTGCTATTTCAGAGAAAACCTGTATAGAGTACACACTGGACACACTATTGGTGAAAAATTCTCTGGTACCGGAGGACGTACAGAAGTCAATAGTTCCGGCGATACCTACAAGGCTTGAGATGCTGCGTACCAATAAGGTAGATGCCGCACTGCTGCCCGAACCCTTCTCTACACTTGCGATAAAAGACGGCGGAATACTTCTTGGCAGTGCGAATGATGCAGGGATTTATACCTCGGTAACAGCTTTTGTACAGGACTCTATTAATAGCAAGAGTGCTGAAATAAAAGCTTTCTTCAAGGTGTACAATCAGGCTGTGGATTACATAAACAGCACTCCTGTTTCAGAATATGAAGATACTATAATAAAAACAGTGGGATATCCTCAAGACATGAAAGGTGAAATACAGCTTCCAAAGTTCAGGAAAAACCTCCTGCCTGAAGAAACAGATATCAAAGCTGTAATTGATTGGGCTTCTGAGAACAAATTGCTGAAGAAAGAGCTTAATCCCAAGGATTTAGTGAGTAATATAGGAATTGATTAACTTCCGGAGGTATCTCCATGCTTGAAATAAATAATCTTTCTGTAAGCTATATATCTGAAAAGAATACTGTGAATGCACTAGGCCCTATAAGCATGGAAATTGAGTCGGGAGATATAATTGCCATCATAGGGCCTTCAGGCTGTGGGAAATCTACTCTTCTGCATGTATTAAGCGGAATAATCAAGGAATATGGCGGACAAGCAATCTTAAACGGTGCAAAGCTGGATCCGAAGCTGCATGATATCGGTTTTATTCCTCAGAACTTTGGGCTGCTTCCATGGAGAAATGTTGAGAAAAACTGCCTTCTCTCGCTTAAAATAAAACATAAAACCATAAACAGTGAGCTCAGAGAGAGAATAGATTATATCATGAATAAACTTGACATCAATAGCCTGAAGGGCAGATATCCGGAAGAACTAAGCGGAGGGCAGAAGCAAAGAGCTGCAATAGCCCGGGCATTCATTATGAATACCGATTTGCTGCTGATGGATGAACCCTTCTCAGCCTTGGATGCCCTTACAAGGGAAGAGGCCCAGGAGCTTTTCATTGATGTATGGAACCAGTACAAGCCTACTACGGTATTTGTAACTCACAGTATTGAAGAAGCGATTTATATAGGAAAGAAAATCGTTATATTGTCCCATTGCCCCGGAAGCATTGTGGAAATAATAGACAACCCTCTTTTCAATACAGAGGATCTAAGACAAAATGAAGAGTATCTCAGATTGTCATCACATATCAGAACTATCATTAAAAAGGGATGGAAAATATGAAGCTAAAAGAAAAAACAAGGCTTTTTTTGCAAGGCTTTATAATGATTAATGTATTATGGTACTTGTTAGCCATAATAGTTGATACTCGTGTGCTGCCCACTCCCATAGAAGTTTATCTTAATCTGAATAATCTTTATGACAGCAGGCTGCATATTCATATTTTGATAAGCCTGTACAGGGTGATATACGGTGTTGGAATATCGTTGCTTTTGGGAGTTTCCACCGGACTGCTTATGGCTTATTCAAAGACCTGGAATAAAGTACTGAATCCATTGGTTTACTTTACATATCCCGTCCCCAAAACAGCCCTGCTGCCGGTAGCCATGCTGTTATTCGGCCTGGGAGACACCTCCAAGGTTATAGTTATAGTGCTTATACTGGTGTTTCAGGTAATTATCGCAGTAAGAGATGCGGTACTGAACATTCCTGCGGATACCTACAATCCCATAAGAAGCCTCGGTGCGTCCAGGCTTCAGATATTCCGGTATATAACCCTTCCCGCGATACTGCCTGCAATGCTGACCAACCTAAGATTATCCATAGGGACGGCTCTTTCCATACTATTCTTTGCGGAGGGCTATGGAACACAATTCGGTATAGGGTATTATATATTGGATGCATGGACAAGAATAGATTATATCGGGATGTATACCGGTATTGTTTCAATAAGCCTTTTTGGTTTTGTCCTGTTTGTTTTAATTGATATATTGGAAGAAACAGTGTGCAAATGGAAGGCATGGAATAAGTAAATGAAGTTAGTGGAAAATATTATTTAGCAGGAGCTGGAATCTAAACCACTCCGGTGTATATCAGGAGGAAATATGGCCAGGTTTTTTAATGGTAAAAAAGTTGAATTGTTAGCCCCGGCCGGAACCATGAATACCTTCAGAAGAATGGTAAAGGCAAATTGTGATGCTATCTATCTCGGGGGCAAATCCTTGAACATGAGAATGATAAGAAAGGGCTTTAATCTGACCGATGAAGAAATATCCGAAGCGGTTGAAATGGCGCATAAGGAAAATAAAAAGGTTTATGTTACAGTAAACAACATGCTGAACGAATATGAAATTGATGAAGCTTCTGAATACCTGCACTTCCTGGACAGCATAAATGCAGACGGGATATTGGTTCAAGACACCGGTATATTGCAGCTTTGCAAGGAGCAAAAGCTAAACAGATTTGAAATTCATTCATCTGTTATGATGAATGTGCATAATGTTGAGTTTGTAAAAGCACTTCAGGAGTTTGGAGTGTCCAGGATAGTCCTGTCACGGGAAATGGACCTGAAGACCGCAAAGAATCTACAGAATATTACCGGTGTTGAAACAGAGTATTTCATGCACGGTGATATATGTACCGTTAATGGTGCCAACTGCTATTACAGCAGCTTGCTCTGGGGCAACAGCTCCAACAGGGGACGCTGCTTCAAGCCTTGCAGGTGGCCGTATAAGATAAAAAGGAACGGTCAGCTTTACCCTACAGAATATCCTCTTGCTGCGAAGGACATGTATATGTATGAGCATATACCCGAGCTTATAGAGGCTTGTGTTACGTCATTTAAAATAGAAGGCCGCATGAGGGAAGCTGATTTTATAGTAGATTTGGTTAACACCTATGGCGAAGCTATAGACAGATATATAGAAGACCCTTTAAGCTATGACCGCAAAAAGCATGCACAGGAATTGTTTGAAAACCGCAAAAGAGATTTCACTACTGCTTATGCATTTGGAAAACCTGGCTTGGATTTTATCAATACCCGATACGAAGGTACAGGAAAGTTTTATTCCACCGGAAAGGTTTTTTCAGTTCCTTCTGAAGAGCCTGAAATCACACCTGCTGTTGTTGTTGCAGCCCAGGTTGAATTAGGCAGTACTAATTATGATACCTGTGTTAAGCATAAATTATCGGTCAAAGTAAACAATTATGAACAAGCCAAGCTATGCATAGCAGCAAATGTCAGCCGGGTTTATATATCCTGTGAAGTGTTGCAGCCTGGTGAATTCATGACCATAGAACAGCTGAAGCATTTGGTGGGCATAAAAGGAAGCACTGAGATTTATCTCGCCCTTCCTCAAATGATGAATGAACTGCAGTTTGATATTATTGATCACTATTTGAACAATTATGGGCAGCTATATGACGGACTTCTGGTGACTAACTTAGGCGCTATAAGGAAATACGGCGGCAAATTCAAATTAGTAACAGATTATAACCTTAATATATATAACCACAAAGCTCTGGGCTTTTATAAGAACCTGGGAGCAAGCGAATTTACCCCATCCATAGAAGCAAAAATTGATGAACTGGCCAAATTCTGCAGTTTGGCACAAGGAATACTGGAGCTTATAGTACATGGACCCATAAGAGTGATGTATCTGGATCACAATCTTTATGACAATGTAAAAGCTTTGGAATCTGTTCCCGCAGCGGTTAATAAATATGTGGATGACAGTGTTCTGGTTATGATGACTGATAAGGGAGAGAATCCTGTTTATATAGACCAAAACGGAAAAAATCATTTGTTTACATCAAAGGAGCTGTGCTTGCTGCCTTTATTGCCGCACTTTAACTTCCACAAGCCTGTTAACTTCCGTATTGAAGGGCAAACTTACAGTATTGGGGAACTGAAGTATATTATCGGAATTTATCAGAATGCTATTGATGACAAATCAAAATGCAAGTCTTTATATGAAGAAATGAAATCTTGCAGGGCAGGTTTTACATTAGGTGCCCTGTCATATAAATTTGGGGTAGATTAATTGTACTTGTATAATTGATAGTAAATATATAAAGTGCAGAACAGTAAAAAGAGAGGTGTTAGCGTGAACTATATCGGTCCTGAGGACATACTGAAGAAAAGGCAGCAATACTTTTTCCCGGCCACGTCTTCCTTTTATAAGGAACCACCGCAAATAGTGGGAGGTTCTATGCAATATCTTTTTGATCATAATAATAAGAAGTACACAGATTTTTTTGCCGGGGTATCCGTTTTAAACTGCGGTCACTCGAATCCTGATATACTTAAGGATACTATTGAGCAACTCAGCAAAATGCAGCATACAACAACCTTGTATCTCACCCAGCCTATGGTTGAGCTTGCCGAGAGACTGGCCGGAATTCTTCCGGGTAATATAACCAGAACCTTTTTTTGTGTAACAGGTTCAGAGGCAAATGAAGGAGCAATGGCTTTATCGAGACTGTATACAAAAAAGAACGGTTATATTGCCTTAAAGGGCGGCTTACACGGCAGAACACATTTGACCCTTAGTGTAACAGGCATTCCCATGTGGCGGCTGGATGACAACCTGATAAAAGAAAACATATTTTTCATAGACAGACCCTACTCCAAAGAGGGCAGCTATGAGGAAGCAATGGAAAAATCACTGCAGCAGCTGGAAGAAGTGCTGGAAAGTCGCGGACATGATATATGTGCAATGCTTATGGAGCCAATCCAAGGCAACGGCGGTATAATAATGTATCCTCATGGCTATGTCAAAAAAGTAAAAGCTATGCTTGAAAGGTATAATGTACTGCTAATAGCAGATGAGGTCCAGACCGGATACGGAAGAACGGGCAAAATGTTTGCCATAGAGCAATACGAAGTGGTACCTGATATAATTGTTACTGCCAAAGCACTGGGCAATGGCATTCCGATTTCCACCTTCTCAACTACCGATGAGATTGCACTGGCGTACAACAAGCCGTCTGCTTCCACCTTTGGGGGCAATCCTGTCGCTGCTCAGACAGCCTTAAGTGTGCTTGACTATATCGAAAAAAACAATCTGGTTAACAGAGCAAAGGAACTGGGAGAATATCTGAAACAGAAGCTATTGCTGCTGTCCTCTCCTTTTATTGAGGAAGTAAGAGGCTGCGGATTAATGCTGGGCATCCAAATTCAGGCACAGGATCAAAGCAAGAATTCGGCAGAAATCACTGATATGATTCTGGAAGAAATGAAGGAAAGAGGCTTCCTTGTAGGCAAGAACGGTATGGATAGAGATGTAGTAGCCTTTCAACCCCCACTGGTAATTACAAAAGAAGATATTGATGCCGTGGTCGGGAATCTGCAAAAAACTTTAGACAAGCTAGTTTCGTAGATATCCTATCCTTATTATATGCATATTTCGTCTGTTGATGTGGGTCGTCCATTAAAGTGAATAAATTTCATGCTTTGTACATATAATTTAAATTGTAAGTCTTTAAGATTGAACGCACAAAAGCATTTATATCGGGCGAAGTGCGAATTCAATAACAATCAAGGACATATTTCGCGAAATTTGAAATAAGAATGGAAGATGTTTTTCGCGAAATATCTAGATAACATAATGTAAAGATAAAAAGCGAAAAAGCGAGATATTTTCGTTTTTTATAACGAGTAGGGGCATATATTCCACCTTAATTTGTCATGCCCCGTAAGCGAGTTTCAAAAAAG
>LOES01000230.1 GCA_001515955.1 Clostridia bacterium BRH_c25 | reverse complement strand
ATATCAGATCCCTGCAGCAGATTCTCGGTCATGAGAATATTTCTACCACACAAATCTACACCCATCTGGATGATGAAACATTAAGAAATGCTGCAAAATCCAATCCTCTTTCCGAAGAAAAGAAGTAGCATTGGCAATGATTAACATAAATATTATTATGTTAATCATTGCTCTTTTCATCATCATAATCTACTATGTAGTCTTCTTCATATTTCCAATCTTCCAGGTCTTCTTCGTCTATTGGCATGCTTTCATCATCTATTATCTCATCTATTTCGATGCTCTTGTAATCAGCAGCCTTATCAATGCAAACGCAGCAATTATCGCAGATCTTATCGGGGTTAAGGTCACATATGTTGCATTCGCCACAATCCATGCACTCTCTGTCAATTAAGACACATTCTTTTTTATATGCCATATCATAGCCTCCGTTTAATTTATTCACTTCATCAACTTATATTATATTAAAATTATTGATATATAAGCAATATCCTAAGAATGGAAAGTTAAAGAAAAAAACATATATTCCGATATATTATATATAGCAATCACTCAATTATTACCAAAAGGCGGTGTTATATTTTGTTCAGCGTAACTTCCAATTTATTTATGTTTGCAGTTTATGTTCTAGTTTTACTTGTTGAACTCATTTTTACGAAAATTTTTAGTCTTGATGTTACTACCCCCTGGCTTGTTACTACTCTGTTATACATACTGGTCATCGCCTATCAGATATTGTCAAGAACAAATGAGTACCTGGAAAAAGGCAAGGTCAAGGAGATACTTTTCAGCATTATGGACGAAGTAAACGGAATACCCCTTGTTAATAGAGATAATAGAATAATAATACAATGGGATGTAATTTTCAAGAAACTCATTGACAAAAAAGCATACTTTCTATACGACAATATAATTAAATTAAAGCCAAAAACTATAGACCGGTATGTGAATCAATACCCCTCCCTCCTTCTTAACAACTCTATGGATATGATAGAAAGAAACAACAAAATAAATACAAAATCTTTGATTAAAGGCAAAAACACCAATGATGTAGCTGAAATCAGGGAATTGGATATAAGTCAGGAAATCAAGAACAAGCTTTTTATAAAGTATATAAGTGCCGACAAAGTTACCATTGCAAACTTCGATTCATCAACTTATATTGATTTCATTCTGGAAAATGAGTATGAGCCTCCTGAATATGAAAAATTCGGTATTAAGCCTGACAGCAGATATGACGGATTCTCAGTTGTTGCTTTTCATAAGGATCAGAAGCATTATATAGTGCCGAGAACCATGGTGTTCGGCAAAAGAATAGACAAGGAAAAATGGCTGTACCAAAATATATTTAGAATGATCCAGTGTGCCGAAAATATTGCAGCCGGTCTGCCTGAATACGGAATAGTTGTAGACGAGCTGAGTCTGAAGGATGTAACCTATGATTATATTGAGGATGAACCTGGAAAAATACCTGAATTTCATTTTGTTTCCATAGAGGATGACTTTTTAGTATTCAGTGGAACAGACAAAGGCAGGGAGCTTGCAAAGGCTTACTGCGTTTTGGAGACAAACCACAATGGCTTTGAAGTAAAGTTAATAAAATATGAGCTTATTATTGATGACGTCAGTGAAGTAGTGGAAGAGGATAAAACTATTGTTATAGGAAATGCTTATCAGCCGCTATTAACTATAATGCAAAGAATGCATACAGTAACTAAGAATATTAGAATAGCGATATTAAAGAAGGATATTGAGGATCTGGTGATTAAATAGCAATAAGGCGGGGCAATGCAGCCCCGTTTTTAATTGTATTCCGGGAAATACAGCAGATCCCCCGGCTTAATATTCGCACTATGCAAATTATTGATATCCATAACTCTTGATATGTACTCTCTTATATCCATTTTTCCGGCATAATTCACGGACATGCCCCATATAGTATCTCCCTCTTCTACATATTCTGTTATTAAGGACACTTCGTTACTTCCCTTTGCGCTTACTACCAGTGAGAAAAATGAGGATACTATAAAAATCATAATCAAGCTGACAGAAACCAAAAATCTCATTCTATTTTTTATTACATATCTTTTCATACAATTACCTCCAATGCGAACATTTGTTCTTATTTCCATTTTATACGAACGTACGTGCTGTGTCAAGAAAAATTTCAAATTGTGCTAATATAAGCAAAAGTTAGTAATATCAATGCTTTACACTATATAGCTTCTTGTGAGGATGATGAACTTCTAAAAAATTACGAACGTATGTTTGAAATTTATGTATCACTATGATATAATAACCTTAATTAAATGGCTAATAATCCATATAAGAGAAAATGGAGTGTTAATATGAATATTGATGAGTTAAGCAAAAAGCAATTGGAAGTATTGAGTTTTATAAAAAAGGAAATACATAAAAAGGGTTATCCCCCTTCTGTCAGGGAAATATGCGATGCCGTAAAGCTGAAGTCTACTTCTACAGTTCACGGACATTTGGAAAGACTTGAAAGAAAAGGGTATATACGAAGAGATCCAACTAAGCCCCGTGCCATTGAAGTGCTTGACAGCAGCGGTTCTATTGTATCCAAAAAGGAAATGGTTGACTTGCCTATAGTGGGTAAAGTCACTGCCGGCCTTCCCATATTAGCTGAGGAGAATATTGAGGATTCCTTCCCTGTTCCTGTTGAATTTATCGGAAATCAAGATGCGTTCATGCTGGTAGTCAAGGGTGACAGCATGATAAATGCAGGTATATTTGACGGTGATTATGTTATTGTCAGGCAGCAGGCAGTTGCTAGAAATGGAGATATTGTAGTGGCATTGCTTAATGATGAGGCTACTGTCAAGACCTTCTACAAGGAAAAGGATTATTTCAGACTACAGCCCGAGAACCCTTATCTCATGCCTATAATAGTCAAGGATCTGGCAATACTGGGTAAGGTTATAGGAGTATTCCGGGCAATAAGGTAATTTTAAGAAATTAAATAAACAAAAGAGGCTTAAGCCTCTTTTGTTTTGATTTTTGCCCCTTCCTCCAAGGTCTCATCAGGAGAAAGAATGACTTCCTCCCCCTCATTCAAGCCCTTCAGTACCTCAATCTGCTCGTTGCTTTCAAGTCCCTTTTCTATGGCCCGGAGCTTTGCGAAGCCCCCTTCATCGACAAACACATGATCCTTGCCTTGATAATTGAATACTGCCTTCTCCGCAATCAAAAGTGTATCCTTCCTGCTTTGTGTTATGATTTTTACTGTCAGGTCATACCCTGGCCTCAGTCCCTCAATTGTTCCATCCAATCCAATCTCCACCCGGACCCTCTTTTGCTCTATTCCAAGATCAGACATTTTGCTTACGGCCTTGGGATGTATTTTTTTAACTGTTCCCTTCATTGCCTTTATCCCTATATCTTCATCATCAATTATCACAGTTGAACCTACCTTGACTCCTGCTATATCTTCAATAAGCACATCGCTTTCAATGTATAATCCCTTTGATCCGCCTATTTCAAATAGCTTCGACCCCACTTGCACAATACTGCCTTCCTCCACTTCAGAAGTCATTATCATACCGTCTATTGGCGACTTTATAACCATATCCTCTGATTTTTTCTTCAGCTGTTCAATTCTGGCTTGAATCTCAGAAAGCTGAGCTTCATATTGCTTCCTTACATTAACCGATGCACCCTTTTGGGCAAGTGCCAGGCTGCTGTTTGCTGTCTCCAGCCCTGCTTCTGCAGCTGCCAGCTTGGTAACTGAGCTCTTATATGTATCCAGGCTTACTGCACCGGATTCATATAATACTCTATTGTTGTCCATCGTACTTTTTGCCTCTTCGTATGCAGCCTCTGCAGAGCGAACCTGTGCATTAAGCCTGCGTATTTCCTCATCATTTGTTGTGTCCCTGGCATCATCATACTTCGCTGCAATTGCGAGCTTTTGGGCTTCCAATGCTCTTGTTTCCAGCAGTAAATCGCTATTATCAATTCTTGCAAGTATTTCTCCGGCTTTTACTGTTTCACCTGCTTTTTTAGCACTATGGATGATTTTGCCTGAGGATACTGAATATATGACTGTTTCCTCTTCAAGCACCAGATTCCCGGTTTCTTCAATATATTCTTCTATATTTCCTCTGATGACCTTTGCCGATTCAACAGGTACTGCCGGGCTTCCCATCATGATTTTTATGCCTGCCAAGCTGGCTATTACCAAGAAAATTACTATCCAGATAATCTTTTTCTTCAATTTCAATACCCCCTAAGATATGCGGCTCTTCAGCGCATCAATAAAGTTAAGGTTATAAATCTTTTTTAACGTAGCCAGCTGTGCAATTATTACGAATATAATTGTGGCTACAGCTGCCTGCAGAAAGAACTTCGGTGACAAGGCGGCCGGGAAAGTTATCATTTCCGAACTAAAGGATTCAGACATACCATTAATCATGCTTGCACCCAGAGGAATTCCAACTATAATTGCAATTAAAGCCGTAAGCGAGTTTTCCTTGCTGATCATACCGTAGATATCCTTTTTGTCAAAGCCCATGATACGCAGAGCTGCAAATTCCATTGTGCGTTCAGAAATACTAATGATAGTTGCATTATATATCAAGGCGAATCCCAGGATTCCGCCAAACAGCATATAGAACCCTATTGCAAGATTCATTGTATCCAGATAATCTACGAAGGATTGCTTTATATCACCTATAGAGCTTACCGCAGAAATGTTCTTGACATCCTTAAGCTTTTCCTTCAGATTATCCTCTGATGCAACTGAAACCCCTGTGATCATCTGCTTGTCTAATAGCAATGCCTGCATTGTCTCAATATTCATATATGCATTAGCCCCCAGATATTGCTTGACGATGCTGGTAACCCGCAGCGATACATCCTCCTTACCCGGTAAAAAGCTTTTGACCACTATTTCTTCGCCTTCTTTTACATTAAGCAATTTTGCTATCGCCTCTGTAATGAAAATCCCTTTATCCGGTAATTTCACTAAATTATTATCTTTATCCTCGAACTTGTAAAAAGCTGTCTGCTGTGGTACACCGATTATGCTGACAGATTTTTTCCTCCAACCGTTTGCAAGTTCAAAAGGATACTCTAACCTTGGTTCAATTTTCTTTGCTTCAATCAGACGGCTCAAATCTGTAATTATTCCTTTATTCAGGGGCTGTGCAAAATTTACCGTGTAATCCATTTTCTGATACTCTCCATATTGAAGCTCAAACATGGAAACCATTGAATGCGTCATGTACAATGGAACAACATTAATACCATAAGCCAAGGCCAGACCCAGAACCAGGAAAGCAAATCTTCTTTTATTCCTGAATATATTGCGTATAACCATTTTCCAACTAAAGGGGACATACCGCCAAAGGAAGGTTATCCTTTCCAGCAGTATCCGTTTACCGGTTTTCGGTGCTTCAGGCCGCATAGAGTCGGCAGGCATGATCCGGAGTATGCCTCTGGCGCCGAAAAGTCCTGATCCGACACAGAACAGGCTGGTCAATATAATAGCGTTCAGAATATAGCTATATTCTATTTGTATCCCTGAAAGAGGTATATTAAAAAACGATACAAATACTTCACTCATCGGCTTTGATAAAAGGACTCCCCCTGTAATTCCTGTGACCGAGCCCGCCAACCCTATTGCCATGGCATATTTGGTGTAGTGGGAAAGGACGCTTAAATTGCCATACCCCAAGGCCTTTAGTACACCTATCGCCATCCTGTCGTTATTGACAATTCTGGAAAGCATAATGGAAATTATTATTGCTGCAACCATCAGAAACATCACAGGCAGAACAGAAGACATCATTTCAATTCCGTCTATCTTTTGCACCAGTACATTGTTGCTTAGCTGATCCTCCAGCTTGGTTATTCTTTTTAAGCCATATTTATCCAGCTTTTTTTCCAAAAGGTCTATTATATCTTCAATATTACTCTGATCATCTACTTTAATCAGGACTTCATTAAAGCTTCCCTTGTACCCGAAGACGGATTGTGCAAAAGCTTCAGTGACATATGCCACCCCAAACTTATCAAGAGCCGGTAAAAGGGATTGATCATTTTCCATGACATATATATATTCAGAGCTTGCAGCTATTCCGGAAACCTTTAGATCGTGAGTTCTGCCGTTTATATACGGTGTTATGATTTCGTCAATTTTTATATTCCTTGCATTGGCAAACTGTTCCAGCAAGATTACATTATCATCGCCCAATTCCGCTCTTATGCCTGCTACGGTATAAAGCTTGTTAATAATTCCGCCATTCTTGGGAAGTGAAACTACACGGATGTTTACTTTTTCATCCTTGTCGGCGACCTGCAGAGGTACATCGACACTTACGCGTCCTTGCACAGCACTTATTCCCTGAATAGATTTCAGATCATCAACTGCAACCTGGGGAACCCTCATCAGCTCAATCACCATGTCATTCATATTAGTTGTACTGTAATAGTGGTCCACTGCATTTTGTATGTTGATGCTTGTAATGCTGAACAATATATATATGCATAAGGCAACTGCCACAATTACAGTAACTGAAATGAACTGCCCCTTTGAATGCTTTACCATACGCAGCAACCTGACATCCAGCTTTTTCATCACCATTCAATCCTTTCAGGAGGAATAGGATTTTCATTTTCCTTTATTTCCACTATCCGTCCGCTTCGCATTTTTATGACCCGGTCGGCCATATCACCGATAGCCATATTATGTGTGATTATGACGACGGTTTTGTTGAATTGACGATTGATTTTATGCAGCAATGACAGAATCAGCAGACCGGTCTTATAGTCCAGAGCACCTGTTGGCTCGTCACACAGCAGCAGAAGCGGATTCTTCGCTACAGCTCTTGCAATAGCAACACGCTGCTGCTCTCCGCCACTCATTTGTGACGGAAAATGATCCTTCCTTTCTCCAAGCTCTACTTCATTCATAACCTCGTCGATATTCAAGGCCTCCTTGCACATCTCAGTTGCAAGCTCTACATTTTCTTTGGCAGTGAGATTTGCCATAAGGTTATAGAACTGAAATACAAAGCCTACCTTATCCCGTCTATAGGCAGTCAGTTTCCTGTCATTGTATTTGTTGATTTCCTCATTCTTGATGATTACCTTGCCCTCAGAGGGCAGATCCATTCCTCCGAGAATGTTCAAAAGTGTACTTTTACCGGAACCGCTGGGTCCGAGTATAACCACAAATTCACCTTCGTAAAGCTCAAAGGTTGCGCCCTGAAGGGCATTTACCGTAACCTCACCCATTTTATAATCCTTACTGACATTCAGAACCTTCATGAGTATGCTATCCTGCATTCTCCATCCCCTCCTTTATGACCGCATATTTTGATTATCCTTATCGCCCAGCATTCCGTATTTCATAAAATCAAACAATTTTTCCATTAATTCATGCATCTTTGTATCTTCATTAAAATAATCTGCATCCATAAATGCCATGGGCAGGCCTATCAGGAGCTGGCAGACAAAATCTATGTCCATCGGACGTAATTCACCTTTTTTTATGCCGTCCTCCAATATACACCTCCACATATTCTTAGCCATCGTCAATTTAATATCTTTTATGCGTTCCATTAAATTGGGCTGCTCAAGAATATCCCTGGTCAGGATTGCAGGGAATTGGCCTGCCAGCTGGAGCATATAAGTATACAAAGCTTCAATCCTTTCTATTGCATGGCAGTTCTCATTCAGCCTTTCCATAATGATCCTGTTATGGTATTCTGCAACATTTTTCATTATCTCTATAAAAAGATCCTCCTTGGAATGAAAATGCTTGTACAATGTCATTTTGCTTATACATGCTTCAAAAGCTATCTGATCAACCGATACCCCATTATAGCCGTATTTGAAGAACAACTCTTCAGCTTTTTCCAATAGCCGGTTTAGCTTCTTTATACTTTGTCCACCCATTTACAATATCACCTCTTAATTGTCGGACAACTATACTTTTATACCGCATTAGTACATTTTTATTATAATATGCACAGAAGAATTATACAATTAGTAAAGCCACCCGTAATAGGTGGCTTTTGCTCTTTATGCTTAAATATCTATCAAATTTTTCTTGTAATCGCTGTATATCTCTTTTAACTCACTAATCTTGACAGCCATTTCCTGTTGAAGCTGGGATAACAGCTCATAATCTTTTTCTTTGGCAGCTTCTCTTATCCTGGTGAACAGGGATTTGGAGTTGTAGGTGTCTTTCATTAGATAATGACGAAGCTGATCAACCTGAGCCCAGTAGGTTATATCAAGATCGTGGGCATTTTGTGTGTTGTGAACGGCTTTACATCTTCTCACCGTATCCATATTCTCCGGCATCAGCCTGTTAAGTATCTCAGCCACCCACCTGTTTGTGACAGCTGTACTGAAGCTCTTAACAAGCTTTTCATCCATTACTTCGCCCTTCAAAAGCACATCAAGCTTCCCGGGATATTCTTTGAGATTGGAGATGTTTTCGTACACTGTAGCAGGATGTACTCCAAATATCCTGTTTCTTTCCTCCGGTGTATAATGCTCAAACACGTCCTCTTCACTTCTGTACGCTCTGCCCTTTTCAAGATAGAAGCCTTCTTCATCCGGAAGCTTTGATATTTCTGCTTCCAGCTCAGAGGCTGTCTTCCCGGACTCGCAAACAGCATTAATTCCGTCCAGCATTGCCTGATAAAATGCAGCCAGTGCAAGATAGGTATTTGTAAGAGGGTTGGGTGACCTGACCTCAAATCTTGTAGCAAGAGTATTGCCCAGATCCCTGACCAGTCCGACCAATATTGTTCTGTTTCTGGAAGGTGTCTCCACATTATGTCCCAGTGAGCTGACTATGCAAACCGGAGCTTCAAATCCCGGCTTTAATCTATTTAAGGAATCAATGGTGAAGGATATGAACGGGTTTATTACTTCATAATTCTTCAAGAGCCCCATGAGAGCCCCATAACCAATAGGACTTAAAAAATCCTTCTTTATATCTGCAGGAGTGAACAGATTAATTATTTTACCATTCTTAAGCCTTGCTGCAACTCCAATATGAGTATGCTCACCATTACCTGCGACACCTTCTATAGGCTTTGCATGGAAGGTAACCTCAAGTCCGTTTTTCCTAAAAACTTCCTTTACAATGTATCTGACCCACTTTTCATTATCAGCAGCCTGCAGGGCGTTATCGTATTTCCAGTCAATCTCCAGTTGTTCCATTATATGTGTAAGGTTGCCCGTTTCATCAAGCTTGGCTTTTATGCCCCCTACTTCCTTATGTCCCATCTCAGGGTTCAGATTGTATTTTCCCATTAATAGCAGTGATTGCTCAAGAGAGGTTCTCACTACCCCCTTAGTTCTCTTCCAATATGATTCCTGAAGCTCCTGGGAGGCTGACAAAGCTTCTACATCCGCCATATCATTAGGTGTTTTAACCCAGAATTCAAGCTCTGTAGCCGAAGTCAACACTATATCCTCAATATCACTGCAATTGATGCCGTACTCGCTGCACACAGCCGGATATTTTTTAAACAGCTCTGTTACTGAAGCCTTGAACCGGTCAATTGCACGGATCAGAATGGAGCGGGAGTCTACATATTTGTTATTATGCATTAGAAAGGACGGAATCCTTAGGGTACCTACCGGCCTGCTTGTCTCGTAATCAATATTTTCGTAGTTGTAATCAACGAACCACAGGCAATTGGTATCGGCAACCAAATCAACCTTGCCATTGTTCAAGGTGGCTATACCCGGGAGCACAACACTGGAGCCATCAGTCTGTATAGCACCATTAAGGAATTCTTCAATATCATCAAAGAAAGCTTTTATAGGAATCCTTTCATCTGTGCTGTTGCCGGTAAGGTCTGCAGCAGCTATGGAGACAAAGCGTATTTCAGGATGATTCTTTAAGAGGCTTACCAACTCTTCTTTTTGATAATCTCCTGGGTCGATAACATAAATCAGGTCATTTTTAATTAAGTCTGAAAGATTAGTCATTTCATTCACCTCTTAATATATATATTTTCATCATTATAATATTTTTAGATTATACCACTATGGCCCTTTGATGTAAATAAAACCGGGGAGCCACGTTTATAAAACTTTCTAATAATGTTATTACCACAGCTTAATTGAGTATTTATAAAGTCAGACACCCCTTATTTACAAGGTTTTGGAGAGCGTAAATTATACCGATTTTCACATGGTCGAAGGTTACTCCCCCCTGCAAATATGCAATATAGGGTGCTCTCAAAGGGGCATCGGCACTAAGTTCTATGGAAGCTCCCTGCACAAAGCCCCCTGAGGCCATTATTACTTGATCATTATAGCCCGGCATATCCCATGGCTCGGGATTGACAAAGGAGTCCACCGGCGATCCTTTCTGTATGCCCTGGCAGAAAGCAATAAGAGCATCTCTATTTCCGAATTTTATCGCCTGTATTATATCACTTCTCCGTGAATTATATTCCGGATTCACTTCATATCCCAGCTTGCTGAAAAGCTTGGAGCAGAATACTGCCCCTTTCACTGCTTCCGCTACAATATGAGGAGCGAGAAAAAAGCCCTGCAGGAAAAGTCTGTTCATCCCCAAGGTAGCGCCGCATTCCTTCCCGATACCCGGTGCAATAAGCCTGTTGGCTGCCAGCTCAACCAAGGGGGCTCTTCCGCATACATATCCTCCGGTGGGAGCAATGCTTCCACCGGGATTTTTGATTAGTGAACCTGCTATTATATCCGCACCCACCTCGGTAGGCTCTTTGAAGTCAAGAAACTCTCCATAACAGTTGTCTACCATGCATACAATGTTGGGATTTATTATTTTTATGAATTTTATAGTGTATTCAATATCTTCAAGAGTCAGCGACGGTCTCCAGGAATAACCCAGGGATCTCTGTATCAGTACCATTTTAGTCTTATTATTTATACTCTTTGTTATTTCGTTATAATTAATTTTACCTGCTTCCGTAAGGTCTATCTGGCTGTATTTTATGCCCAGCTCCCTAAGACAGCCGGGAGGGCAGTTCTCTATTCCTATTATATTCTCCAGGGTATCGTAGGGCCTTCCTGTAACCGACAGCAGCTCGTCACCCGGTCTTAAGACCCCAAAGAGGCATAGGGACAATGCGTGGGTTCCTGATACGATCTGTGGCCTTACAAGGGCATCCTCGCATCCGAAGACATCCGCATAGACCTTGTCAATGGCTTCCCGCCCCGCATCTCCGTAACCATAACCGGTTGAATAGTTGAAATGCATGTCGCTTATTCTGTTCTTCTGCATCGCACTGAGTACTTTGTACTGGTTGAATTCCCTGATATCGTCAATTTTCAGAAACTGCCCTGTAATTTCATCCTCTGTGGATACGCAAATGTCAATTATCTTCTTGCTTATAGAAAGCTTGTTAATCAGATAGTCTGTTGTTTTATAATGCATTGCAGCACCTCATTTTCTTTATGTATCAAGATTATATTTTATCATATTATGCAATCCAAGGCAAATAAGCAAGCCCTTGTATTTCTACAAGGGCTTGCTCTATACTATATAATTATTTGTTCGCATTCTCCGGCGGCCTATTGTCGCTGAAGGCAAAATTAATAGGTTTTACAGGGATTATTGTAGAGATGGCATGTTTATATACCAGTTGCTGTTTTCCATCATTATCCAGCACTATTGTATAGTTGTCAAAGCCTCTTACATTGCCCTTAAGCTGGAAACCGTTCACCAGGTAGATTGTTATCGTGATATGCTCTTTTCTAACCTGATTCAGAAATACATCCTGAAGATTTATATTTACTTTATTCATTCAATTCCCCTCCAAAATAAAATAAGTCAATTGCCAATTTTATATATATTTATATTATTATATATTTATTAGTTATTTATTCTATATTAAAGCAATTTTTCCTGCAATATATCTAATAATATTTTCCAATAATACTTCACTTTTATGGAAGCTGTCAATATCAATCCAATACAGGCGTCTGTCCCTTCTGAACCAGGTAAGCTGCCGTTTGGCATAATGCCTTGTGTCCCTTTTAAGAATTCTAACAGCCTCCTCCTTTGATATTGTTCCCCGGAGGTAATCGGCAATCTCTTTGTAGCCCAGTGCCTGCATAGAGGTAAGCTCCCGTCCGTAACCCATATCCAGAAGGCCTTCCACCTCTTCAACAAGCCCTTCGGTCATCATTTTATCTACCCTCTGCTCTATTCTGTTATAGAGCTTTGCCCTGTCCATAGTCAGCGTTATATATGCGAAATCATATCTTGGCGGTTGTTTTTTTGATTCCTCCTGGAAATAGGATATTGGCTTTCCTGTGAACTTGTGAACCTCCAATGCCCTGATAACCCTTCTTGTATCATTAGGGTGCAGTTTATTATAACTTGCAGGATCGACACTTTCCAGCATGGCATGAACATAAGCCGGACTCTTGCAGTCGGCAATATCCTGCATTTCCTTTCTGAATTCCTCATCAGAGATGGATGCTGTAAAATCCAGATTGTCAAGGAGTGAGTTTATATAAAGACCTGTTCCTCCGGCGATTATTGGCAGCTTTCCTCTTTCATTAATATCTCTGATATATCCTTCAGCCCTGTTCCTGAACTGCGCAACGCTGAAATCCTCATCGGGATTTACCTCATCTATCATATAGTGCCTTATACCCTGCATCTCATTTTCCTTAAGCTTTGCAGTACCTATATCCATATATCTGTAGACCTGTGCAGAGTCGGCCGATATGATCTCTCCGCACAGACTTCCGGCCAAAGCCAGTGATATATCCGTCTTACCTATGGCAGTAGGTCCCGCAAGTATACATATTTTAGGCAGCTCATTAGTCGCTAATGTCAAATTCCTACACCTCTGTAAATCTATATTATCCTCTTGAACTTCTTTTCAAGCTCATATTTGCTCATTGTAATTATTGTAGGCCTTCCGTGAGGACAGGTATATGGCTGGCTTGTTTTCATAAGCCTTTCTATAAGCTCTCTGGTTTCCTCCTGAGTAATGCTGTCTCCGGCCTTTATTGCATTCTTGCAAGCCATACTGATTATTATTTTTTCCAAAGGGGATGAAGCATTTCCTCCCGGCTCATTAAGAGAATCAAGTATGTTGCTGAAGAACTCTCCGGTACAAGGCTCTCCCATTATTATCGGAATGGCTCTTATTGCCAGAGTATTCTCTCCGAACCATTCAATTTCAAAGCCAAGATTCTGGAATATCAGAGTGTTCTCGGAATACAAAAGCTTCTCAGCCGGACTCAGCTCTATTATTATTGGCATCAAAAGCTCCTGCATGGCAATACTCTTTGTATTATATTTCTCCTTGATATACTCAAACATTATCCTCTCATGGGCGGCATGCTGATCAATCAGATAGAAGGTGTCCTCCTGCTGTCCCAGAACATACGTTCCGAACAACTGCCCGATTATATTGATTGAGAATACATGAGGCTTTTGTATAGCTTTCTCGTGAACCCCTGATGCTTCAGGCTTCATGTCATGCTCGTACTTTTTATTAAAGCTTTTAATTATAGGTTCTGAGGCTTGTTCATTCTTTTTGGGCTCATATCCTGCTCTTTTGTCAAACATGTTTACAGGTACAGAACGTGTGTTCCGATAATCAGAGGCCCCGGAACGCGCGTTCTGATATTGGGCTGCCGGCGCTTCCCGGGTCTCTGATGCATCTTCAAAGCTTTCAAATATGAGCCTGTTATTATTCAAGCAGTTCTTCACCGCCAAATAAAGAGTATTGAATATCGCCCTGTCGTCAGAGAACTTTATTTCCTGTTTCGTAGGATGTACATTAACATCTATCATTTCAGACTTTATATCGATGTTTATAATGCTGAAAGGGTAGCGGTTATTCATAAGCAGCGTCTTATAGGCCTGCTTCATTGCCTCTGCCATCATTCTGTTCTTTATATACCTTTTGTTTATGGAAAAGGTCATATAGGTAGAGTTACCCTTTGCTATCTCAGGCTTGCCTATATACCCTTCTATGCTAATGATATCATTTGAGTACTCAAGAGGCAGCATGGCTTTGGTTATGTTCTTTCCATAAATGCACAGAATGACAGAAAGAAGATCGCCATTTCCAGGGGTGTGCAGCACCACCTTATTGTTTACTGTAAGCTTCATGGATATTCCTGTATTGGTAAGTGCAAACTTTTCAACAATATCAACTATTGCACCCTGTTCTGAGGTATCGCTCTTAAGAAACTTCAGCCTTGCAGGAGTATTGAAAAAAAGGTTTCTGACCGTAACACTGGTACCTGTAGGATAGCCTATATCCGTGCTGTCTATCAGCTTGCCGCCCTTTATAGTCACATGACTTCCCGAAGCATCCTCCTCTGCTTTAGTCTTGAGCTCCACCTCCGATACCGCAGCTATGCTTGCCATTGCCTCACCGCGGAAGCCCAGAGTGGGAATTCCTTTATGCAAGTCCTCGGAAGATTTCAATTTGCTTGTGGCATGTCTGAAGAACACATGTTCTATGTCCTCCTTCATTATGCCGCAGCCATTGTCCGATACATTTATATATGCTTTTCCGCCTTCCTGTATCTCAATACTGATGGCAGCAGCCCCTGCATCGATGGAGTTCTCTGCCAGCTCCTTTACTATGGAGGCGGGTCTCTCTATTACCTCTCCTGCAGCTATTTTATTTATGGTAGCTTCATCGAGTAAATATATCTTTCCCATATTCTTCTCCTCTATAGTGCCTCGTAAAGTATATCACTTCTTATGCATGCGAGGCACTGAATTTTGGTTGTGATTATTAACACTGTTGTTGTGTTAATAATCACTAATCCTTTACTTTATCCTGCAGCTCCATAAGCTTGTTAAGAGCCTGTACAGGCGTCATATTGGCCACATCCAGCAGCTTCAGCTCGTCAGCCAGGGAGAAGCTTGCATAATTAAAAAGGTTAGGCTCAAAGTCGTTGATAACAGGCTTCTTTCTCCTGTGTCTTACATATATATCCGTCTGGTTGTTCTTCTCGGATTTTTCGAGTATGGACAGTATCTCCGTAGACCTTTCAAGAACAGGCTCCGGTATGCCTGCAAGCCTTGCCACATGTATACCGTAGCTGCCATTGGCACCACCCCGTGCTATTTTTCTCAGAAATACTATGTCCTTTCCCTTTTCCTCCACCATAACACAGTAGTTTTTCACACCCTCAATTTTATCCTCAAGCTCAGTAAGCTCGTGATAGTGTGTAGCAAAGAGGGTCTTTGCCCCGAGTCTTCCCTTGTCAGCTATGAACTCCACTACCGACCAGGCTATGCTCAGTCCGTCGAAGGTGCTGGTTCCTCTTCCTATTTCATCAAGTATTACAAGGCTCCTGCTTGTTGCATTATTCATTATATTGGCCAGCTCGCTCATTTCAACCATGAAGGTACTCTGTCCCGATGCCAGGTCATCCGAGGCACCTACCCTGGTAAATATCCTGTCGACTATCCCAATGGATGCCTTCGATGCAGGAACAAAGCATCCAATCTGTGCCATCAGCGTTATGAGTGCCACCTGTCTCATATAGGTGGATTTACCTGCCATATTCGGTCCTGTGATGATGAGCATTCTGTCATCTTCATTATCCAGAAGTGTATCATTCGGCACGAACTTAAGTTCGTTATTCTGTACTTCAACCACCGGATGCCTGCCATTTTCAATTATCAATCTATCATCATTATTGACTATTGGCCTTACATAATTATATTTCTGTGACACTTCAGCCAGGGAGCAGATGCAGTCCAGGTCGGATAGGAATGAGGCTGTCTGCTGTATTCTCTTAATGTGTCCTGCTATTTCATTCCTGATTCCGATGAAGGTCTGGTATTCCAGCTCTATAAGCTTCTCTTCCGCACCCAGCACCATATCCTCAAGCTTCTTAAGCTCAGGGGTTATATATCTTTCCGAGTTGGAAAGAGTCTGCTTTCTAATGAAGTATTCCGGCACAGAGGATAAGTTGGATTTTGTTATATCTATATAGTAGCCGAATACTTTATTGAAGCCTATCTTAAGGGATTTGATGCCTGTCTTTTCCTTTTCCTGCTGTTCCAGCTCTGCGATCCACTGCTTCCCATTGACTGATGCACCACGTATTTCGTCCAGTTCCGGAAGATAGCCATCCTTTATCAGATTACCCTCTCTAAGCAGGAAGGGCGGGTCTTCGTTTATCGATTTGTCCACTATCCGGTACAAATCCTCCAAAATATCCAGATTATCATAAATGTTCTTCAACAGACTGCTTGTACAATCAGAAAGCATGCTCTTGATGTAAGGGAGATTCCTCACTGAGTTCCTGAAAGCGATAAGGTCCTTTGCATTGGCACTGCCCAAAGCAATCCTTGTTGCAAGCCTTTCGATATCATACATGCTTTTCAGATATTCCTTTATCTCTTCTCTTTTGAGAAAATCATTATAAAGCTCATCTACAGCATCCAGCCTGCCGTTTATTTCAGTAGTGCTGAGAAGCGGTTTTTCAAGCCAGCCCTTGAGCTTTCTCCCACCCATTGCAGTGGAGGTCCTGTCTATAACCGAGAGCAGTGCACCCTTTTTTGATTTGCCTCTTATTGTCTCTGAGAGCTCCAGATTCCTTCTGGTGCTCTGGTCCAGAACCATGAAATTGCTTATGCTGTAGCTTTTTATGTAGTTTATATTATCCAGGCTGACTTTTTGTATATCATCCAGATACAAAAGCACTGCACCTGTACTTCGCAATAAGCTCTCACTGTCTATACCCAGCCCTTCAAGGCTTGATACGTCGAATTGCCTCTTGAGTCTTCTTGCACAGTCCTCGCGATCGTAATACTTCTTGTCCAATAGATTGAAAGCAGAATATGCCGCCTTTATATCCGCCAGCTCTGTGTTTGATATTATTTCAGAAGGATTGATCCTGTTTATTTCATTTCGTATATTGCCAATATCCGCATTATCGGAATAGGTACAGTAAAACTCCCCTGTGGAAAGATCCACATAGGATAATGCCAATTGTTTGTTATCCGAGTACAGGCTCAGAAGATAGTTGTTATTTCTCTCATCCAGCATTGAGCTCTCTATGACAGTACCGGGAGTGATTATCTTAACTACCTCTCTGCGGACAATCCCTTTGGCAAGAGCAGGGTCCTCCACCTGTTCGCATATGGCCACCTTGTAGTTTTTCTCAATTAACCTAGCAATATAGTTCTCTGCGGAATGATAGGGTATGCCGCACATGGGAGCTTTTTCCTCCTGCCCGCAGTCCCTTCCGGTAAGGGTTATTTCAAGCTCCTTGGATGCAGTTACCGCATCCTCGAAGAACATCTCATAGAAGTCTCCAAGTCTGAAAAATAATATTTTGTCCTTATGCTGGTTCTTTATTTCAAAATATTGCTTCATCATAGGCGTCAGTTGTGCCATAATCACTTCACCTCATTAACCATTTCCCCATTCAGAAACCATGAATGTATCTCATTTATATTTACATTTACAAGCTTACCGATAATCCCGTCTGAGCCGCTGAAGTTCACCACTTTCCCGGTTCTGGTCCTGCCGGTGTATTTCTCCGGATCATTTTTGCTTGTGCCCTCCACCAACACTTCAACATTACTGCCAAGGTAAGTCTCATTGGTTTTCCTGGATATATCATTTTGCAGCTTTACAAGCTTTTCAAAATTCCTGTGCTTATCCCCATAGCTGGCCGGATCTTCCATTTCAGCAGCGGGAGTGCCCTTTCGCCTTGAATATATGAACATGAATACCTGATCGAACTCCACCTGTCTCAGGACATCAAGAGTCTCTTCGAAGTCTTCATCCGTCTCGCCGGGAAAACCTACTATTACATCAGTACTGAGGGCTACCCCGGGTATTTCCTGCTTTGCTTTAATTACCTTATTAAGGTATTCCTGTTTTGTATACTTTCTATTCATCCTGCGTAAAATTTCATTGCTCCCTGCCTGAAAGGGAAGGTGAAGATGCTCACATACCTTCTTGCAGTCCCTCATGGCATGGATGAGTTTTTCTGATATATCCTTCGGATGGGAGGTCATGAACCTTATTCTCTCAATACCCTCTATTTCATTCACAAGCCTGATCAGGTCAGCGAAATCAACATCAATGTCAAGGTCCTTGCCGTAGGAATTTACATTTTGCCCCAGCAGCGTCACTTCCTTGCAGCCGTCCCTTGCCAGGTCCTCAATCTCCCTGACTACATCCTCCGGCTTCCTGCTCCTCTCCCTGCCTCTGACATGGGGTACTATGCAGTAGGAACAGAAGTTATTGCAGCCGTACATTATGGTTACCCATGCCTTGAACTTTTCTTCTCTAAGTACGGGTATATCCTCTATTATCGTACCTTCAGTGTTAAGTATATCAATGAGGGTGTACTTCTCATCCATGGAGCGTTCAAGAAGCTCCGGAAGCTTGTATATGTTGTGGGTACCGAATACCAGGTCCACGTGGCGGTACTTCTTTCTTATCATCTCTACGGCGTGCTCCTGCTGCATCATACAGCCGCATACGCCTATGATAAGGGATGGGTTGTCAGCCTTAAGCTGCTTCAAAGCCCCTATATTGCCATAAAGCTTAAGCTCGGCATTCTCCCTTACACAGCAGGTATTTATTATAATGACATCAGCCTGATTCTTCTTCTCCGTATGGGTATAGCCCATTTCGGCAAGCATGCCCATGATTTTTTCCGAATCGGAGTTGTTCTGCTGGCAGCCGAAGGTTATGACATGCATAAGCTTCTGCTTGCCTGTCTTCTGATATTCAAGCTCATTGTTCTCTCTAATTCTCCGGGTTATCTGCTTTTGTCTCAAAAGCTCTTCTTTATCTATTCTCTCTGGTGCTTTTCTTTCCGACATATCAAACCTCGAATTTCTATATTTGTTATGGGTATATTATACCCATAATTATATTTTACAGTTCATATTATAACATAAATGGACAAATTAAGCATAGAAGAGTAGAAGCTTATCCTCTGCCTTCAGGTGCATGTAAAAGAATCTGCCCTCTGGATATCCAGCACTCCTTGGACATTATAATTCTTTTTCTTGCTCTTTTATTTCTTTTCTGAAAAGATAATCTGAGAATATTCTCCCACAAGGACCACAAATATCTCTTCATAATATTTTTCATATCCAGGACTGTAAAGCCTTGTCTGGCTGCTATTTCATAAAATACAGTTATTCCATATACAGCTTTTATTTTTGAATAGGGCTCGTATCTTATACAATTTCCCAATGCTTTCAACTCGCCTTTTAACAGTCTGATAAGGCTGGTATATGATGTATCCAGGCCTTTTAATCTCTTATTATCCAAGTGGAATTCTGCTATACAATCGCCCTTTTCAATTATAGTTCCATCTGTCAGTGTAATTGCAAGCCCTTTATATTTATACAAGTTTACATACATAAAATTAGTATCACTATGGGGTATATGCTTCCAGCCGGCAGCTTTTACAATAAAGGAATCAAGCTTGCTTAGAATGAAGTGTATAATATTCTTCATATGGATCCTCCAATCTTAAACGCAGTTATAGATCCTTTGCAAGAACAAATTTATAGCCTTTCCCCTTTAGAACAGGTATTGCCATTTTCAAGGCAGCTATGGTTCTTTTAGGAGCATCCTTTGCCCCTCCTCCATCATGAAGTAATATAATATCGCCAGGTTTAACATTGTTAATCAACCTTCGTTCTATAAATTCTACAGTTACATATTTGCTCCAATCCAAAGCATGAATGGACCAAAGTACTATTTTGCAGTTGCAGAGCATTGCATAACGGCATGTCAGGAGGTTAAAAATACCCCATGGGGGTCTGAATAGATTTACTTTTACTTCAAGATCATTCAAAATTCTAAGTGATTTGTAAAAGCTTTTTTTTGTTTGAAACGGAGATAAAAACACTTCACTTATATGCTTGAAGGAGTGTAAACCTACATTATGACCTTCGGTAATCATGCGCTTTACCAGGTCAGGATACTTTGAAGCTCTGCTTGCCAATACAAAGAATGTACATTTAACATCATTGTTTTTCAGCACATCAAGCAGCTCCGGAGTATATTCGGGATCAGGACCATCGTCAAAAGTCAGAGCCAGTACCTTTTCTTCCGAATAAGCTCTTTTAATAACAGCTCTGGAAAAATGCCTATAATATATACTTGGAATTATAATATAAATCAGAATAAAAGAATATAATAATTCCATGATTATAACCTGCCTTTCTATACTAATAGATATTCTTAAATGGCAAATATAATCACTGTGCAGAGTTTAAAATCATTTGAATTAATAAATATGCACCACTTAATGAAACGCAATAATTATTAATGCATTTCATTAAGCGGTGCATTTTCCGGTAAATATTGATTTACTACATTAGTTTCGAGCCATGGTTATCAGTTGTTTCCTTTTCCTTAAGTACATTGATTACCTGGCTTGCATCCCTCTTGGAAAGGTCTTTACTGAAGCTTTTTCCCGTTTTGTCCTGTATAAGCTCTCTCAGCTCGTCATTGGACATATTAAGACTCTTTGCTATTGAAAAAATAGTGTTGATCTGAGCTTTTGTCGCACCTTCCGGTTTTTTTTGTTCTTCATCCTTCAGAAGCGGATCCTCCGCTGCCGTATTTTTGCCCTCTCCGACTTCCTCGTATCCGGTATATTCAACTCCATAGCCCGCAAAGCGAAGGGCTCTTGCAATAGCTCTTGTCTCAGCCAACTCAAGAATTGCATTGGAAAGCACCCTGTCTCTCTTGGCTGATGCATTGCCCAAACCGGTAAAAGTTCCTTTTTCAGTTCTGATTGAAGCCTGGATCACAGTTGAATCCTCGCTATACTGTACTACACTGGTTTCTATCGACAAGCTCTTGTTTTCATCATGGGCAAGCCTTAATCTGCCGCCAACGACAGGGTAGATTTTCCCTTGGACCTTGACAAGCTCTTCATTTCTGAAAGTACTAAGCATATTATTCCCTCCTGAGAATATTGTGTGAGGGCGTGAGAATAATATACTATACATAATGTAAAAAAATCAGCTTATTTCTTTTTTCAATTCTGCAATATTGTCCTCAAGCTTTTCAAGCATATACATCAATGCATCAAGCTTTACATTGTCATCCTTAGATAAATGATGTTCCATACTTTCCAAGGTCTCACTGAAATTAGATTTCAGAGCACTCAGTGTGCTAATCAAGCTTTCTTTATGGATGCCGGACCTTTCAACAACTATCTTTCTATGAGATGTAGCAGATAGCTCCACGGTCTGTCCAAGCTGCGCTATTTCATTGGCTATTCCCAGTTCGGTCTCCATTAGTCCTGAAAGCTCGCTTAATGCGCCTTCTTCTCCATGAACCAGAAATACCTTTTGAGGCTTTTTCTTAAATGCGCCTATCCATTCCAAAAGCCCTCTCTGGTCTGCATGACCCGAAAATCCTTCAATAGAATATATTTTGCTTTTAACCCCTATTTCTTCTCCAAAAATCTTTACAAGCTTTTCTCCGTCTTTGATTCTTCTGCCTAAAGTGTTCCTTGCCTGATAGCCTACAAATACAACACTTGACTCTTCACGCCATAGATTATGCTTGAGGTGGTGCTTGATTCTTCCTGCTTCACACATACCGCTGGCAGATATTATTATGCAGCTTCCTTTGTTGTAGTTAATAGCTTTGGACTCGTCAGCCGTGTGTGTGAATACAAGGTTCGGAAAGTCAAAAGGGTTGTCCCCGGACTGAATAAGCTTTTGAGCCTCCTCATCAAAATAAGGAAGAAAGCTTTGAAATATTTTTGTAGCATTTATTGCCAAAGGACTGTCTACATATACAGGAATATTCTTCAGTTTATAATTATCAGATTCCTTAATCATATTGAGTACATAAAGTATTTCCTGGGTCCTTTCAATTGCGAAGGAAGGTATAACCACATTACCGTTCCTCTCAACGGTATCGGTGATAATGTCAAGCAAAGCCAGGGTTTTATTCTCAGTATCCTTATGAAGCCTGTCGCCATAGGTGGATTCCATAATCACGTAATCAGCCTCTTCAATTACTGTTGGGTTATTCATAATAGGTACGTCTTTATTTCCGAGATCTCCTGAGAAAACCAGCTTGAACTCCTCGCCTTTTTCTCTTATCCACAACTCAATAATGGCAGACCCGAGAATATGTCCCGCATCCTTCATTCTTATTGAAATATTCGGGTCAATACTTATGACCTTGTTGTATTCTACAGCATGGAATAATTCCAATGCAGCCTCTGCATCCTTTACAGTATACAAAGGCTCTACAGCTTTCTTCCCTGCTCTCTGTCTCTTTCTGCTCTTCCATTCTGCTTCTGATTCCTGTATGAAAGCACTGTCAGGAAGCATTATTTTGCAAAGCTCAAAGGTTGGAGCGGAAGTAATTACTCTCCCTTTGAAACCATACTTTACAAGCTGGGGTATCCTTCCGCTGTGGTCAATATGTGCATGAGAAAGTATAAGCATATCAATTTCCGAGGGGTTAAATCTGAATTGTTCAAAATTCATATCATCAGCTTCACTGCCACCCTGGAACATACCGGTATCCAGAAGGATTTTTTTATTTTCAATTTCCAGTAAATGGCAGGATCCGGTGACAGTACCTGCAGCACCACAAAAAGTAAGCTTCATATAGCACCTCCATAGTTATCATAAAGTTATTTGTTTATTAACTATATTCTACAATTGATTCCCTTTCACCTTTTTAATTAAACATTTTTGTAAGCAAATTCTATTGACAATATTATCATTTCGTTATATTATTTATATTGTTAACTACGGGGCGTAGCGCAGCTTGGTAGCGCGCTTGGTTCGGGACCAAGAGGTCGCAGGTTCAAATCCTGTCGCCCCGACCATTGCAAATAATGATGAGGATTCCATCACTTTTCCACCGGCAAAAAACCAAATATCCGCCGAAAAAACGGAAGCTAATGATACGACCATTTGATTCTTGTATCTAATTATAAGAAAAGGAGTGGTTTTTTTGTTGCTCAAATTCGCTATTAAGGATTTTGAGGAAAACTATAAATTTAGCTCTTCTTTTATTGAATAAGACTAAAAAATACTTCTATTGTACCAATACTATAGTAAAGAAAAAGGAGGTATATGCCACTTTTTATCACACATACCTCTGTCAGTTAATAAATAGCTATTAGTTTTTCATTTGCCCATTCGGCGGCTTTTTTCACCATAGCTTGGTGTCCGCTGTCCACCCTGTTTGTACCGTGTGTTTTGCTTCCGGAAAAATGAATACAAAATTGGCCGTCCATTCCGTTTCCTTTTACCGCATCTAAATTCGTACCCGCACCGTATCCGCCGCTCCTGGAGGTTATGTATTTATTTGCTGGTTTATTGTCCCTTCCTGCATGCGGCATACCATTCATGGAAGCGGCTATTTTCGTGCTGCCAACAGTGGCAATAATTGCCCTGCGGCCCCAACTCCAGCTGCCATTGTAGATCTTTTTCATTATTTTTGTGTCATTGGCAGTGAGCGGTTCACAGTCAGCATGATTGGTACCATATGTCCTCTTGACTTTGAAGCTCAAGCCGGTTTCAATATCATATACCGTGGCGGTTGTGCCTATCTTGAAGATCTTCGACACTTCATTGAACCAGGGTAAAAGATAATTGGTTTGCCTGGCAGTACCTCGCGAGGAGGTGCTCGATGCTCCCCCAAGCAACCTATTAATCAATGAAATGGTTGCATTACCCGCTACTCCATCCTGCAAAAGGCCATTTTTTTTCTGTAGGTTTTTAACCGCCTTTTCAGTAGCATCACCGTAATATCCTGTCGATTGAAGCGTAAAGAGGCTAAGCTTTTTTAGGTCGCTTTGCAGGTTTACGATCTCTTTTCCACTCGTACCCTTTTTTAAAACTTTACCGGATATCGAAATGGAAGTTCCTCCGGATGCGGTACCGGATGACCCATCCAGTAGTCTGTTAATGAGTGAAAGTGTATCATTCCCTGCAACTCCGTCTCGTGCAATTCCATGGCTTTTTTGCAGATTTTTCACTGCTTTTATGGTAATATCTCCATAATATCCGGTAGGACTTGCACTGAAATAACCAAGCTTCTTTAAATCCTGCTGCAGCCTGGTAACAGCCTCTCCCTTCATACCGCTTTTCAATAGTATACTTGCAGCCGATACCGGGTTTGAGCCGATAAATAAAACCACCGATAGCACAGCCACAAAAAACACGGCAAAGATAATTTTTCTCTTTTGCATATGCCCTCCTCTCATGTTTAGATTTCAAGGCTAGTTGACATGTTTTGATTCAGGCATTATCGCAGAAACTACCGTACTGTGGATTTTATATGCGGAAACTGAAATTATTATAAACGAAGTGACGATAGCGAGCCATACCGTCATCCTGTTATGCTTTTTATAATTTATATTACTAATTTTTATTTCAGGCCCCTCCTTTCCAACCAGAATCCTATTACCTATTCTTGAACCTTTCTTTTTAGGATTGTCCTCAGAAACAGAAGCGGTGACGACTCTCAAATAAGGTTCTCTATCAATCCTTAGTTTTCAACAATACCCTATCATGAATAAGAATTTAGACGCCCGGCGCCAGGAATCTTACACCCGCGCCAGGCGTCAAGAATAGCTATGTTGTTATTCGGGTAATACCGTTAATTGGTGGAGATTGTTCTAAAAATATCTAACAGCTTTTCGTAGATGTTCAGCAATTTCTCATATGAATTAATGAGCCTCTTGTAGACTCCAATGTGCACTTTTTCTTTCTCGGAGGGAGCAGGGGACCATAGACAGCATCAGTAACTGTTTCCTCTTGATCAGTGGCAGCGGGGGCTTCTTCTACCGCTGAAGCTTGAGAATTAACTTTTCCTACAGCCCAAAGTTTCACTTCAAATTTTTTCAGTTTATTACACCTTCATCACCTCCTCGGAGATTTTAACCACCTCCTTTCATAATCGATTATAATGGAAGAATATTACCAGGCTTTTGCAAGATTATAAAAATGTTTTTCGAAAATATTAAAATATGTTACAAGACAGGAAATCCGGAAACAGACCTCGAAGCCATAAAAATACCAACAGCTTCCGGATAGTAATAACCGGGAACTGTTGGTATTTTATTTAACCACCTGCTAACAATATATTGGGTCGTTATCACCAGATAGTCGACTAAAGCAAAAGAAAAACATGCCCTCCGTCTTTATTAGCCAGGGGCTATTACCTGTTTCTGGTCAAAAGAAGGGAAACTTATGTAAAAAATCGTTCCCTTCCCCAACTGGCTTGTAACATCTATGTTGCCGCCTTGTAACTGGACCAGCTTTTTAACAATCACCAGCCCAAGACCACTCCCTTTTTCCTGTATGTGATTGACACGCTGATTCTTTACCCGGTAAAACCTGTCCCAGATATGTGACAGGTCCTCGGGTGCTATGCCAATACCATTATCCTCAATGGTCAGTACCACTTCACCTTGCCGGGTCTCCACGCCAACCCTGATGGTGCCATTCTCCGTGGCCCTGACAGCATTCTTCAGAAGATTCCTGATAATCTGTTCCATTCGGTCAGCGTCCCCGATCACGACCGCCTTTTCTATTTTCCTCTCCAACAGGATTGAGATATTCAAGCTATTGGCTACAGCCTCCATGGACATGACAACACCTTGGGTTAGGGCAATCAAGTCCACCGGCAGTTTTTCTACGGTGATATTACCGCTTTCCAGTCGGCTTAATGCCAATATATCATCTACCAGCCTGGCAATATGAACCGTTTGAGTATAAATCGTATCTAAATACCTCTCCAGTAAAGCTTCATCCTGCACCATTCCGTCGCGGATAGCCTCAACAAAGCCCTGAACGGATGTCAGAGGAGTACGCAACTCATGGGATATCTCGCCAAATAGCTGGGCTCTTTCTTCTTCCATCCTGCGGCTTTCTGCCTGCATCTTTTGTAGTCTTACCGTCAGTTTATTGAGCTGGCCGGCAAGAAGATTGATTTCATCCAGGGGCTCGTCCTCAACACTCAAAACATCACTCCCCCTGCTGATTTCCGCCACAGTGGTGGCCAAACGGGAAATCGGCCTGGAAATGTGCATGGCCAGGTAAACAGAAATGAAAATGAAAATCACCAGTATGACCATCCCTCCGATAACCAGGTACAAACGCATTTTGTTTAAAGCAAGGTCGAGATTGGACGGCTTCGTTTCTAGTAAAATGCCGTTTTCAATAGCGTCCTTGTTGTTCCCCATGGGGACAACGGCAATAAAGGTGATCTGCCCTGTTTCCTGCTCCACTGTTCGGGTAATTGCAGTTTCACCTTTGGTGAGTATTTCGACCAATTTTGCCTCTACCTTGCTGCCGGGCACCACTTCCTGCTCCGCGGAGGTGCCCACAATGTTTCCTTCCTTGTTAAAGACCGTAATCCTGGTGTCAAAAATATCAGCCAAAAATTTCAACATATCCTGTCTACCCTGGACTTGATCGCTATTTTTTCCCTCAGGTAGCCCCCCCCATGCCCGGTCCGTTTGGTGCAGTAAGGCAAAGTTTACTCGCTTGGCCTTACGTAACAAGTCCTGTTGGACCTGATCATATGTTATCTGTTTCACCACAAAGCTGGAAAATATCATCAGGGCAGTCAAACCGATGACAAAGGCTGTTACATTGGTAAACAGTATCCTTGTGTAAATATTTTTGTTGAATAGTCTCTGCAGCAAGCGTTTAATAATGAGCCAGAAACCATTCATGCCACGGATTACCCGTTGAAATCTTTCTCCAGCCTGTCTTAGATAGGTATTCACGATATAGTCTCACCCCCTTTGACAGGAGGTGTAAACTGGTACCCCACACCCCAAACAGTTGTCAAATATTCATGAGGCAAGGGCGTCAGCTTCGTCCTCACCCTACGGATGTGGACATCCACCGTACGCTGATCACCGAAGTAGTCATATCCCCAGACAGCTGCCAGCAGTTCATCTCTGGTGAAAACCCGCCGAGGATTCTGAGCCAGGTGATAGAGCAAATCGAATTCCTTTGGAGTGACTTCTATTTCCTCATCATTAACCAAAACCTTCCTAGTATCGGCCTGAATTTCCAGCCCTTGATATTTCAATTTCCAGTTCGTCAAAGCGTCAACTGTTGTTTGGGTACGGCGCAGTACTGCCTTGATTCTGGCTACCAACTCCCTGGGGCTGAAAGGTTTCGAAACGTAGTCATCAGCCCCCATTTCCAGTCCCAAAACACGGTCCGCTTCTTCTCCCTTGGCTGTAAGCATGATAATTGGAATCATGCGTACAGCCCTTAAATTGCGGCACAGTGTAATCCCGTCCTTACCCGGAAGCATGATGTCCAATATTACCACATCAGGATTCTCCCGGTCGAATGCTGGCATCACCAGATCACCGTCGTTTACCCCGATGACTTCAAAACCTTCTCTTTCACCATATAACTTAACCAGTTCCAGTACGTTTTGATCGTCATCGACAACCAAAACCTTACCCAAATACGGCATTATTTCTCCCCCTCAGCGGCCTTTCTTTCCATATTACCATATTAGTAGAAGCCGGAAAACTTAAAAAAATTTCCATTACGCATCCAGCACCTTCTTGATTTTCCGATATTAACAGTCAGGTATACAGCTTCAGTCCAGAAGAAATTCTATACCTTCCTGGATACTGTTCCGCCTATAAATGTTTTTGGTACTGGTACAACAGCCTCCTGAAAAGAAAGGCAGCAGTTGATCTCAAATCCACCTTGAACAACCAGAAAAGACTGAGAAACAGTTCGTTTCTCAGCTTTTTCCTATCCGCTATTCTATCCCGCATCAAAGAAAGCTTTTGCTTTAATTCTTGATACTAATAGCCGTCACAGTTTTCGTTTCATCATGGTAATCCACACTAACCTCGGAACCAATTATAGTAGCTAATTGATCAAGTGCCGCGGGAGATGTGCTTATAAGAATCTTGCTCTCACCGGTAACCTTAAGCTCCAGATTATCACCACTTTGGGTAACAAGTGTAATCAAACCGGTATCGGCATCGAATGACTTTAATACACCGTTGGCATTGGCAGTAGCTTGGACCTCATCCGCTTGGTTGCCGGTTGTTGCTTGCTCATTGTCAGTGGGAGCTCCAGAATCGCTTATTCCTGGCTCCTCCTGTCCGATTTCTCCTTCTGTAAAGGTGCTACAACCGGTTAATAAAGCAGCACTCAATATGAAAACTGCAAATATAACCATAAACTTCTTATTTTTAACCATGTTCATTTCTCCTTTCCGGAACATTTAAACACTATTCCTAACCATGTATCTTTTGTTCCCCCATACCTCTCGTTTATAATATTCGAACATTTAACATTGTTTTTCGGGGTAGCTCGTCCCTCCTTTCATAATCAATTATACTGGAGGGATATTACAGGGCTTTTGCAATATCTTTAAAGTTTGTTTCGAATATGTTAATAAATGTTACAAGACAAGAATGCGCACTAGCGTGCGCAGATGCGAGATACGGGGATGTCTGGGTATTGCTTAAGGGTCAAAGATCCTTCGCGTTGCTCAGGATGACATATATGGTTGTATATAGCTATAATGTCAATATAATTTTCGCCGTGTCCTTCCGTGTTACACATACCTGGACCTATAAGGAATACCCGAGCTTTCCTCGCATCTCGAATCTCGTATCTCG
>LOES01000229.1 GCA_001515955.1 Clostridia bacterium BRH_c25 | reverse complement strand
CAGAGAACAAGAAGGTCAGGGCTATAGGAGAAATAGGATTGGACTACCACTATGATTTGTCGCCCCGGGATGTGCAGAAGCGAAGGTTCGCTGAACAGATAGATTTGGCGAGGCAGCTCAAGCTTCCTGTTATTATACATGACAGGGAAGCCCATGGGGACGTAATGGACATATTTAAGAAGACCCGCATTAAAGAGGTGGGCGGAGTCCTGCACAGCTTTTCGGGAAGTGCTGAGATGGCTTTGGAGTGTCTTAAGCTGGGGCTGTATATTTCCATAAGCGGGCCGGTTACCTTCAATAACGCAAAAAAGACAGTTGAAGCAGTTAAGGAAGTACCTCTTGATATGCTGCTTATAGAGACCGACAGTCCGTACCTGACACCTGTGCCTTACAGAGGCAGGAGGAATTACCCGGGCTATGTGAGACTTGTGGCGGAGAAGATAGCGGAGATCAAGGGCATTTCCTTTGAAGAAGTAGCGCAAAAAACCATGGAGAACGGAAAGCGCTTATTTGGAATAGAATAATTACAGGTAATACTGAAAACACTGAAACTCACTGAGCACACGGTGGTAAAGAAAAATTATATCGTGTAGCTGCGCGGAGCATCAGTGTTTTTGTCTTATATGGGGTTTTGCCAGAAAGCAGGTAAATAATGATGGGCTCTATGATATGAAACAGTGAGGACAATATTCCCTGCACATGTATAATGTTTCTATCTTGACAATAAATAGAATAAATAATATAATATAATATACACACATAGGAAACGTAGTTCTCTAATAGGAAATGTGGAGATGATAATATGAATAGTACAGAAAAAATAATAGCATTGCTAAAGAAGTTAGGGACAAGCCCTTATGAGCATACCTTGACGGAATTGTCAACGGCTGCTGAATGTGGCAAGAGCGGCACGCATAAAATACTAAACACGTTAGTTAAGGATGGATTTGTAACACAAAAAAGTAATAAAAAATACTGCCTTGGTTCGGCAATACATCATTTAGGCAAGGTGTATGATGAAAATATTGTTACTTGGAATATGTGCAAGCCATATATGGAAAAACTGCGAGACATAACGGGAGAAACAGTTTCGCTCGGTATCAAAGAGAACGATATAGCCACAGTTGTCCACAGAGTTATAAGCAAGGAAGAAATAAGAATTGAGGGTGACATCGGGAAAAAATTACCTGTCAATATTACTGCTATAGGTAAGCTATTGGCTGCATATGATGATTTTGAGGATGTTAAAAAAAGGCTAAAAAAAGAACCAATGATTAAGAAGGCACCAAATACAATAGTAGATATAAATGAGCTGCAAAGAGAATATGAAAAAATTAGAACACTTGGTTACGTAATAAATAATGAAGAAAGTACTATCGGCGTAATAAGTGTAGGAGCACCACTGAGAGATATTGAGGGCAAAGTGTGGGGTTGCTTATGCGTCGGAAGCCCTAAGGTCAGAGTTGATGATGAAAAACTGAAGTTTATTATTGAAGCTACTGTATCTACAGCAAATTCAATATCAAAAAAGTACATATATTTTTATTAAAATGGGGGTGGTAATATGAGAAATTTTCGGATGGGAGGGATAAAAATATACCTTTACTTTCCATAATGCTTAATCACTTTTCACATAAGATTCCGGCAAATGTAAAAATACACATTATGAGAAATAAAGGCAGATATAAATAAAATATCACTATATTTATATCATTTTTAAACAAATATGTAAATAGGCTTAACAATAAGCTAAAAAAGATTAGGAGAAAAAAATATATGAAATATAATAAAAATATATTAATTATAATATCATGTATATTAGTTCTAACCATAGTATTTACAGGATGTGCAGTAAAAACAGAAGCACCGGCAGAAGCAACAGGTGAAAACACAGAAGTAAAGGCGGAAGCACCTAAAGAACTATGGAAACCTGATAAGGCTGTTGCACTGATAGTACCATCCAGTGCAGGCGGCGGCCATGACAATGCAGCGAGAGTTTTTGCGAAATGTGCAGAAAAGTATGCCGGTGTTCAAATTAACATAGTTAACCAGGCAGCGGGAGCCGGAGTTGTAGCTCATACAGAAGTAATGAAAGCAAAACCTGACGGGTTGACTTTGGGACAAGCTTCAATATCCTTGGTGTCCGATCAGTATTTAGTTGAAGGTGCAACTTATAATCAGGATTCCTTTAAGTATATAGGTATGGATTCAACTGATGCCAATAATTTGGTTGTAAGCACCGAAGGTCCTTATAAAGACATGGACTTGAAAGAATTTGTAGAGTATGCAAAAGCAAATCCTAAAAAAGTAAGAGTAGGTGTCTCAGGATCATGGACAAACCACGATTATACCAGGCATTTGCTTGAACAGACCTCTGGAGCTGAATTCACAAGAGTGTCCATTAAAGGCGGTTCAAATATAGTTCTAGGCGTGTTGGGCGGTGACCTTGACGCGGGAGTTCCTTATCCATCTGAAATTAAAGCTCAGGTTGATGCAGGAAAACTGAAGGTGCTGGCGGTATCCGGAGAAGATCGTTCAAGCTTCTGGCCTGAGATACCTACATTCAATGAGAATGGCTATGATGTAAATCTTACTGTCTGGAGAGCTATTATGGCACCAAAGGAAACACCTGAGGATATTCTCGAAGGATGGCGGGACATATATGAAAAAACTATGACTGACCCTGAGACTATAAAAGAGTTTGCAAATGTCGGCATCACCATGTCTCATAAAAATGCTGAAGATACTTTAAGAATAATCAATGATTCTCACGATGTGTACAAAGCTATAATAGATTCAGGAGTAGTTAAAAAGTAATATTAGTTACTATAACAAATAAGAGCTGCTGTGTTTATTGCAGCAGCTCTTAGTTGAGAGGGGAATCACCATGCGGGATAGAATAGTGGGAATTATATGCATATTGACTTCGCTTTTTTTGCTGTTTTCATTAAGAGAGAAGGCCTTTGAAGCAAAAGCTTTCCCTACGGCGTTATTAGTAATATTTATTATTTTAAGTATTATGCTGGTTATTGATAAGAAAAAGGAAAAGCATGAATTCCACAACTTGAAGAGTGTTTTGTTAAATTGTTTATTATTTTTTGCATATATATTCATGATGCCTCATATAGGATTTATTATTTCTACTACATGTTTTATCAGTTTATTCATTATCATAAGCAAATATAGCATGAAGAAAACTACAGTAATAATAATGTCGTTGTTGGTATCTATGATAATTTGGTTTATATTTTCATACTTGTTTGGGATTTCGCTTCCAGAAATATTATTCTAGGGAAGGAACAATTATATGAATGAAGTGTTGAGTCTAATAGCTGGTGGATTTTCGACCGTATTCCAATTTTATAATATACTTGCTATGATTTTCGGTGTGACTATTGGAACGATTTTCGGAGCTTTGCCCGGCTTGTCTGCAACAACAGGAATGGCACTTTTACTGCCCATTGCTTACAATTTAGATGTTAATACAGGCTTGCTAATGCTTGCTGGAATTTACGCAGGGGCACTGTACGGCGGCTCTATCTCTGCAATTTTATTGGGGATACCCGGTACGGCAGCAGCTTTACCTACAACCTTTGATGGTTTTCCCATGAGTAAAAACGGCAAAGCAAGCCAAGCTCTGTTGTATGGACTGCATGGTTCTGCTTTCGGTGGAGTGGCAAGTGCTTTTATACTAATGTTTTTGACACCGCCTATTTCTGCTATAGCATTAAAGTTTGGTGCTCCTGAGCTGTTTGCACTCAGCTTGTGGGGAATGGCAGTTGTATCTAGTGTCGTTGGAGATAATTGGGTCAAAGGTGTTTTTGCATCAGTACTTGGTTTGATTGTCAGTACTGTTGGGGCAGACCCGGTAAACGGTGCGACGCGCTTTACATTCGGTAATTATTATCTTATAAGCGGTTTTGCACTGGTACCATTAATTTTGGGGACTTTGGCCGTCCCTCGTGTACTTGATATGATAGAGAATTTTAATAAGGAAGAGAAATATTTTAAACCTTCCTATGCCAAAAAGTTTTTTCTAAAGCCAAAGGAAATATTGATACATACATTTTTAATGATAAGGTCTTCCGTAATAGGGGCTTTTGTCGGTATCGCTCCGGCGGCAGGACCTACCATAGCCGCATTTATGAGCTATAATACTGCAAAGCAAGCTTCGAAATCACCTCAGACTTTTGGAGAAGGTAACCCTGAGGGTGTATTAGCTTCGGAAACCGCTAATAATGCGGCAACCGGAGGAAGCTTGGTTTTAGCATTGTCTTTAGGTATACCGGGAAGCGCAGCTGCGGCAGTTTTAATGAGTGCACTGATAATGAGGGGCTTCCAGCCGGGACCCATGCTGCTGCAAAATAATCCAAGCTTAGTATATGCCTTTTTTGTAGGATTTTTTGTTGTTAATATTTTGGTTTTTTTTATCGGGCATTTGTTTGTCCAAGCGGGACCGTATGTTTTAAAAACACCTGAGAAAATTTTAGCACCTATAATTATGGTAATTTGTGTAGTAGGCGCTTATTCTGAATCGCAAACAATGTTTAGTGTATATGTTGTATTGATTTCAAGCTTAATAGCTTATGTTTTAACAAAAATGAAATTTCCTGTTTCACCGTTTTTATTGGCGTTGATATTAGGTAATATGATGGAAGCCAATTTATGGACAGCCTATACCATTACTTATGGGAATTTGTGGTTGATATTCAAAAGGCCAATGTTTTTAGTAATTTTGGCATTGGCAATTGTTACGTTTTGCACTCCGGCTATAAAGGCTGTTTTGAGGAAGAGGAAGATTAAATTAGGTACAAATTAGTAATTGTGATATTTTTACTTTGCTGTAAATCATTCCGGAATTTACAGCAATATAAAATATAAATAAAATATCAAAAGGAGAATTGAAGGAATGAGTGATTTTGCAGAAAAAACAAATGAAGAAATTATTGAACAAAGGAAACAAAGAGACTTAGATTATGAAGAATACAAAAAAGTCGGAAGGATATGGGGTCTTGTTCCGAGGGAAAGAATATTGACAATTAAATTTCCGAGAGTAAGTAAAGAAATCATTAACGATTTTTTGAAAATGCAAGATTTGTCTACTTCCGTATCGGATATTTTAGATTCTTTGGGTGTACGCGGAGCTGTCGCCACATCACATGTTAAACCTGTAATAGCAGGTAAACAAGTTGTCGGACAAGCTGTTACCATCAGAAGTATACCTGAAAGAAAGACCACAACGCAGGGATACAATGACAAGGATTTTATAAAAATGGCTACCAGGGATATTTATTACCTGGCAGAAGAGGGAGATGTTCTTGTTACTGATTTTGGAGGAAACCTTGATGTATCCAATATGGGAGGACAATCTTGCTCAGTTGCTAAATCATGTGGTCTGGCAGGATCTGTGGTAAATGGAGCTGTCAGGGATGTTGGTACGATCAAAGAATTGGATTATCCCGTTTGGAGCTGTGGCACAACGGCTCTTACGGGTAAATTCAGAATGCAGGCGATAGAAATGAACGGGCCTGTTACTCTTAAGGATATACTTATTATGCCAGGGGATTTGATAGTTGCAGATGACTCGGGAATATGTGCCATACCCTATGAACTGGTAGAAACCGTATACGAAAAGGTAAAATCAGTATTGAATGAAGAGGAGAAAATGCGGGAGCTTATCTTTAAGAAAAAGCCTCTTGACGAGCTAAGGCCACTTTACAGGAAAAGATATAAATAATATTTAGTGAATATAACCGGTTTATCAAAATGTATTTTAGATGTTTTGATAAACCGGTTATTATTTTATACCATAAATAGATAAAACCTGCATAAATCAGGTTTCTCGAACTGCATGTCACGAGCCTCAAAATCCCCCCCTTGCCTAAATACTCCTCATATAGTAAAATTATCATAAATAGCATAGTATGAAGCCTATCTATAGAAATATTTGTAATATTTTTTACATATCAGTTATATACTTTTCATTGAAGCTATTTTCCTTAATATAAAAAAATTCCGGGGGGTACTGTAATGATTACTTATGAAATCAACGATGCCCTTTATATTAATTTGACGAACAGGTGTGCAAACAACTGTAGTTTTTGTGTCCGAAATCATCCGGAAGTGATGGGCTTTGATCTTTGGCTTCGGAAGGAGCCGAGTATTGAGGAAATAATGGCGGATATAGAGAATCCGGAGCTATACAGTGAAGTAGTATTCTGCGGTTATGGAGAACCACTGGAGCGGCTCAGGGAAGTAATTGAGATATGCAGGTATCTCAAGCAAAAAGGAGTCAGAACAAGAGTCAACACCAATGGTCAGGCGAATCTTATATGGAAAAAAAATATTGTGCCTGAGCTTGAGGGACTTGTGGATTCAATATCCATCAGCTTGAATGCAAAAAACGCAGAGGATTATGTCAAGCTCTGCAGCCCGGATAATGGTGAGGCAGCTTATGAAGCAATATTGGATTTTGCAAAAGAGTGCATGAAATGCATTCCGGAGGTCTGTATTACTGTTGTTGATGTTATTTCAGCCCATGATATAGAGATATGCAGGAGTATGGCTGACAGCATAGGTGCAAACTTCAGGGTAAGGCACTATTGTTAATTCTTATGGGTATTCCTGTTGGGTCTGGTTACGCGTTTCGAGTTTCGAGTTTCGCGTTCAGGGCAAATTCTTCGAAGACAGAGCAAAGTGAATAAAATATATAAATGCGGAAAAAATATTAATATAAAAGTTAATATTCCCCGATTTGTCAAAGGTTTGGGTAATAGTCAAATGTTTTATTCGAAGCAAAAATTTGACAAGGAGAATAAATAACGTTAGAATAAATGTACTTATGTGCTTGAGTTTATTGGTATATAATACCATAAAATTCACAGCAGAGTGAGCTGAACGCATGGCAGCAGAAATGGATTTGTGCGTTTGGCAAAGGTAAAAAAAGGAGGTTGAACGATGAAAATAAACTTGAAGGAGTTCAAGAGTTTATTTTCGGTCAGGCTTATTGCTGTCGCTGCAGTATGCTTGATACTCGCTACATCTTATGTCTACAGTGCGATGAAGAAAGATATTACCATTGAAGATATTGACGGAGTAAAAGTTGTAAGCACCTTTAAGAATACTGTTGAAGATGTGTTTGAGGAAAATAGTATAGTAATAAAACCCCAGGATAGAGTAAGCCTGGATATGACAGAAAAGCTTAAAGACGGAATAAATATAAAAATATCCAGAGCCAGAGAGATTACTATTAGTTCAGATGGAAGGGATGTAGTTCTTTTAACAACTGCTCCCGACGTAAAGAGTGCCCTGGGAGAAGCGCAGATCCAGCTTGGGGAAAAAGACAGGGTTACACCTGCTATGGATACTGTAATCAGTGGAGCTACTAAAATTGATGTAATAAGAGTCGAAGAAAGAATCGTAACACAAGAAATGAAAATGGATTTTACCAATCAAGTAAATAAAAGCGACAAACTTGACAAGGGCATTGTGACTGTAGTCAAGAAAGGAAGCCCTGGACTTAAAGAACTGGCAATCAAGGTTATATTTGAAAATGGCAAGGAAGTAAAAAGAGAAATTGCTGAGGAGAAGATACTTAAGGAGCCGGTAAACGGCATAATAGAAGAAGGAACCAGAACCACCTTTATATCTTCAAGAGGACAGGTAACCAGATTCGTAAGAGCACTTAAAATGACTGCGACAGCTTATGATGCAACTTATGAAAGCTGCGGTAAGCATCCTGACCATCCATACTATGGCATAACCTATTCGGGCTTGAAGGTAAGGCCCGGTATAGTTGCAGTAGATCCCAAGGTAATCCCGCTGGGAACCCATCTTTACGTGGAAGGGTATGGAGAAGCTCTTGCGGCTGATATAGGCGGGGCTATAAAAGGCAATAGGATCGACTTGTATTATGAATCGCCAAAAGATGTAGCCAGATATGGCAAGAAAACTGTCAAAGTATATGTACTTGATAAGCCGAGATACAAGTTCTAAAGCCTATCCACAGGGTGAACCCCTGTGGATAAATTATTTTGCAGACAATATATTTTGCGCATTCTGAATTCAATGTAGGATGTTTAGTGCAAAGCATAGGAGCGGGGATGTTTTATGTTAAAAGAGACAATTGTCGTAGAAGGCAAGAATGATGCTGCTGCAGTAAGGAGGGCAGTAGAAGCGGATATTATTATTACAAGCGGCTTTGGCATAAACAAAGGAATATTGGAGAGGATAAGAACTGCCCAAGAGAAGCATGGGGTGATAGTACTTACCGATCCTGATTTTATGGGAGAAAAGATACGAAAGATAATTTCCGATAGAGTAAAGGGTGTAAAACATGCCTTCATACCCAGAGAAGAAGCTCAGTCCGAGGGTGATATAGGGGTGGAGAATGCAGCTCCGGAAAGCATACTAAAAGCTCTGTCCATGGCAAAATTCGAACTGGAGGAGGTCCGGACAACCTTTACAAGAGAGGATCTGATATATTACAATCTTACAGGCAGTGAATATGCGGTGATGCTTAGAAATAGTCTGGGTACTGCACTAGGGATAGGCTATGCTAATTCGAAGCAGTTAATAAATCGCCTGAATAAGTATGGCATAAGCAGAGATGAATTTGAGGCGGCATTGAGTAAAATATTGGATAAAAATGAAGATAAAAAAGTCAGGTAAAAAGGATGATGGGCATGAGGGAAACTACGATAACAACATCAACAAGGGATTTGATAAAAAAACATGATTTCAGGATAGTCAAGAAATTCGGACAAAACTTCCTGGTAGATGAGAGCATTTTGAAAACAATAATAGACTGTTCGGAGCTTTCGAAGGATGACTGCGTGCTGGAAATAGGCCCGGGACTGGGAGTCATGACGCAGGTGCTTTGCGAAAAAGCGGGGAGGGTATTGGCGGTGGAAATTGATAGAAACCTGATACCCATACTTAAGGTTTCACTGTTCGGCATTGAAAATGTGAATCTGATAAATGATGATATTCTCAAGCTGGATTTGAAGAAAGTACTGGAGGAAAACTTTGGAAATACCCCTGTCAAAGTAGTAGCAAATCTGCCTTATTACATAACAACTCCGATAATAATGAAGCTGCTGGAGGAAGAAATTAATCTGAAGAGTATTACTGTCATGGTACAGAAGGAAGTGGGTGAACGGCTTGGTGCAACACCAGGAGGCAAGGATTATGGCGCACTTTCTGTTGCAGTGCAGTACCGCTGCATACCGCACAAGATTCTGGTAGTACCCCCGGAGTCATTTATACCTCAGCCTGAGGTTGAATCCATGGTAATAAGGCTGGACTCCAGAGATAAGCCCCCGGTAGCTCTGAGGGATGAAAAAATGTATTTCAGAGTAGTGAAGGCATCCTTCGGCCAGCGCAGGAAGACTCTGCTGAACGCCCTATCTTCAGGAAACCTGGGGAAATCCAAGGAAGAGCTGAGGGATATACTCTCAAAAAACAACATTGATGAAAAACGGAGGGGAGAGACTTTATCCCTGGAGGAATTTGCGAGAATAGCAAATGAGCTTTCCCATTAACAAAATCAAAAAAATTTGTTCACATTTGCCCCCTTCATACATATATTAGTAATGACTATGTATAGAAGGGGGTTATTCTGTGGCATCAAATAATGAGTATAAAAGATACTTTATCATACTTCAGGAAGATGACAAAGGATATGAAATGGCACCCGGGAAGATACCGACAGGTTATGTGAAAATTGAAGTAAAGAATGGTAAGGTAAGACTCAATACATTTATTCAGAACGTGAAGCTTGAAGAGCGGATTGAGTATAGACTGATTTTGGTGGCAGCCGTCAAAAAGCTGGGTGTGGATATAGGGAAGATTATTATTGATAACAGTGGTAGAGGAGAGCTTTCCTATGAACTTGAATCGGACAATGTTTTAAAAAGCGGTCTGAATATTGGAGATTTCACTGTAGCAGCTGTGGCCAACGGGGCATCCGTTCCGCTTTCGGGTTATACCGGAAGGGATAAGCTGGAGTGGAAGGGTAAGTATGAAGTAGTAAACAGGCCGAGGACTCAAGAGGCACCCAGGATAGACAAAAAAATTACGATTGAAGAAATAGTACCTGAAATACCTAAACCTATAGTACCGCCGGAGCCTATAGTACCGCCGGAGCCTGTAGTGCCACCGACGTTTGTAGCGCCGCTTCCAGTTGCTAAGCTTGAACCAACTGTCGTTGAGCCGCCTGCCCCTGAACCAGTGGTTGTTCCAAATCCTGAACCAGTGGTGATCCCGAATCCTGAACCAGTGGTTGTTCCGAATCCTGAACCAGTGGTGATCCCGAATCCTGAACCAGTGGT
>LOES01000228.1 GCA_001515955.1 Clostridia bacterium BRH_c25 | reverse complement strand
TGTAGTAAAGTCGATTTTTACTTCTCCGGCTCCATCGTTCTTTGAGTAAAGCTTGCTGCCGTTCCAATCGGAAACCAGGTATTTTATTATACTCTTGTCGTCTGTCAGCCCTGAGCGGGTAAAAAGGTACTCTGCAAGCTTGTAACTGTCGCTGCCTATCTGTATCGTCTCTGTGTATTTGGGATCCAGTGAGCTGGCATAGGTGGTCTGGTTTCCAAGGCTGTTGCTGCTCTCTGAATTCAAATAAACAACCTTCCGGCTTAGCTTGGCATTTTTTGCGGTGTTGGAAAGCTCATATTCCAGTGTGGCCTTTGTTCCCCTGCTGTCCTCGCTTACCTTCAAAGTACCCTCTAAAAGAATCGGCTCTCCTGAGACAAATACCACCTCCTGGTATTTGAACTCTCCTTTTTTGCTGGTTGCCTCACCGCTTATGCCGGGTTCGTATCCCGGCGCAGCGGCTGCCGTCATGCCGAGCATATATATTGTAAGAACTGCTACTACTAATTTTCTCATATAACCACCTCAATGTAAATCCATACTCTTTATTAAAACTAATGATTTTACTGTGAAATACTCCATAAAGGCTTCAATTCATGACCTGTGTCATTGCTATGAAAGCCAATTACCATCGGTGTCATCCTGAGGGAGGAACGACCGAAGGATCTCAAGATACTTCGCTCCGCTCAGTATGACAGGGTGCTTTCGTTTATCGTGGTGCAGATAATGCATAGTAATTCTGAGTATGCGAAGAATCTTATACCTGTGAGAATAGCCCGGGCAAATACTCTTAGGTATTCCTTGAGGGTCAAGATCCTTCACTTCGTTCAGGATGGCATATTCACTTTATTCAGAGTGGCGGGCGTGGAAACCCGCCCCTACTCCAGGAATACAAATATTGCTTCATTGCCTATGCACATTATATATGCTTCGTCGCTGGTTTGAAGATTGCTTATGCCGGCTGCGGTTCCCTGCCTTGTTATAATTATCGCTCTGTCAGTGTCCATCGGCATGGTAGGCCTTACAGGTCTCCACTGTCCGTATGTGAGGCTGTATTCCCTTGCATCCTTCAGGGTGATAAGGTCCAAATCATATTCCTGAATGCTGTCAATCAGACCTGCCACCATTCTCTCTGTATCTATTACCCTGTCAGGATTGTAGTTGTTCTTATCCTTTTTGTAAATCATCATTGCTCTGGCGATGTTGTCCTCATCATATACTACATATACCATATAATGCTCATGGTATTTTGAGCTGGTTCTGTATTTCTGATAATCACTATGGTACTCGTCATCCACATGCTGTTCATATTCTTTTCCATCGGCATCTTTTCCTGCCGACTTGTAATTGGGCCACAGGTAAGTGAACGGCTTGTATCTGCTTTCTGCGAACCTGTCAGGATCTACAAGCTTGAAATCCGAAGATACATTATCATATATTAGTGTCTCGTTGCTCAGCCGGAAGAGCAAATCTCCCACCTGGGTCCAACTGTTGTTTGACAGGGTAGAGGCGTTGTCTATAGTAAAGTAATCCTCTCCGATGCCGTTTATATATCCCTTGCTTATCCTGTAATTTGCAAAGGCATTGAAGCTTTCCAGGCAAACTACCGAAGCATTGTCCACTCCTGTAGAGGTTGTATTCTGTATGATGAATGCTCCTACGTTGCTGTCAAGATCACGGGAGTCCAGAAGCCTTCCATCCTTTACTACAATTGTACCGTCTGCATAATTCAAAAGCTTTCCGTTTGAAAGTGTGAGCTGCTTCTCTGTCCATTTTATTGAATCAATGGTCTTGTAGGCAGTATCCTCATAGCCTTCCTTCAGGGATATCTGCATCAGTTCCTCTGTGCCGTAGTTGTCCTTGGATACTGCGTATATTGACTTGCCTATGTAATTCTTAAGCTCGTTTATCCCAATCTTTTCATTTCCTCTATACAATACCGCTTCTCGGGATAAGGGGTATTTCAAGTAGTTGCCTGCGTATTTCCAATCATAATAACCGTAGTTATATGCTTTGGTAAGAATTATTTCTCCCGTTGCAGGAAGTACATCCACTATATCCCCTTTGTATATCTTGTCTATCATTGCTCCCTGACCCTGGACTTCAATTCTGGATATATAGTTGTCTTTTGAAGGGTTTACCTGGAACTTTATCCTGTCTCCCTGTCTGAGAACAGTTCTTTCAGTTGTAATGCCCCTCTTCAGAATAGCTGTCATATTGTCCAGTCTGTAGGTAATTTCCTTTTCCGGAGCTTCGTCGGGTGAAACAACTATGCTGTCGTTGGAAGTATTCCTGATTCTGCCGGTAAAGGTTTCCGTCCTGTCTTCCTCCTCCGCTTCCAAATCAGTGAATATCCTTACTTCCAATACCTTTCCGCCGGCCACCTTAAGGGCGGCATCCTGGTCAAAGCCTATAGCATCAATACCATGCCGTTCACCATTTATATACACCGTTGTACTGTCAGTCATATCAAGATATTGCTTATTATCATACTCATCCGCCACTTTAAGCACATTGCCCATGGGATCGGCATAAAGTATCTTCACTGCCAGCTCATCGTTATTCAGAGTCTCAACAGCTACCTTTACCTCCATGCTTTTCAGCACATTGTCGGCAAATACCGCTTTTGCGGCTGTGTTTGGTTCTACTCTGCCTATTTCTACCGGTTCACCTTCTGCCTGTATTGCCGAATCCGCCATTACCTTAAGAAAATATCTGTTATTCTCTTTATCAGTAAACTGTACTGTTTGATTATCCAGGTCGTATTCTATGAAGGTTCCTTCAACCTCTTTGAGCCGCGCTACGTGAAGCAGCACTGCCTGCTTGTCCTTATTGACGGTGTATTCCACCACATCCCCTTCATTTATCAGGGATTCATCTCCCACCTTGCCGTTTTTTATTACCGGCAGGGCTTGCTGGGAATTGACGCTTCGCCCTGTGCTTTTCTGAATGCTTATATTAACAGCATCAGAGCCTGTATTCTGTATTGTTATGTCAGTAACTGAACTATCCGCAAGAGAGCCCAGATCCCTTTTTGCCTTTACGCTTGTCACTTTTCCATTACCGGTTGTAAAACCGAGCTTGTCCAGGGTCTGGTTTGCAACCGAATTGAGTATGGCTGCCATTTCACTCCTTGTTATGCTTCCTTTTGGTGAAAAGGTGTTCTTTGCTGCCCCGGTACTTATTCCACTTTTGAGCACAGCTTCAATATATGGAAGATTCTCTGTCTTTATATTGCCCCAGTCACTATAGCCGAACACTGCCGTTGTCTCTTCCCCTTTAACCGGTTGAAGGCCAAGGGCACGGGCGATCCAAAGTGTCGCTTCCTCCCTTGTTGCGGGAGCTGTGTAAAGCCTGGCTGAAGCCTTCTGTTCCAGCTTCTGGTTAAACAATTGATCATACTGGGCTTTTGTCATTTTCCAGTCAGTTTTTTTGACTTTGTCGGCTTCTGCCTTTGCAGCAGCTCTGTCAGCTGCGGTGAGTACTGAAGCAGTATCATGCTCTCCGGGTTTTATTATTCCGCTTCTTTGTGCCAGCTGAATATGCCCCAATATATATGCAGTTGTTGGATCAAGGGCGGGATCCTGTATTTTGAGAGCCTCTCCCTGCTTGACAGCCGCTTCCTGCTGCCCTATGGCTCTTACCAGTGCTGCCAGAAAATCCTGCTTGCTTGCATTCTGGGCCGGCCTGAAGGTTTTGCTTCCATATTCCCTGATAACTGAATAGACGCTCATTTTCATAATGTTCTCCCCATTGGAGTCAGAGCCTATGTCAGTATAGGTAGAATTGCTTATCAGGGCTTCACCGGAGGTTGTCCCTGTATATTGGACCTCCTCACTGTAGGCAGGTATTATAAGGCTGTTGAAAACTAATGCAGCTGTAAGTACATATGAAATTGTTTTTTTGTTAATATACATTTCAACCACTTCCTTATGTTTAGATTCGAGATGCTAGATACGAGATGCGAGGACCCAAGTAAAATCTTCGAAGCTTAAGCATAATTCTCGAATCTCGAATCTCGCATCTATTTTACCATCTTCCCGATTATCATGTATTCTCCGCTTTTGGATACTTTTGCTCTTAGGGCACCCTTCAGTTTTTGGGTTTCAATTATCGTAAGCTTTCTTTCGTTGCTGTCGTAATAAGCTATATATACTCCTCCGGGGAACAGCTTTTCTTTTGCTTCGTCATATTTTAACGTCATGGTGGCTTCGCCCTTTATTCCCCTCAGGCTTCTGATATCTCTTTCCACCTGCATCGTCACTTCAATGCCGAAAGGATTTGTCAAGAGCTTGTAGCCTTTGGGAAGGCTTATCCTTATGTCATCACCCTTGGCTGCCAGATTCCTGTTTATGCTTATCTTAAGCTGTGTATCTGCGTGGAGTGTGCTGCTCACCATAATTGCTTCATCCACTGCCAGATTGTTGGCTGTCATTTCCAGTTCTACATCCTTGTCCTTTATAAGCAGCTTGCTGCCGGGGTACTTCTTGATAAGCAGGAAATTCAGTTCAGCAGATTTGCGGGTGGCCGAGCCGTAATACTGTTTATCAAAATCCGCTGTGACTCCACTGCCGCTCAAGGACTTTTCTCCGGCGGTGTATACTACCTCAGAGCCTTTGAATACAACTTTATCCTCTTGTATCGTCTCTAAAAACTCTTCTGTTCCCTGATAATGGGTATTTCTTATTATATCACCGGTTTTTACATACTTTGTAGCCGATGTGAATTTTGACTGAGTATAATTGTTTACCGCTCTTATCTTGAAGCTGTACCAGGTGGAGCATGCAAGCCCGTCAACAAAGTATACAACCCTTTTGCTGTTTAATTCCTCAGGAATTACACTTGCAAAGTACTGATAGGTGATCAGCTTCTTTCCGTCATAGCTTATAGATACATGCAGCTCATAATAAATTGTCCCTTCCACCTTATCCCATTCAAGCCTTATTGTATCTCCGTCAACAGCCTCTATCAGCACGCCGGTCGGTACCCCGGGGGCCGGCTTCTCATAGCTTGCATCAATAAGATTGCTTACACCGCCGTCGGTATTTATTACGACAACGCTTGTCTCACTGCTCATAAGCTTTGGGGTGGTAAAGCTTACGGTATCATTCCCTGTCACTGCGGCATCAGATATCTGGATACCTCCTACCACAACCACCTCAACATTGTCGGCACTTAGTCCTTCAATTCCTGTTTCTCCTTCAGCCAGCTCGCTTTTCGCCTTTATAACCCCGCCAAGTATGACCTTTGCACCGGTCTCAAAGCCTGCGCCCTTAAGCTGAATCTTTTCTCCTCCTTCTATGGAGAATACTACCGGATCTATTATCTGTCCATTACTGTTAAGGACACTTTCTATCCGGGGAGAGCTGATTATGGTAAATCCATCCTTGACTTCAGTATAACCGTAATCGGGGTTCTGAACCATAACAAGCTTCTTGCCCGGGCTCATGCCTGCGGGAATAGTCACCGTAAGTCTGGTCCCCTTCGGCGGGTCTTGACTCAATACTGTCACACAGGGAATGCCGTCCAATGATACAACAACACCATTCTTAAAATTAAATCCTTTTATTATTATTTCCCTGTCACTTCCGCTTGAGCTTCTGTTAGGCTCAATACTCGCAACTTCAGGATTACTTTCGGATTTCTGATATTCTACATAATACGGCTGTTCCATCAGAGAGGAATCCGCCACTCCGCCGTCCTCATTGACTATTACTATCCTGTACTTCTTGTCAATATCATTCTCCGTCCCTACCGGAACCTTTACCACAAGCTCGTCGTCATTGGGACTCTTGCTCACTATTTCCAGGAGCTTGTCCTCCAGGTAAACCTTTACGTTTCTCCTGTAGTCGGCTCCCTTTATGGTAAGAAAAGCTCCCCCGGCAACCGGTACAAATGTATAAAGCTCTGTATACTGGTCTCTGATTTCCGGATTGTACTCTTCCTCCACACCATCCAGCAGACCGTAATTCACCGGCTCAATGGAGTTAATGACAGGATTGCTGTCAGGGCTTACGACATTAATCAACCCTGATGCCTGTCCGTTATCGTCGTTTATCACATATATTCTTCTGCTTCCTGTTGTGTCGATGGGAGGAGCTGTAGCCACGACCTTGCTCCCGTTTTGCCTTACATCCGCATAGGGGGCTATCCTTCTTGTTATAGTCATTGAATCTGAGGTGGTCTCTATAAGGATTCCCTCGTCAAAGCTGTTATTGATGCCTAAATCTACGGCATGGTTCAGTATAAACATATGGGACGAGCCTATGGGCATATCCAGCACCATTTCGTCTGGTTCAACATTACCCTCTGCATCCCTCAGCTGCCTTACCACCGGAGTATCATTAGAGGCTCTGAGCACACTTATTCTGGCTGTTCCCTGCCCTGCTCTTTCAAATACAAATTTCAAATCACCTATGATCTTACTATATGGTCCTACTATTGTATTTATTATTTTTTTATCGCTTGTACCTTCATCTCCGAATACTACCATTGTATTTATAACATTCCCAGCATCCTCCGGGCTGTCTGTCTCTCTTCCCACCTGCTCCTGCGTTCCGTCGGGAAGCTCAAACAAGCTTTGGAGATTTCCTGTTCTGAAGCCTGTACCCTTTATCTCCAGATTTACATTTCCAAGGTTGCTGACTAAATTGGGGGTTATGCCCGTTATAACCGGCTTTGACATGGAATATGAAAATCCTTTATATGTATACGAACCTGCATCATAGTTTACCAACACTATATCTACAGGACCCGAAACAATGCTGGCAGGTATCTTGACAACAAGCTGCTCTGCAATTAGAAAGTCCTCATAGCTGGCCGGCCATGCAACTTCAGCCTTTATTCCATTAAAATAGACATCGGGAGGGTTCCCGCCTATGGTTTCTCTTCTGAAATCCAAGCCATCAATGATTACCATGTCTCCACCGGCTGAGGAGCCGCTCGTAACCGGCGTTTTCGCTTTCCCCTCCTCGATCTCACCGTCCGCTGTGGCTCTATACAAAGCATTTATTACCGGATGACTTGAAGGTATCTTGTATGTAAAGCCGTTTGCCCCGTCCCTTACAGCTGTTCCGCCGTCATAATTCACCACCATGACCGGCACTACAAACTCATCTATGCCTCCGGGAATGGAATATGGATATTTGGGCACTGTTGCCCTTATCTCCGTCGCATTGATAAAGCTTATATTAAGGGCTTTTTCCGAACCAAAGAAAACCTCAAGATTGTCCTTCTTAAAACCGCTTCCTGTCAGTGTAACAACCGTGCCTCCGTCTATGGAACCGCTGTTCGGGGACATAGAAGTGATAACAGGTGAAGTCAGAGGCCTCATGTATTTGAATATTACATTCTCCTTGGACTTGGCTCCGTCAGGGTTCAGAACCTCGACCTTCAGATCACCCAGAGGTATAAACTCGCTCACAAGATATGGATCGCTGCTCCCTCCAAAGCTGTAGAATCTGTCGGGCAGATCCACATAAATGGTGGTGGAATCTATTACCCTGACCATGGCTCCATTCAATTCATAGGGTTCAATACCATCCGGTCCATCAGGGTCATAGTGTGAATTGTAGTAGTATATGCTTTCGTATCCGTCTTCAACTATAACAGGATTTCCGTCCCCATCCTTCCCATAATTATAAGCATTAAGCTCCTTGCCTCCCAACAGGACTACAGAGCCCTTCCGTTTTGGGTCATTGGCATCTTCCTCATCGTCGGGAAGTATGAAATCCTCCCCCTTTATAACCAGCTTTGCATCTTTTCCGCCCATTGTCGGAACAATTTTTGTAATCTTGGGATTTGAGGTCACCAGCTTGTATTCGAAGTCCGCGCTTGTCATTGTGCCGTCTTCATTTATTATCTGCAGCTTGGTCATTCCCGGAATAGTGCCCGGAGGCGGAATGATCGTAACAGTTTTCCCGTCTGAGGTTACTTTTCCGACTATGACTGCCTTTTCTCCGTCTATGGTGATTATTACCCTGTGGTTATTATCTGCGGAGGTAAATATATTTCCCCCTGTTATTAAAACTCTCTCGCCGCTTATATCTCCTCCCCGGAGGTCTGCATAGCTTTCCTTCAGGCTATCTATATACGGCATTTTAGCTTCAGCAGGATTTTTGAATTCAAAGCCGTTTGTCAGGGTCTTCTGCCCGCCGCTGGGATTTATTACAACTACATCTGCCGCACCCTCCGCAGCTGTGCCTGCGGGGAGTCTGAGCTTGATTCTGGTGCCTGCTGTTATTATCTTGCCGTCTACAACTCTGTTTTCATCGTCATAGACACCTATAACGACACACTCCCTGCTGCCTATTCTGACCCTGGGTTTCCTCCCGTCTTCGAGAACCTGGAAGTCAGTACCTTTTATTGTCATGTATATTTCCTTGTCGCCGGGGCCGTATGCGGGAGTGATGGAAGTTATGTCCGGAGATAATTCGTCGGGTAAATATGTAAAACCGTTTTTCAAGATATACTCTTCGGATCTGTTGTATATTATATCTCCTACAGCCCCGCCGGACTCTGTAAATATTGTGGTCACTGTCTGTACGGATACGTCAACACTCTTGGGCTCATTGGGATCCAGATTTACATCGACAGGTCTCACATATACGATATCCTTGCTCAGATCAAATATGGGAGTATAGTCTACAGTCCCATACACCTCGTCCACAACAGTGGCATCACCGTCTATTATTACTCTGAACTCCCTTATTATCGTTACATCTGCACCATTGTATTTGCCGTTATACTTGAGCTTGTAATATGTATTATTGCTGAAAAGGCCGCTGCTGCCGTAGCTATCGTATCCAATTATAGTTTCATCCGTCGATACCCCGGTTATCTTGTCGTATCCGGTACCGTTGAAGAAGCCTATGTTACGTCCCCTTATCTCAATAATTTTCTGTTCGGTCTCCTTCTTGAAATTGGGGTTTACCCCATCAGCATCTATACTGAGGGTGTTCCCTATATCCAGATATACAAAGGCTGCAGGCATTACATATTCACTTCCGAGGTTGCTTGAACTGATTACAAGATCCACAGTACCTGCATTAGCTCTTGTGGGAAGCTCGAATTTTACCCCGACTACCTTTCCGAAGCCGTCTATTATTACCCCTTTGTTTACCCCTTCAACCGAATCGGCGAATATCCTCATATCGCCGGTAAAATTACTGCCGTTTGGCTGTTTTCCGTATATGCTTATCAGATTCCTTTTGTTCTTCGGTCCCGAATTTGGGTCTATCCTTTCCATTTCAATGCCGGTCATCTGATTTACCACAGTTATGCTGTTCTCATACGATGTTATTATTTCATTGATGATTATACCACTCTGTCTTATACTTCTTTCTATTCGTATGCCGGCAAGTCCGTAATTATTTGGGGATTTCAGCGCAGGTATGGAAATTATCCCGTCAACTATGTTATATTCTGTCCCTAAGTTATATCTTGTACCGGCGACATAGAGATTATCCTCAATCGCAGGATCAGAAGGGTTAAGTTCATCAAACTTACTCCCTCTAATAGTCAAAGGCATGCCTACATAAGCCTTGGAGCTTGAAATACCCTCTATTCCAGGCATGACCGAAAGATCCATTGTGGATTCCAATTCAGCGGTTGAACCGTCCGGGTTTTCGGTCGTTACTCTTATGATGTTCTCTTTACCTTCCATTTCAGCAATTGCAGCCGTATCATCAACAACTATCGTATAACTGTTGGACAGCGCTTGATTTACTGCCGCCGGTATAGTCCCGGTTGCACCTACCCTTACAAAGGGATTCAAAAAACCTGAACCATATATGTACAACCTTCCGCTTTGTTCTTTTGTTACTGCGTTTACAGTTCTTATGAACCTCACATTGGTAATGGAAGGAGCCGCATGAACCACAATAATATCTGAAACCAGTGAGAATACTATCATAAACGTCAATAAAAACGATAGAAATCTTTTTGAAACAGAAAAAAACTTTTTCATGGATGTTCCCCCTTGTCTTGATGTAAGATTCGGGATGCGCGCTATAAGAAAGGCTTCGAAGCCTTTGCCCTAACCCCCGTATCTCGCATCTCGTATCTCGTATCTAATATATCGACATTTTCCAATGCAGTCTGAAGCGATATAATTACTTAAATTATACCATAATCCCCAGCTTTCTTGAAAGAATTGTAACCTAACCTTAATATTTAATTCAGGTTCCGATACTCTGTGCATTGATGATTTGTTCTGGTCATGCTTACTGGGATAAGATTCTTCGTAAACTCAGAATTTCCACACATACCTGCACCACGATAAACGAAAGCACCCTGTCATACTGAGCGGAGCGAAGTATCTTAAGATCCTTCGGTCGTTCCTCCCTCAGGATGACACCGATGGTAATTGGCTTTCATAGCAATGACACAGGATACGAGGTTTCGGGGATCCGAGATGTGGGTGCAGGAGATACATGCATAAATATTGCATAATTGCGGTTATTAATGCATATTTATGCATACAAATTATTGTAACACTTCAAATATATTTGTAAACATGCATTTCCGCGCAGATTTTCCCTCTCCGGGAATATGCATAATATATAGGTTTTATGGCAGTTTAATTATATGCTTGTCTAATCTGTATTCATTAATTCACAAATTCTTCACATCTTTTTCACAAAAACTATTGCATATTCATTCTTTATGTATTATAATTAGCATTGTATTTAACCCCTGAATAACTCATAGCTTATGGAGACACACACACAATCGTTAACCCCACTCATATTGCACCTTAACGGGTGCGCTTTTTTTTGCCCAAAAACTGATGTTTTGGGCAGGTTGCGGGGTTCGAGGCATTAGGCTAAGCCTTCGAAGCCGGGCGACCAATGGTCGCCCCTACAGTGGAACGCATGCAATGCGTTCCCTACGTCCCCGTACCTCGTACCTCGTATCTCGCATCTATCAAATATTTTTCAAAATTATGTAATTATCGAAAGGAAAATATTGTTTTATGTAGAATAATGTAGTTTGAGGTGGTTGTATGGACAATCTTATTATCGCAGAAAAATATGAAGTAATTGATACCTTGTTTTCAAATGACCTGCAAACAATATATTCAGCAAAAAAAACAGGTGCAGACGACTCCAAAAGGTATATAATCAACGAATTCAAGGATACTGACACCATATACAGCTTAAAGGACGATTTCTCAAAGGAAAAGTGCCGTTGTATCAAAAACTTAATTGAAACCTTTTACGAGGATTTCTGCTTTTATGTGGTCTGCAATGTCTGTTCAGGACCTACCATGGAGGCCTTTCTTTCCAACAACAATCTCAGGCTTACGGAAAAGATGTATCTTACCGAAAGCTTGCTCACCCAACTCATTGATATTGAAAAACTCAGCCCGTTTATCGTTTTCTCACTTTGTGATGCCGACAATCTGGCCGTAACAGGCAGGAAGAATATCTGCTTCAATTGCAACCTGAAGTTTACTGCCGATAATATATCTGCGACCAAAAGCGATGTATCCGGAAGAATAGGAGAAATCATCTGCGCTATTTTTTCAAATACTGTTGCTGCCGATCCGGAACGTACAAAGGATATTTTGCCCCCCGCGCTTTTCCCCATAGTTCAGAGATGCCTGGAGGGACAATATGAATCGATAGCAAAGGTATACAGTGATTTCAAGTCATTGCTCCTGTACTCGGTATTTATTGGCAGCGGATCGGTAGACAGCCAGATAAGGAAGAACTACCAGAAAGCAAAGATCAAGCGCAAGCTCACACCGGTTCGCAGACTTGCTGCAGTAATCCTGATACTTCTGCTTGCAGGAGGAGTATGGACTGTTGTAAAGGATTTTGATATATCCACCTTGAATAAAAGCAAAGCCGAATTGCAGAATGCGAAGCCTGAGGCACTGTTTACTGCAAGCACGGAACAGGTTTATACAGGAGAGACTGTGGTTTTCACAAGTCAGTCCTCCGACCCCGATGCCAATGACAATATAAAGTCATATTTATGGGTTATATCCAAGGACGACAAGCAAGTTTTCAGTTCTTCCAGCCAGAATATATCCTATACCTTCACCGAGGTGGGGAATTATGAAATTCAGCTTGTGGTTGCGGATTCTCACGATGAAGTAAGCGAGCCTTATGTAACTTATATAACAGTGCTTCCAAAGCCTGTTCCGCCTGATGCAGAAACAGACCCCGGCAGCGAGAATAATAAATAGCATAAAAAATGGTTATTGATATACTCAGGTTTGTCAATAACCACTTTTTATTCACTAGTGTTAATACTACTAAATAAAGCTAAAATGGCTCCAATGCCTAGCCTATGTCATTCTGAGCCTGGGTCGAATCTTATGCCTGTGAGAATAACCCAAGCAAATACTCTTAGGTATTCCTTTAGGGTCTTAGATCCTTCACTTTGTTCAGGATGACATTTGCATTACTTCTTAGTAATTACACTACGGGCGGTTTATTATAACATTCTTATCCTCCAGATTGCTTTTGCTGTGACTGTACCTTATCACATCACCGATTTCATAGGGATACTTTTCGAAAGTCCTTTCCTCCGGCCACTGCTGCAGGTTATAATCATACTTTAATTCTCCGTTCTTATAGCCCCTGATTTCGAAGCTGACAATAATATCCCTGTTTATTTTTCTCCCCTTGGAATCTGCTGCCGGGGTTCCCTGAGGCACAGCCCAGGCGGTGCCCGGTATAAGGTATGAGCCCCTCCACGTTGCATTATTACCCGCGGTAATGGTTCTGTCGCCCCTTGCAAGCTCTATTGATGCCCATGGAGCATGCCCTCCCTCTCCTGCTTTCAGCACCTCGTGATGGCTGTTTTCCCAGTATAAGGCCCGTTCCTCGGAATCTCTTGAGTAATCATCGCAGGTATAAAAACGGGGTGTTATTCTTATGGTGTCGGCTTCATCATTAAAGTTAGCGGAGTCTATTGCAAATTCAAATATATAACCTTTTGTCAAGCCGTCTATCATGCCGTTGAAATTCTGATAGTCTATTGCCATGCCGTTAACATCTGTAAGTCTTTCGATATATTGTCCTGCCACCGAGTCATAGTAATAAGTTTCCAAATGTATGTCTTTTATTCTTGTAACTCTGAAATTGCTCAGTTTGTGGCTCTCTCTCACGATAAGGTCCTGACTGAAGAAATTATCAAGGTTAATTATATTGTCCGTACCCCCATCCGACCACATATTGTTGCTGTTGCGCACTCTCAGATAAATCCTGTAAGTCCCCACACCATCGCTGCTGTAATCAGTTTTTACATTGGCATCATAGCCTGCAAGCTCTCCTGTTCCCGCATTGCTGTTTGTAAACTGTAAATCCCGCAGGCTTGTACCGGGTACCGTGCCATTTGCATTAAGCTTCTTTACAATCCAGTGCCATCTGTTTATCGGAGATACTCCTGTTATGGTTGATGTGTCTCTTATTTTTAATAGCTCGGCAGGTTCTATCGGATTCTTGTCTATAACAAAGCTGGCTATTGGCGGGCTATCAACTGCTAAATCCCTGTAAGCACAGCTGCCCAAATTAATAGTGCCCTCTGTTCCTCCATCCGACCACATTCTATTACCATTCATTACCCTTAGATATATGCGGTATGTTCCTGCCCCGTTACTGCTGCAGTCAATTTTTACATTAACGTCATATCCGGCCATAGCACCTGTTCCGGTATTTCTATCGGTGAATTGTTCATTCTGTATATTGCTGCCGGGTACGCTGCCGTCTGCAGCAAGCTTCTTAACTATCCACTGCCATTTTGCAAGAGGCGAGGTTCCTGGGGCAGTTGATTGATCCTTTACTTTAAGAACCTCATCAACCTTTATGATATTTTTGTCTATAGTGAAGCTTGCAGTGGGAAGCCTGTCAGCTTCAAAGTCCTGGCTATAGAAGCTGTTAAGATTAGAAACTGCATCAGTACCTCCGTCACTCCATAATCCATGACTGTTTTTTACCCGAAGGTATACTCTATATCTGCCGGTACCTGAACCACTATATTCAGTCATAACATTCACATCAAATCCGGCCATAGCACCAGTCCCATTGTTACTGCTGGTAAACACAGTGCTTTGTAAATTAGCAGCAGGAGCACTACCGTCCGTATTTAGCTTTTTTACCACCCAGTGCCAATTGGTTATTGTACTGAAGCTTTGAGGGAAGGATTGATCCTTTACTTTAAGCTTTTCTGTTGTTTTTATAACCAAGTTGTCGATATTGAACAAAGCAACCGGGGGATTGTCATCATCCAGCTCTATTGTATTGTAATCGCTCCATACCCCTTCCAGGTCTTTTACTCTTAACTGTGTTATATATGCTTTATCAGGGGTACAATCCGGCTTGTTCATTTGCCCCGCTGTCCAGCCTGGCTGCAGTGATTCCTTCCATCTCCATTCTCTGGCTGCAATGCCCTTATCACTTCGTGAAGTATGGTCCAGGTCATAGCTCCCTGCATCAAATGACTTGACGGTAAAGGTTCCGTTACCGTTGTCTGCTATTGTGATCCGCTGCAGGGCTGTTGGCTTCCTGTGTACATATAGCGCAGCATTGACAATACCCGCATTAGGCAGCCGGTAGTTGTCAAAGCGGTCATCGTTTTTGGGATTATCCCTTATTTTCAGGTCAATATCAACCTTCCCGGTCTTGTCAAAGGCTGCAACCGGATAATTTAGTGTTTGTCCGTTGACAGACAGTGTTCCTATAGAATTATCAAAATAGTATGGATTATGATTGTATTTCCAGTACTCCTTGTACTTTGGATCATTCTCAGTGTCGCTGTATTGGACATTGTACACTACCGTATCGCCAAGCAATATGTAGTTTGATGTATAACTGGGGTCTGCGGTATAACGGCTTACCAGGTGGTCCAGTGCCTGAGTATATTGGCCGGCTCCATAGGTCATACTGCTGGGATTGCCGGATATGAGTTCATTCATTGTTATATACCCGGCTGAGGGATTAGTCATAGTGACGTTGTTGTTTATCAAATCACTAGAGAACGTACCAGAAGCCGTACCATCCTTATGTAAGTAAAAGCACTCATTGTTTACTGCATTAAATTTCTTGACATTGTATTTAGTGCCGGTATAAATCTGAACACCGTAAGTGTTCCAATTATTTGTATATCTGCGCACAACGCTTCCGTCAGTCCTGGTAATATAAACTGAGCTGCCATAGGCTGGGGATCGATGGACATAGCCGTCGCTGATATCCGTCACTCCGGACATAAACAAAGATAACGATGGACTTTGATCCCCTTGGTATTGCGGAGTATAGAGAACCCCATACAAATTATTGTCTGTGCCAAGGATAAACATTCCAAGGGCAGAAGCAGAAACTTTTTTTGCACTTATACCGGCAGGCATACTAACAGCATAAGTACGCAGCGCATAATCATTAATATAATCTTCTTCTTTTTTTGACCAATGTCTGCCTACAACAACGGGGTAGCAGGCTTTCACCGTACCGTCATTATGCAGGAAAAGCTTGGTATGGCCCGAAGGGCGGCTATAACTATAATTGCCTATTGTTGCATAGCCGCTTGTATTAATTGACTCCTGTTTTATAGAATAGTAAGGTTCAGAAACATACACAGAGTTGTTTTGGCTATTATAAGCAACAAGTTTTTCATCATGGGTAAGCATATATAGGTCGGCACCGGACATATGTTCTATTATTTTTTTAATATTATATGCATTGAACGAAGCAGGAGTATTGGTCAATACATCAAGCAAATAATCGTTATTTGTATCTGCTATTCTATATACCCGGCCAGCATTGGTTACAACATAAACTCCATATCTATAATTTTCTCCTTCCGGCCAAGACGTAAAATAAGACAGTTGCGCAATACCGGATATATTAAAGGTTCTGGATAGATTCATGGTATTAAGATTCAGAACATCAACACTATCACTGTCAGCAAAAGCAATATAATCATTATACATTTCAGTATACGAAATAAAGTTATTTACTGCAAAGTTTCTGATTATGCTCATTGTATCAAGGTTTATTACATAGACATTGTTTTTCGTAAAAACAACAGAATAAGGCATGTAATTACCGTTATACTCAGAATACCCAGTAAATGAAGTAACATAATTAGTGGCAGGTATTGTGAGTTTTATGCTCATATTATTGTAAGAATCACATATCACTATACTACCGGTTGTCGAAACAGCATAATACTGACTTCCGTTAACAGGTTCCGCGGAAACAATGTTGTTAACCGGAAAACTGTAAAAAGAACTGCCGTCAAAACGTTTTGCAGTTCCATTCTTCATCAGTATCAAGCCTGGAGAAATAATGGACTTTACTTCACCAAAAACACTGCTGTCAACTATGCATGGTTTGTTCGTATTTCCATTAAAAAAATAGTAATAACCATTTGATGATTGAAAAAAAGCCAATGCATAAACATTACTGGAAATACGATTTTCGCAAGTTTGCATGTCTATGACTACTTCTTTTGATATAAGGGTGTTCATTGCTTTTGGGTCAGCAATTGTATAAACCTTGAAATTGTTTTGATTGATGTAATTTTTAAGGTCGGAAGTCAATGCGCCGAATGCAAAGCTGTTGCCAAAACCAAGAGAGTAATCCTTACTCTTGCCATCTGACAGGAAAATTGCATATCTGTCACTGCCGGTACGCAAGGGAGCTGTTTTTATTGTGTCTATATCAATACTTGCAGCATTCAAATTATCAGTTCCAAGAAAGTTTTCCGGTATCCACTGTGCATCAGGATATACTCCGGTTATACTCCAATTAGAGTAATTGTAGTAATAGCCCATGTAGTTATAGTAGGTAGAAAAGGAAACCTCCTCATATCCCCCCGCTGTATCATACACCTTGTAGTTCCTTGTAGTAGCCTCATATGGGGAAGTTCTTGTTGTTATTCCTGTGAATTGATACCATGAATAGTTCCTGCCGAAGGGTATCTCGTTCAGAGGCTTTTCATAGGAATCTTTTTGTTCCCAAAAACCACCTGCATCTATATACTTTGGGTTGGACGGAGTCCATTGCTGGTTGGTACCATCACCCCCTGTTACTTTTACGTCAAAATGCAGGTACCTTACGTACCTATATTTGTTCATAGTCTGCGTTCCTATGGTTTTGCTTGTGTTGACAATCACAAAGTTCGGGTCTACGCCAATAGCGTTAAGCTGTGCCTTTTTTGCAGTAATTACAGAATTAAGCCCGTTAAGCTTGGTCCCGGTATAATCGGTGAATATAAAAATATCAGCCGGCTTTGTTTTCTTAACCTCAAAGCTGACTGTTGGAGCTGTATTTATCACTTCTGCTATTTTATCACTCAGCAGCTTGGAGGTTGTTGTAATGCCTGTCCTGTAATCAGCGGCACTTAATAGCGAGGGTATGGTATCGGCTGCCGGTATGTCTTCTATTGTCTTTGCTTCAAACTTGTACTTGCCGACGTTTTTGGTTTTAAGAATAAAATTGGCCGGATTACCTGCTCCTGCAAGGTTATACAGGTCAAGACCGTTTAATTGTGCATAGGTCAGACCGGAAGCTGTCCATGTGGTTCCATCCTTGGAATAATACCAGGTCTCATTGTCAAAGTTACCGTCGTTATTGCTGTCATAAGCATAGAAAACTACAGTCTTTTTTATGGTGTCTCCATCAGTAGACTTTGACAGGTTAGTTACTGTTATAGTTGCATTGCCACCGTCGTTTTTATTGCGCAGTACCTGTTTGGGCATTGTAAAATCAGCTACGGGAGCAGCGTCAGGGACTATTGCCATTGTTTTTGTTTCTGTATCTGACAGCCCATAGGTATTGTCAACTCTCAGATCAAAACGATATGACTGTGCTTTTTTCAGTATCATATCCTTGCTTGTATCACTGCCGAAGGTTCCTGTATATCTGGCATCCGTTCCGTTAGTCATTGTCCAGGTGTATTTGTTGATGGGGTAGTATGCGGGGCTGCTGCTGTTGCTTCCGCTTACCGTTACCTTCCTGTTTTCTTTCAACTTGCCTGTAATATCTATGGCTGCTGTAGGCACAGGAGGCAGTATCCTTATGCTTGTCATGCATTCGCCGGTCATGCCGTCATTATCCACTACCGTAAGGAACAGGTCATACTCCCCTGGTTCAGGATACCAGGCCGTTATATTCCTGTCTCCATTTCCAGTATAGGTAATGTTTGCACCCGGTATGCTCCATATATATTCTACTATTACACCATCAGGGTCAAAGGAGCTGCCGCCGGAGAATGGAATGCTCACCCCTGCCATTCTCTCCGATGGGCCTGTTATTACCGCAACAGGTGGCTTACCCGTTACCGGGGGCGGGGGAGGCGTACCCTTTTTTACAATAATATAATGCTCTATGCTTTTCTGCTCAGCAGCATTTTTTACTGTAAGCCTGAAGGTATAGGTCTTTTCTGCATCAAGTTCTTTTGTAGGGTTTTGAATGGTAGAGAATACTTGAAAGGATGGCGTATCGGAGGTTTTATACTCCCAGGTCCAATTGGTTATATTATCACCTACCGACAAGTCCTCGAGATTGACAGTAACAGGGAGATTCTGTACGGTAAGCTCCTTGTCGGTAAAATTGGCTCCATTGTGCTTGATAGCAAAGTTGGGAAAAAGCCCTAGCAGCGGCTCATAATAATAACTATGGAAAGCATTCATTTGCTCAGTATTGAAATGTGCTGTTCTCGTTGTCTGTGTACCATAAGGGCAGTCATCCAGTTCTTCCCATGTGTAACCTTCCTTGGATGCTGTGAATTTATATCCAGGGAAAGCTTTAATTTGGGTTTCCTTTGTATTCGTAGTTATATCCCTATGTACAACTTGATACAGGGATTTGCCTGTGGTTCTATCAATATGATTTTCTACAAGGGTTGGATATTTTACAATAACCTGCACCTGCGCATAGTACCAATAACCGTAAAGATCATCTGTAGGATCACCTGTCGGCCCAGGGTTCCTGCCGATGGATTCATGTACTCCGTTCATAGCCCAGTTGCCCCAGCCTTCGGTAATGGCATGAGGCATGCTATCTCTTACATTTAAATAAAAGTTATATGTACCGGGTCGGTCAAAGGTAAAGGATTTATTAGAAAATACGCTGCTGCTGTTTTCCTTTTGTACATAGCTGCTGCTGTCATCGGCTCTGAAAGTAACCTGCCAATCATACCTGTCCAGAGTATAACTACCGCTGGCCACACTGTTACCGGCTCCTTGAGTTGCAATAGAAGCCAAGTCTCCAACCTTTGCATGCAATGGATTATTTGCTGTAACTCCGTCACTTTCCAGGATTGTATTTTGGGAGTTTCGGGATTGACTGCCGATGGTGACTGTAAAGGCTGCTGTGGGGCAAGATACTTTTTTTATGTAATTAAGATGGTCTCGAAAGTCTTTATACCGTACTGGATCAGCTTGTGTACCTACCCCAAAATCAATATTGTCATACTCATAAGCCAAGACGATTAAAGATTGCAAAATAGAAAAAAACATCAATAGAGCTAAAAACCACGATAAATATTTTTTCATTATTTTTGCATCCTCCTTATGGGATTACAACATCAACAATATATTTTTTTAATGAATTGCCTCTTTTTATCTGTATTTCGTATACAAGTACGGTTCCGGACTTATAGTTATAGTCATAACTATTTGATACTCCATTAACCAGTACTCCATCACGTTTATTAACCATACTTATTATAGATCTGTTAACAGACTTATATTGCGCTATTGTGTACCACTCATCCGACCTAGTTTCGTGATATTTTCTGGTGCTAATATTTTGGCTATATCCATAGTTCTGAGTATCGTCAGTTATACATACAGCCCTAACCTCTACATCGTCTACATATTCTGCATAATTATCTAAACATATATAAGAGTAAATAAATTTCTCAAAATACATAATTTCGGGACTCTTTACTACGCTAAGCACCGGCTCAACAATATAATTCTCATCCTCTGCCTGCTTCTTAAGCTCCATATCTCTTTTAAGCTTCATATCTTCTTCTGTTGCAGTACCTTCTTTGATTCTTGTTTCAAAACCGGCTGTCTTTACATATTCAGCGGGATCCGCCTTGTACTCCACCATCCTGTTTATAATAACTGCCGCTTCGGCTCTTGTTGTCAATCCTTCAGGCTTGTACAGCACCTTACCGCCTTCTGCAGTACCTCTTATAAGGTATTCTTCGTACAGCCTTGTGAGATAGCCATTGGCTTCCATCAGATCTGCAAAGGGGTTTTCTCCTACTGAGGCTGTCAGTTCCAATGCCCTGAACATCATCATACCCATGTCTTTTCTTGTCAGAGGCACATCCGGGAAGAAGCTGTCCCCTAATTCAGCTTTTACTATTACGCCGTTTCTAAGTGCTGTTTCTATGTATACGCAAGCCCAGTGAGGTTTGCTGCTTTTAAATGGCTTCAGGTCCTCAAAGCTTATACTGTCTATCTTCTTGTATTCCATAGCTTGCACAAGCATTTTGACGAATTGTGCCCTTGTGACTTGTCCCTGGGGGTTGAAGCTGCCATCCGGAAGTCCGTCGATTATATTAAGTATATTCATTTTACCTACAGCTTCCGCAAACCAGTCGGTTTCTTTTACATCTTTGAATTTGGCCGCTAAATTTGGTTCTGCATATACTGTCCCTAATAATAATGAGCACATAACAGTCAATGTAATGAATATTGAAATAATCCTTTTCATTCAGCATTCTCCTTTATCCCCTGTACCGGGTGTATATTTCATTAATAATTTATAGTGTTTACAATATTTGTATTTGTGATATAATATAAATGGGGTAATCGTACCGCAAGTGCGGTCGCCCAAACGTATAGTTAAACTATAACCGTCCTGGGTTCAGCAGGGCGGTTACTTCTTTTTAGAGTCCATTATTGCTATAACAGTGCCTCGTAACGTATATCCCTTCTAGGGCATGCGAGGCACTGAATCAAGGATGTGATTATTAACACTATGAAAGACAAGAAAGTTGTTGTGTTAATAATCACTAGCACAGAGAACATTATCATCAAAGATAATGTCTCAAATGTACTCATAAGCACCACCTCCCTTTGGGAGAGTGGCAACCGCACCTGCTTTATCCGATTACCCCACAGGTTAATTACGTCCCGCTTACTTGTATTTATTTAGACGTTTATGGAAATTATACAAATTATGTAATTTTATGTCAATACCTATCATACCAAAGGACCTTTTTGCAATGTGTTTTGTAAAAAAAGCTTCTATTAAAGCATTTTAACAACCAAGGAAGCCTTTTATGAAACTCGTTGAGGTCAAGTGGCACACTAAGGAAATTTATACTTTCCTACTCGTTATAAAAAAAACTGCCGGTCATATTAAAACCGACAGTTCTATTTATTCTATTACTCTCTATTTCTATTTCTTCCATACTTTCACAATAACCTATTACCCTCTGTACCCCTTACATATCTTTGAAATCTCCATTGATTGCAACCCTTGTATTATTTGGCATATTCATTACTCATAAAGCTTTTTCAAATCCACAAGCCCTACATTGCCCATTTTTGCAGCAGCTTCTTCCAGTTCCTCAGTAAAACCTGATTTTGAAAACAGCATGTAATGCTTACTTTTATATTTTTTAAAAAGCCCGCTCTTTTCTACCAATTCATTTAAAACTCCAACGCTGGTTAGCTCATTTTTCCATTTGCATTCTCCGAAAATAGCATTTTCATCATCGACAGCAAGAATATCAATCTCCTCCTGCCTCTTCTTTTCAGGATTATTGCCCCACCACCTGCCTATTCTTCCAAACACAAAAGGCAAAGACAGTTTTGCATTTTCCCTTATAAGATATTGTGTGCAAATCTGTTCAAATATCAGCCCCATATAATTTGGAAGCTGGGGAGCAATAGCTTTTTCATATACAATATCGGACAATCCTGTTGCAATACTGCTCATATTGTTTGGAATAAACCTGTACCAAAAGCGGAACATCTGATCATCCAGCAAATAAATGCTTTTCCGGCTTTCATCCTCTGTTAGAGGCTTGTCTTTTTTTATAATTCCTAATGCCATAAGTGCGGAAATATATTTTGCACATTTATTGCTTTCAAGACCATTCTTGGTAGCAATTTCATTCAGCCTTGAGGCTCCGTTTGCAATAGCCGCAATAATCCCGTTGTAGGTAGCGGGTTCTCTTAATTCCTGCTTTAAAAGGTTTACAGGTTCTTCAAACAAGTGCCCGGATTCGCTTAAGAATAAATTTTCAATATTCTCCTTAACACTCAAATTTAATCTGATTCTGGCCAGATATTCAGGAACTCCCCCTGTCATTCCATATAGTAAAGCTTGCTCCTCTGCGCTAAACCCATTCAGCAGCTCTGCAGATTCATAATACGTGAAGGGTTTGATTTTAAACTGGGCGGTGCGTCTGCCATATAAAGGGCTTTTATATCCTAGCACTTGGTACTCCATAAAGCTCATAGATGAACCGCAAAGAATCAGAAAGAGTTTGCCGTCTTTCAGCTTCATATCAATGTGCGCCTGTATAATAGACGAGATTGCCCTGTTGCTTTGAGCCAGATAGGGGTATTCGTCAATAACCAGTATAATTCTTTCATCACTTGATATTTTGTAAATATAGTCAAAGGCTTTTTCCCAATTTGAGAAATATACATTCCCCTCTGATTCTTTTGAAGTCACAGCAAAAATATCCGTACTGAAATTTTCTATATTAATCAAATCATTCGCTTCACGTGCAATAAAGTAAATAGCTTTTTTACCTTTGCAGAATTCTTTAATAAGCGTGGTTTTGCCAACTCTTCGTCTGCCATAGATTATGGCAAACTCAAATTGTCCACTTTTATACATCACATTTAACTTTTTAAGCTCTTGTTGCCTTCCCACAAACATGTATAATCGCCTCTCCACTTAAAAACTCATAAGTTTGCAACTCATAAGTATATATTATCATATTGTTCTTGGGAAATCAAGTTTGGGCTTTAAAATTTTACCTTTTATTTCATTCCCCGGCTGACCATTTCCTGCACTACGAAGGATGCCACATCCTCCGCATAGCTTCCTGCTCCGAAGCCTGCATCATACCCCAGCTCCTTTGCAAGCTCATGGGATATTCTTGGTCCTCCGCAGGTTACTATGAACCTGTCGCGAAGCCCCTCCGCTTCAAGCAGTTCAATGAGGTTGGTCATATTCTGCACATGTACGTTTTTCTGGGTTACCGTCTGAGATACCAGAAGTGCATCGGCATTCAGCTCGACAGCCTTCTTTATGAATTCCTCATTAAGCACCTGGCTTCCAAGGTTATACGCCTCCAGCATATCGTACCTTTCAAGTCCGTAGTGCCCTGCATAGCCCTTCATATTCATTATTGCATCTATTCCTACGGTATGGGCATCGGTACCTGTGCTGGCACCTATAACGACCAGCTTTCTTCCTATGTTCTTCTTTATATATTCGTCCACTTCATGCATACTCATTACCGAGCTTTCAACCTTGGTGACCTTTACGTCGGTCACATCGATTGTATGAATGCAGCTTCCATATACCACAAAGAAGGAATAACCGACTCCCAGGTCAGCCATGTGTACTACACTGGGCTCTTCCATACCCATTTTCATTGCGTAAAGCTTGGCAACCTCGGAAGCCAACTCATCGGCCTTTATAGGCAGTGTGAAGCTCAGCTGCACCTTGCCGTCATTCATTGTATCTCCATAGGGCTTTACTCTTTTAGGATCAAAGGTTATGTCAAATTCCCTCTTATTCATCGAATACAAACCTGAACTCATGAAAACACCTCCATGTTTTACTAGATACGAGATTCTAGATTCGAAATACGAGAAGTTTCTGGGTATGCGTTACAGGCGGACGACCAATGGCTGCCCCTACACGCATCTCGCATCTCGCATCTGTTTTTATCCCAACATCAATTCTATAAAGGGATTTAAGTATTTTTTGTCTTTTTCCGTTACGCCGTCCAATCCTTTTCCACCGGTCCTGCTTCTCTTCACTCCTGCAAATTTACCCTGCTCCAGTGTTGCGAAAAGCCCTTCTTCTTCTATATCCTTCAGAAGTGCGGCAGCCTTTTCAAGTACTTCCGCAGCTCTGGTCTGAATTATTCCGCCCTGTTTAAACTCAACTTCGTCTCCCAGGCTTCTCATATTGTTGAATATATATCTTGCATTCTCTATGGAAAGCGCCCTGTCAGCCATAAAGGGAGTGTGCAGCGCTTCTGTCATCATTCCAAGAAGCTGGATGCCCTGATTGGTCCATATTGATATAATATTGAAGAGAGCATCCTGTAGGTGTCCCTTGAATATGTTGCCTGTCATGTATTTTGTCGGAGGCATGTATTTCAAAGGAGCCCTGGGGAAAATCTCTCTTGCCATCTGCGCCTGTGCCAGCTCCAGCAGGAAGCCGTTCTCAATGCCCGGCTCCATTTCAAAAGCATGGCCCAGGCCCATCTGCTCCTCAGGTATCCCCGCCTTAAGTGCAAACTGCTCATTTATGAACTGCGAAGCCAGCACTGTGTGTGCCTCCTCAACAGCATCGGCAGTTGTAAGGTAATTGTCTTCACCGGTATTTATTATTACGCCGGCAAAACCGTTTATTATTCTCGAGAAATTCTGGTCAACCAATGTCCTTTGCATGTTGATATCCCTGAAAAGTATTCCATATAATGCGTCATTCAGCATTACATCAAGCCTCTCCATAGCTCCCATTGCGGCAATCTCGGGCATGCAAAGCCCTGAGCAGTAGTTGCAGAGTCTTATATATCTTCCGACCTCCTGGCCTGCCTCATCAAGAGCCTTTCTCATAATCCTGAAATTTTCCTGTGTTGCATAGGTTCCACCGAAGCCTTCAGTTGTTGCTCCATAGGGAACATAGTCAAGCAAGCTCTGTCCTGTCGTCCTTATAACCGCTATTACATCTGCTCCCTGCTTTGCGGCTGCCTGTGCCTGGACTACGTCTTCATAGATGTTTCCTGTAGCGACAATTACATACAAGTACGGCTTTTTGCCTTCTCCGATAGTGTTCAGGTATTCATCCCTCTTATTCCTGTTGCTTTTTACCCTGTCAACCATTTTTGCAGCCAGCTCATATGCCTTGTCTTTGATTTCCTTTTCCGACTTTACAGGCAGCTTGGTCAGGTCCATTTCTCTGGAAGCTACCTTCTCGGCAATTTCCTGAGTTGTCAGCCCTGTGTTCAATACAGCATTTACCAGAAAATATGCAGCTCCAATACCAAGGCCGCCATTCTTCTTTATATTATCTACAACAACGTTGGGAAGCGGAGTCCCGACATCGTCTGTGCCATCAACTCCGAGAAGTCTGGTTATTGTTCTTTCAACTGATATCGTAGTATGAATATCAATAAATTTTTGCGTTTCTTCCGCTATCTGTCTGGCTGATTCCCTCGCATTGTCTATCTGACTTCTGTCTAGATTCAGATTGCTCATGTAAACACCTCCGATATTTAGTCACTAGTCTTTAGTCGCTAGTCTCTAGTGTTTAGCAAAGGCTTCGAAGCCTTTGCGGACGCCCCATGAGCGCCCCTACTAGCGACCAGTGACTAGCGTCTAGTGACTTAGTCTATTTATTCATTATTTCTTCTGCCTGGTGAAGTATATCCTCAGGGATTCCCATCAGGCGGGATATGTTTATGGCATCCTGAGGTACCCTGGACTCACCTTCAACCTCTATAAGCGTGTAATCCATATGCTCGGATATTTCGTCAGAAGCTTTTATATTGTCAAAATCTATATTTCTCAACCCCTTTACCTGCAAGTGCTTGATACCCTCTCTTACAAGTCCGTCAAAATGGGTTGTGATGACAGTTATCCCAGGCTTATCTGAAAGATAGTTTATTATTGCCTTAGAAATCGCGTAGCCTTCATGGGGGTTTGTACCTCTGGCCAATTCATCTATAAGTATAAGACCCTCTTCTTCCGACTTCACAAGTGCTTCCTTCACCGACCGTATTTCCGCGCCAAAGGTGCTGAGTCCCATATCTATCGACTGCTCATCTCCGGCAGAAATATATATATGTGCGTTCATACCTGTCTCCATATGGTCGGCGGGCACGAGAAACCCATGCTGAACCATTGCCGCAAGCAGTCCGATCATCTTCAGGGAAACAGTCTTGCCTCCCATATTGGCTCCGGTAATAAGCGCCACTCCTTTGTCCAGATTAACACTTACAGGAGTGAAGGGTTTTCCCTTCTTCCTCAGCCCTGCCTCTACCAAAGGATGCCTTCCGTTATGGATTGTCAGCTTCACATTATCACATATCAAAGGTTTAATCCCGTTATAGCCATTGGCAAGGTATGCTTTTGCAACCAGCAGATCAAATTCTGCTATTGCAGCCATAACCTCCAGTATCTCACTGCCTCTGCCGGATATCCTTGAAGAGAGCCTCTCAAGTATAAATGCTTCCTCTACGGCTTCCTCGCCCTTCATAATCTCTATGCTTCTTATCAGCTCCAGCATGTCTTCACTCGGCCTGACCCTGTATGTAACATTTATATATGTCTCTCCCGCCCCCTGGACCATTGCATTATTCTTCAGCCTATCCAGCAGGTTAGTCTGGCTCTTGCTCACAGTTATCTCGCCGCTGGACCTTATCGGGATGCCCAGCTCCGCTTCTGCCTTTTTTACAGCTTCCTTCTTTAAGATATCCAGCTTATGCTCACATAATGCTTTCTGTTTTCTTATTTCAGCTAATGCTTCAGAATAGTTGTCATAAATATAAAAGGTCTTGATGCCTGTGTTTTCCGGGTCAAGTACAGCCTCTACCCATTGAAGCTCATTAACCGCATACTTGTTGGGAATAGCCCATTGAAGTGCTTTCTGGCTTTCCGATACCGACTTCACAATATACACAAAATTCTTCAGCTCAAAAAACTCCACAACGCTCAATACTCCACCGGCTATGCACCTTTCAACCGACTTCCTTATGTCCTTGATCTGCCTCATATGGGTTCTGATTTCAACAAAAACAGGCCTCTGTGAATTAATGAGCTGCTTTATTGCCGCCACTCTGTCCAGTTCTTCCAGCAGCTGCTCCTTCTCACAAGCCTCAAAAGCTTTTATATTGCTCTTCAATTTTTGGCCGAAGGGGGTCATAGGGTGCAGCTCGGCCAGCACTCTTTCAAAATCCAATAATGATTTTGTTTTTTCATCCATCAGCATAAAATCTTCTCCCTTATTCTCCCTGTAAAACATCAAAAACCGGCACATGCGGAACTGCATTCCTCATAGCATCCAACAGCTCCAAAGGTTCGAAGTAATAGCCCTCGGGGGAATACGGATTAACCGTTACAGCAATGATATTTATATTCTCCGCTACCCGAAGCTCCATACCCATTTTTTGAAGGATGTGAAAATCTGCAGCAGGTATGAAAATCCTGGTGGAGTCTTTTGCAATTATCTTAAAAGAGCTTTTCCTGTTCAGCAGTATGTCCTTCAGGGTACCTGCAGTTGCTGAACCGCTCAAAACTATATAGGCCGTGTCCTCCTTCAGATATTCCGATATAATATCTCCGGACTGGAGAGAGACCATTGTATCAGGATAGGTTATGCTGCCGTCGGAAGCTATCACGGCCGACTTACCCATATCAATTGCGTTGTAAGCAATATCCCTTATATGTTCTTCCTCTATCATCGGCACCGAATAGGTATTTATAATGTGCATGGTTTTTTCCACCACTCCGTTGATATTCCGCGCCAGTGCAGCACCGGTCGCCAGTACAGTTCCCTCGGAAACATATGGAGCTGCCGATGCGCGCCTGTCCAAGGAACCGTCAATCAATACAAGCTCTGCTCCAAGGCTCTGCATTTCAAGGCACATCTCTTTTATTGTAAAGGATGAGTGAGGACCCGATATTTCCACATTGCCGTCCTCAGTGGCACGGCCGAGGACAACCCTTCCCATGGGAGTATTATAGTCCGTTACCCTGAATATCTCTATTCCTGCATACTCTGTTTTTACCGCACTTTCTACCGTAGTAATTATCGTACCGCGCCTGACATAAACAGGAGGCTTTTCTGTTTCGGTAAGTACATCCCTCCGCTCCCCGTCCCTTCCGGTGGAAATGAGGCCCAGCCTTATTCCCTTTTCGTGAGCCTGATTGATTATCTCATTCAAGGTCACCGTTTTGCCGGCGTTTTTGGAGGTACCTACTATAGATACTATTTTGTTTTGCGGATAAATAAGATCTATAAGCCGGGTATTGGTCATAAAATACTCCTTTCAGGTGCGGCAATAGTACAATAATGCGCCCTAGCGTGCGCAGATGCGAGATACGAGATACGGGGATGTCTGGGTATTGCTTAAGGGTCAAAGATCCTTCGCGTTGCTCAGGATGACATATATGGTTGTATATAGCTATAATGTCAATATAATTTTCGCCGTGCCCTTCCGTGTTACACGTACCTGGACCTATAAGGAATACCCGAGCTTTCCTCGCATCTCGCATCTCGTATCTCGAGTCTGAAGAATGCTTCGCATTCTTCTACTTATGTCTTGCTTTTGCTCTGTCTTTACGGAGCATTTCCGTTGGTTCAAGGTTCATTGCATTTCCGGCTAGAAGCCCTGCAACACCTGACAATTTGTCATCCCTTTTGCCTTTACATACATCACAATTACATGGCTCTTCAATGTATTCAGGCTCAGTATAAGTGGTTATAACCCCTTCAAAGTTCCTGAGTATTACTTTTTTCTTGTTCTGTGAAATTACATACTGCGGCATTACAGGAGTCTTTCCGCCGCCTCCGGGAGCATCAACAACGAAGGTAGGCACGCAGAAGCCGGAAGTATGACCTCTAAGGCCTTCAATAATCTCAATGCCCTTGGACACTGTAGTTCTAAAATGCTCTATTCCCATTGACAGGTCACATTGATAAATGTAGTATGGTCTTACTCTCATTTTTACCAGTCCGTGTACAAGATCTCTCATTATATGCACACAGTCATTTACTCCTCTTAGCAGCACTGACTGGTTGCCAAGTACGATACCTGCATCAGCAAGCTTGTTGCAAGCGGCAGCAGACTCAGGAGTGATTTCCTTCGGATGATTGAAATGGGTATTGAGCCATACCGGATGATATTTCTTGAGCATGTTCACCAGATCGTCAGTTATTCTCTGAGGCATGACCACAGGAGTCCTTGATCCAAGTCTTACAATCTCCACATGATCGATTTCCCTGAGCTTTCTGATGATGTATTCAAGCACTTCATCATTTACAAGTAACGGGTCTCCGCCGGAGAGAAGCACATCTCTTATAACAGGCGTGTTTCTAATATATTCTATAGCCTTGTCTATTCTTTCCATAGGCATCTGCTCGTCGTGCTGTCCTGCAAATCTTCTTCTGGTACAGTGTCTGCAGTACATTGAGCACTGGTCTGTAATCAGAAGAAGTGCTCTGTCCGGATATCTGTGAGTCAGGCCGGGTACCGGCGAATCTTCATCCTCATGAAGAGGGTCAAGCATGTCGGCATCTGCTTTGTGGAGCTCCTGTGAAGTAGGAACCGCCTGCTTTCTTATTGGACAGTCCGGGTCGTTTGGATCCATAAGGGATGCATAATAGGGAGTAATTGCTCCTCTTAAGGTCTTCAAGCACTCGTGCACCCCTGCTTCTTCTTCGGGAGTAAGATTTATTACCTGCTTCATTTGTTCTACTGTTGTTATTCTGTTTGATACCTGCCATTTCCAGTCATTCCACTGTTCAGGAGTGACATCCTTCCATAAAGGTATGTCTTTATAGTTTCTCAATGCATTTACCTCCTATATTTATTTGGCTTCGCCAAAACAGTCTCTAGTCGCTAGTCTCTAGTCTCTAGAATTAAGCTAAGGCTTCGAAGAATTTTCTTGCGTCTCGCGACTAGTGACTAGTTACTCGCGACTAATTATGCATACATCTCTGTGAAAAGGTCTCTTAAATCTTTGCTTTCCTTGAGTATCTGGAGTGTTATTTCTGCGTGTCCTTTTGTGTAGCCGTTACCTATTATCATGGTAACATCGCTTCCCACGCCCTCAGCACCCAAAGCTGCTTTTGTAAAGCTTGTTGCCATACTGAAGAAATATACAAGACCTGTATTTTTTGTAGCAAGTATGCTTGTCATTTCTGTGTCGGGTATGTTTACACAGTTGATTGTCAAATCAGCCAGCTCACCGTTTGTAAGCTCTGCTACCTTATTCATTATCTCTACCGGTTTTTTGGCATCGCCTACAAATATTTCATCACACAAACCAAGCTTTTTCAATCTTTCTGCGCTCTTGGGACTTCCGCAGCAGCCGATAACCTTGCCTGTAGCTCCTGCTCTTTTCTTGGCTTCGTAGCAGCAAAGAACTCCTGACTTACCGCCTGCACCTATTATGAAAACTGTTTCACCGGGCTTAACCAGCTTGGCAGTCTGGGCTGGAGCACCTGCTACGTCCAGTGCTGAAAGTGCAAGCTTTTCAGGCATGTCTGCCGGAAGCTTTGCATATATTCCGCTTTCGAAAAGTATTGCTTTTCCATTTATATCCACCTGATCGATGTCTTTTCTGATTTCCTTGATTTTATCTATTCTGAGAGGAGTTAATGAAAGCGATACAAGTGTTGCTATCTTATCCCCAACCTTTAAGTCGGTCTTGCCTTCCAAAGCAGATCCGATCTTTTCAATTGTACCTATCAGCATTCCTCCTGAGCCTGTAACCGGATTCCTGTGTTTACCCTGCTTTTCAACAATACCCAGCATGATTTCTTCGATTTTCTTTTCATCACCATGAGCCTGCTCCTCTATCTGTGTAAAGCTTGCTGAGTCAATGTTCAGGGTTTGAACATCGATAAGTATTTCATTGTCATAGAGCACATCCATATTGTTGTCGATTTTGTTTGCCGGCTGCGGCAATACTCCAACAGGCTCAATAACCCTGTGAGTACCAAATTTGCATCCTTTTTTCATGGGTTGTTTTCCTCCTTATAATTATATTGGGCGAATGGACGACCAATGGTCGCCCCTACATAGATTTCATGTTACTTTATTAACATAAGCAAGTTATATGCCAATTATGCCGAATACAAAAGAACACCCATTTTTCAATGGGTGCTGCTCATTGCCCAAATATTTTTTCCTTGATTTTTTTTATTATCGCTTAAAATTCGGCATCATAAATTCTTATATTGTATTTACCTATTTTGTACTGCAATGTCTGTCTTGGCAC
>LOES01000227.1 GCA_001515955.1 Clostridia bacterium BRH_c25 | reverse complement strand
AAATCACCACCCTCCTTTTCCAGAATAATACTGCATTCTGTCAGCTTCTCTTTTTTGTTTGCCAGCGCCTCACGGCTTTTCCTCAAGATATTTCTCAGCTTATCCCGTTCTCTAAGCTTAAGGTTCACTTCCATAAGCTCTTCATTCAATTTACCTAATATAGTAACCCCTTCCTTTCATTCTTTACTAATTAATTCCCCTACCCTTATTTTAACGCAAAATCATACATCTAAAATATATTTTATATATAGAATGATATATAATTCAATTATATAGTATCTATATTCAAAGTATTTTACAAAGGAGATGTAAAAGCATGAAATACAACTTTGACAAGAGCATAAACCGACTGGGCACAAGTTCAGTTAAATGGGATCGTCTTGACAGGGTCTTCGGCAATACAGAAGTACTCCCTATGTGGGTGGCAGATATGGATTTTGAAGCTCCCCAGCCAGTAATTGATGCTATCGTTAAAAGGGCTCAGCATGGAATCTACGGTTATACTGAAAAGCCCGATTCCTTTTATGCTTCCATTACTGACTGGATAGCCAAAAGACACGGATGGAAAATAGCCAATGACTGGATATCAGTCTGTCCCGGGGTGGTTCCTGCATTAAGCTTCAGTGTCCTCTCCTACACAGAACCTGGGGATAAGGTACTGGTGCAGACACCTGTTTATTACCCTTTCTTCTCATCAATAGAAAAGAACGGAAGAGTTATCGTGAACAACCGGTTAATACGGGAAGGCGGTAAGTATTTGATGGATTATGAGGACCTTGATGCCAAGCTTGGGAATGGTGTGAAAATCATGATACTCTGCAGTCCTCATAACCCCGTAGGCCGAGTTTGGAGCAGGGAAGAGCTTGTGAAGGTTGGAGAGCTGTGCAGCAAGCATAATGTCATACTTATTTCCGATGAAATACATTCAGACCTTATTTACAGCGGCAATGCCCATACGCCCATTGCTTCAATATCCGAAGAGCTGGCTAAGCGTACAGTGACCTGTCTGGCTCCCAGTAAAACCTTTAATATCGCAGGGCTGTCAACCTCTGTGGCAGTCATTCCGGACATAAATCTGCGCAATAAGTTCAATAACACTATAAAGAGTCTTGGGTTAGAAATGAGCAATCTATTCGGTATTACAGCGCTGGAAGCCGCATACACCCGCGGAGCTGAATGGATGGACCAGCTATTGGCTTATCTTGAAGTCAATCTTGACTTCCTGCTGGATTATTTCAAAAACAATATACCAGGAATAAAGGTGTCTAAGCCGGAGGGCACCTATCTGATATGGCTTGACTGCAGAGAGCTTGGAATGAATCAAAAAGATCTTGTAAGCTTCTTTGTAAATAAGGCTAAGGTAGGAATAAATGATGGTGCTGTCTTTGGTGAAGGGGGAGAAGGCTTCATGCGCATGAATATAGCCTGTCCCAGGAGCCTGCTTGAGGAAGGGCTTAAGCGGATTGAGCAAGCCGTTAAGGGTATATAATGATAAAACAGCTTATCAGATTATTGATCTGATAAGCTGTTTTGTTATCCGAATATTCTATCCTTGTATTTCTCAAGAAGAAGCAGCAGCGGATATCCTATGAAGTAGCAAGCTATCAATTGTCCCAATGCTACCCACCCGATGGTTATAAGCAAAGGCAGCTGGTAGAGATAGTTCAGCATATATCCTATAATAATTCCGTTTATTATCACCGGTGGCAGCGGCACCAGCAATTTCGCCGGCATTTTGTACGATAGATATGCGGCTATAAGAGTTGCTGCACTTCCAAAGATTACATCGATGATTCCACCGGGACCAAAAAAGTTGGCTACAATGCAGCCTACAAAAAGACCCGGTATGGCAGCCGGTGTAAAGAACGGCAGAATGGTTAACGCTTCTGCAAATCTGACCTGTACCTGTCCATAGCTCAGCGGCGCAAATGCAATGGTGAGCACCGCATATACAGCTGCAATAAAAGCAGCATGTACCAAGTATCTGTTCCTATTCATTTTTCATACCTCCATAGTTTTGTTTTAAGTCAGGATGGTTTCGAACTGACTGATTTTCATATTATAATGCTTAAACGCTTGAAATGTCAAGGTTTTATATTTACGGTTTTCTAAAAATACTGTTTTTTATTATATTTTTCTAAAAATTTGTTTATTTTGCTTTTTTAAAAAGTTGATTCATTGTATTAGCAGTTTCCTTTTTATTGTCTTTGTCATTATGTACGTATATCTCTATGGTAGTGCTGAGTTTAGCATGTCGCATCCATTCCTGAATCTTCTTTAAGTCCATGCCCTTCTTGTAAAGATAGCTTCCAGTACTATGCCTTAAATCATGAAATCTTATATGCTTCATATTGCTGTTGGCAAGTAAGTTCTTAAACTTGTAATTTAGTGCTGGAATACTTAGTGGACTACCATCTGAATTGCAAATACTCCGAACATAACCGCTGAGCCGACTTTACTTGCACCGCTTATCTTTTTTATATTTTCTGATTTGCAGGTAGGACATTTTATACCTGTACTCATTGGATTTCCACAGTTAGGGCATGAATCGGCTGAAGATGATATTTCCTTTCCGCACTCTGTACACTTAATTAAAGCCATGTTATCCCCTCCGTTTAATTACTTACCTTAATTATACAACTTTTCTAATTAATAGTACAAGAAATGATTAATTTTTACTTTTTTATTGGCAGAAAAAAGTGTACTTACTGTAGAAGCAAAAATAAAATAGGGGTAATAAATCAAGTCCATTTCACTTATAAATTCATTACATTGCGCGAAATGAAACCTTTGCACAATTAATCATTTTACTCATCTCCTGAGCAAGTGCTAAAATTACACAGCATAAAATTTTATTTTAAGGGTAAATTATATCATATATGATATTGAAATTATATCGCTTATGATATAAAATATAAGTATGATATGGGAAATAAAATTTTTTAGAAAAGAAAACGGTGAAGATCCAGTAAGCGATTATATTATATCCTTACCGGCCAAACATCAGGCGAAAGTAGTTAGGGAAATTGACTTACTCGAAAATTTAGGCATTTGGTTGCAATATCCTCATACAAAAGATTTGGAAGGTGATGAATATAAGGATCTGTACGAACTGAGGATAAAATTTTCAAATAACAATATGCGAATATTCTACTTTCTTTTTGATGGAAACAAATTTATTTTAGTTCATGGCTTCACAAAGAAGTCCGAAGAAACACCCAAGAGGGAACTTAATATTGCGAAAAACAGAATGGAAGAATATAAGAGCCGTAAGAAAGAGAATAAATAGTATATGAGAATATAGAGAGTAATAAGAGAATATTGAGGAGAATAAACATGGATAGAGATTGGAAGGATATTAAAAAGGAATTACTTTCAAACCCGGAAGTAAAGGCCGAATATGATAATTTAGCTATTGAATACGAATTGATAAAGCAAGTTATAAAAGCCAGAAAAGAAAAAGACATAACCCAGGCAGAATTAGCCCTGAAAGTAGGAACTAAGCAATCCAACATATCAAGGCTTGAAAGTGGAGAGTATAATCCATCCCTGGATTTTATACAGAAAGTGGCTGCAGCACTTGATAAGAAAATAGAAATAAAACTTGTTTAGGTGCTTAATTTTAGCACCTAAACTTGTATGTCCTTAGCCCTTATGTTAAATTATTTTTAAGGGTTCTAGGGACACCTGGTTAATAACCGTAAATTAACTATACAAAATAAGTAGAGCAGATGAGCTCTACTTATTTTGTACTATCACTCTTACCGTATAAAAAAGTAAAAATCAACGCTACAATTTTATTTTTTGCATTGATTTTACTATGTTTCTGCTCACTTTATAATTAATTTATACTACCTTTAAGTGATAGTAAATTATTTAAAAAACCGGCTAAAAATCCCTTTTGGTTTTTCTTTTGCTGCAGCTGCTTCATCTCTCCATTTGTTGAGCTTATCATCAATGTTTGCGAAATGTCGCTCCTGTTGCTCTTCTAATTTATTCTGCAGCTCCTGGTTCTGCTCCTTTATTTCATCAAGTTGTTTTGTCAAGCCTTCTAGCTTTGATTCTACTGCGTTCTCGACACTTGTTTGAATTATTTCTATGAGCTTATCCAAGCTCTTGTTTTGGATCACTAAATCCTGGCGTACTTCCTCTTTCTCATACTCTACTATCTCTTCCTGACTCTCGAAAAATTTTTTTATTGCGCTGTAATTGAGTCCATTCTCTCTTTGATTTATAATGGTGGTATATTAGCAGCAAAAACCTTTCCCCAAAAAACTCTCATATTCCACATTGTTACCCCCTTCAAAAACAAAGGATAAAGGCCCTTATTTTCAATAGTTTCAAGTTCAGCAATGCTTTGTGCAAGTATTGATTTTGCAGTCTCATGCCTCTCAATTTCTTCAGTCAGTTGCTTTATCCGCTTGTCAAATCCCTTTACATCAAGTCTAATTGAAAAAGCCATATGTACCCCTTTTTAATACTTAAGCCCATTAATCGCCTTATCTTTGACACTTTCAATCAGCCCAATATATCTTAGTTCATCCAGGAGATTATTTACATTTATATGTATAATACCAAGGTCCAGAAATGGGGTAACAGCCAAGGCGTAAGAATTCCCAGATATATATTGGATCAGGCAAAATTAAACGAGGGAGATACAGTCGAAATATCCGTGAAGGATGATAAGATAATAATATTCCAGCCAAAACGCCAGCTCAAAAAATATACGATAAATGAATTGTTTGAAGACTACAAGGCGGATTATAAACCGGAAGATCCCGATTGGAACGAGCCGGCGGGCAAAGAGGAGTGGTAATATTGGCATATGTTCCGGATCAGGGAGATATCTGCTGGATTTCGTTGAACCCGCAATCGGGACACGAGCAGAAAGGCCGCAGGCCTGCCCTGGTAGTAAGTAATATGGATTATAACAGAAGGACAGGCTTGTCGATATGCTGTCCTATAACAAATACCGATAGCAGATTCCCGCTGCATATTAGGCTGTCAGGTTGCACTACCTCCGGCTTTGTTATAGTAGAACACTTAAAGTCGCTGGATTATACTGCAAGGCAGGCAGAATTCATAGAAAAAATAGCTGAAGCTTTACTGGCAGAAGTACTGTCAAGGTTAAACGCCTGCTTCTGAAAATGAATACGAGGCTGTTTCATTACAGTCTAGCCAGCAGCTTCTTTGTGATTTCCTCCATGTTATCCATTAACCTTTTTATATCAAATTCTTCAGCAGCATCAATATGAACCCCTCCCGAGGCTGCAACTACTGTATTTGCTTTTTTGCAAACAGCCTCAGCTATGGGAATTATTATCAAATCATCTTTATGTGATAGCATGTTTGTTACTGAAGTGGTGCAGCTGATACCATTGCCGCCCTTCATGCTTGGACGGGGCTGGCTTATAACTACAGTCCCTATATGTGGTTTTTCCCCTCCGCCTACAAACAACATAATGCCATTATCCGTTAACACAAGTAAGGCCTCAAGAGAAAATATTCCATCCTCGACTTTTTCATAAATCTGAGGCAGCATCCCTATCCCTCCCACCTGGTAAAGAGTTGGTTTTCCAAACCGATATGATCCATGATCCGGCCTACTGTATGGTTAACAATATCATCAATAGTTTGAGGTCTTGAATAGAATGCCGGAACCGGCGGCATAATTTCAACTCCAATCCTCGAGAGCTTCAACATGTTTTCCAGGTGTATGGCATTGAGGGGAGTTTCTCTTGCCACCAGAATAAGCTTTCTTCTTTCCTTGATACAAACATCGGCTGCCCTGGCCAACAAGTCCTCTGCATACCCATTGGCAATCCCACTCAGCGTCTTCATGCTGCAAGGAGCTATAATCATACCGTTAGTTTGAAAAGAGCCGCTGGATATTGCCGCACTCACATCGTCTTCTTTATATACTTTATCAGCAAGGGAATTTACCCATTCCACCGAATAATCTGTTTCCTTGGCAATTGTTACCGCACCCCACCTGCTCATTATCAAATGGGTTTCAACCTTCCTTTTTTTCAATTCCTCCAGTAATCTTATCCCATAAATGGCACCTGATGCACCACTAATCCCTACTATGATTTTCAAATCTGACACTCCTTTACATAAGTAAAAATTTCTATACGCCTTTTTTATAGTATATCATAGCCTGTCCGGAACTAATCCTGTATAATATTGTTATTAAAGCAAATCCGTTGAAATACATATATTCCAAATAAATTGGCGGGGTACTGATATGCCTTTTAATAATAGTATATTACATATAATACCATATGATAAGTGCACAGGCTGTTTTGCCTGTTACAATGCATGTCCCAACAATGCCATAAGAATGACATTATCCCCCTATGGCTTCTATCATCCTGAATTAATAGAAAATCGCTGCAGCAACTGCGGTCTTTGCTCCAAAGGATGTCCTGTATCGGCAAACTCATATGCCTGTTCCCAAAACAGGTCCTCAGAAAATATATTATCCTATGCTGCCTGGACTAAGAACGAGACACTTCGTGAGCACAGTTCTTCAGGCGGAATCTTTACCGAGCTTGCAAATGCTGTTCTGGCTTTGGGCGGCATTGTATATGGAGTAAGCTGGAAATCCGGCTGGACACTATGTCATGCAAAGGCAGAATCCAACTATGGCCTACTAACCTTCCGAGGCTCTAAATATCTCCAAAGCAACGTTGGTTTAGCTTATAAGGAAATTGAGCAAATTATCAGAAGCAGCAGAATTGTATTGTTCTCAGGTTTACCTTGTCAGGTGGCAGCTCTTCATAATTTTGTCGATGGTGAAAACCTGATTACCCTCGATCTTGTTTGCCACGGCACACCTTCTGTCGTTGTTTTTCATAAGTATCTGGAACATGTAAGCGATTCCCGCATAATTAAATCCATCAACTTCCGCAATAAAGAGAATGGCTGGTCTAAATTCCGGATACATATTGATTTTACTGATGGAAGCTGTTATTCGGAAACCTTCCGCAAAGATCCATTCCTGGTCGGCTTCCTCAGCGACTTATATTTAAATGATGCCTGCTACAATTGCCCCTTTTGCAGTGTGCCCCGGCAAGGTGACCTGACACTGGCAGATTATTGGGGTGTTCCGAAGGAATATAAAAACGACCTTGGCGTGTCGTTAATCTTAAGCAATAACTCAAAAGGAGACAAGCTTCTTGACATTTTGAAGAATAAAGGCAGTGTCGAACTCACACAAACGCTCTTCGACAGTGCTTTAAAGGGCAACCCGCGAATAGTGGCTGGAAATCTTCAAATACCGAAACAAAGGGATTCCTTTTTACTTCAGATACAGCATGCCGATTTTCAAAGCCTGCAGCATATCATTAGCGAAGTCAACTGCTTTCAAATAAAAAAATAGAATGGTGGTGTAAATGGGGCCTGAAGCATCACCCCAATATACATCACCTTTTATTTTGTCATTATTCACTTTAAGCTTTTGCACTTTTTATTTTCCCTTTAATTGTGTTCCCAAAATAAGTCCAACCTAAAATTGCAATAATTGAAATAAATAGTACGAGAGAAATAGGCTTCTGTACAAATATACCGTATGATCCGTTTGAAATCTGCATTGCGCGATGGAAGTTGCTCTCAGCAATCTCTCCCAGCACCAATCCAAGAACAAGACATTGTACAGGCCATTTGTTCTTAAACAGTACATATCCCATAACTCCGAAAATTACAGCAACAATAACATCTTCAATATAATTATTTACTGAGAATGCACCTACAAAGCAGAGAGCCATAATTACCGGCACCAGGATTGCGTTTGGTATCTTAGTGATTTTTGCCAGAAGCGGCGTAGCTGTTAACCCAAAGAACAATATAACAAACTGTGCCATAATCATTCCCAGGAAAACCGTATCAACCAGCACTCCCCCTGATGTAAAGAAGCTAAGACCCGGCCTGAGACCATGCATGGTCATTGCAGCCAGAAATATGGCAGCTGTTGCGCCTCCCGGAATTCCCAGTGCGAAAGCGGGTATGAGTTCTCCACTTACACAGGCATTCGAAGCTGCCTGAGGAGCGATAACACCTCTGATATTGCCTTCACCGTAAGATTCAGGATTTTTTGATATCCTCTTCTCAGCAATATAAGACAGGATACTGGCTGTAGATATTCCTATTCCAGGTATCATTCCTATGGAAACACCCAGTATGGCGGAGCGTATTGTAACATACCAGTACTTTATTGTAGCACGGATTCCTTTCCAAGGCCTGGTTACCAATGTAAATTCACCTGCTATGCTGCCTCCTTCTTCTGCAAGTATAAACACTTGAGAGAGGGCAAACAAGCCAATTGTGGCGCTTACAGTAGATATCCCGTCTTCCAGAAAAGTACTTCCAAAAGTAAATCTTTCTGCTCCGGTAATTACATCAATTCCTACGAAGGAAAAGAGTAGACCCAAACATCCGAGTATTAATCCTTTAGCCGTATCACCCTTTCCGGCTACAGCTACCATTGACAAACCAAACATAGCCAGCATAAAGTATTCGGCCGGCCCGATCTTCAATGAGAAATCAGCCATTGGAGGTGCAATAAACATCAGGGCAAAAACCCCTACCAAACCACCTATAAAGGAT
>LOES01000226.1 GCA_001515955.1 Clostridia bacterium BRH_c25 | reverse complement strand
CATGCCCCCTGCCATAAGCACCTTACTCAAATCTTCCGGCAGCAGACGGTATTCCAGTGCATAAACATAAATGGATGTATCTGCCAGTCCATCAAGCTTCTCAACCATTTCCAGACGGGTTATCCTGCTGTCAATAATTTTCACCTCTGGGTCCAATTCATAGTCAGCAATATTCCTGTTTACTATATCCCATGCAAAACCGGTAATTTGGTCCTGCTCATCAGAGACAGTATTTTTCACAACTTCCGTCCGGGTACAGGCTGCACTTAAGCCGGCAATCAGGATCACTAAAAAAATAATGCACAACACCGGCATACCCCGGTGCCTTTTATTTCCGTCCAGAACATTTTTATTTTTTTGTTTCATAATTTTTCCACCCCACTCTCCCCTTTTGATTATCAGGGGAATTTCCTTCAATGCTGATCATTTCCTCACAGTAATCCGTATATGGTCTAAGCTTATCATAATTCCTTGAAAATTTGAGCCGTGGGCTGATTTGCTTTATCAATATATCTGCTGATTCTGGCTTCTTCCAAAGCCAGTTCCATATATTTATTCAGTTCCATTAAAATCCCTCCGTCAAATTCTTTACCGATAAAAGTTAAATATCATTGTATATTACCACAGGTGCCTCTCCATATCAATAGTACCATCTTCCCTGAAGGTGATCCCTTCGGAAGCCAGCATTGCCCTCTGGATTTCATAGTCTCCGAACACATAGCCGGGAGACAGCTCTCCCGTTGCCTTTACTACCCTGTGGCAGGGCAGATTCAAACCCTCAGGCGCACTTCGCATCGCCCAGCCGACTATCTTGGCTCCTCTTGGATACCCGAGCATCCTGCCTATGCCGCCGTAAGTAGCAACCTTCCCCTCAGGTATCCGGGATACTATTTCATATACTCTCTTGAAAAAGCCTTTATCTGAATCTGACATGATTTGCCTCCTTGGAATGCTTGAGATCACGGAACACATGCAATGCGTTCCCTACAGTCTGTTCTTTTTCTTCTTCAGTAGTGCAGAGGTATCCAAGCTTTCATCCTTTGGTTTTTCTCTCTTAGATTCTTTTGCTTTTGTATCCTTCTTCTCAACAGCTTCAGGCTGCGGTTGGACTTTACTCTCAGCTGGTTTTCCTGCTGCTCTCACAGTATTAAGCGGACTTTTCACCTTGACAGGCTTTTTCCTTTGGGGCATCAGCTTTGCCTTTATGACTGAAAGCTTATCCTCCAACGCCGCCAGCGGCAGATTAAGTCTCCTTAACGCTATATCAAGCATAAATAGTATAAGTGCCAGTATGATCAGCATCGGTGTCAGATCTGTAGCCCCGAATATATCTTTTGTTTCACCCTTGTAAACCTCTTCAGGAGTATTGATAAGTGTCCCCCCCGCTTCCTTTACAAGTCTGTCCAGATATCCGGCGGCCGGCCGTATCCTGTACTCCGGCGAATACTGCACCGATACTCCGGTGCTTGCTGCATTTATTGTCTCTCCGCCCTTTTGCTGAAGTGCTTTTATAATATATGCGCCCGTCTCTGTTATATCGAAATCTCCGCTGTACTGCCCCGGTGCCACAGGGTATAATGTGACCTCCCTGCTATCCATAGAAGGTGATACCACTGTAGCTTTGGTCTCAAACTCACCCTTGTCCACCTTGTTGTTAAGTGTTATTACCCCCTTGCCGCCTTGCACCTCAGTCTCTACTGTTATATCATCCTCCTGATACTTCTCGATAGTCCAGTTGATAAGATTCTGCCACAGCTTTATATTATTCTCCCAGCCTACATAGTTTCTGCTCCATTTGCCATTTATGTCTGAGTTCCACGCAGCTGTCTTACCCAGGCCATACTGCCATACAGTCAGTATGGGGTCATCCTGGTCGCTTGCCAGCACCACCCGAGAAGTACTCTTTGGACTGGCTGCCACATAACCTAAGAGCGAAGGCAAGCCTTCCTCGGCTGCTCCTGCAAGCACAGGATGGGCATTGGTTATTGCGGGTACAAATTCCCTGTTATTCAGATATGCCCTTGCAGCCATAAAGGTTTCCTTTGCAAATATTCTTGGAATGTTTGAAAACTCATCAGTATAATAGAAACGGCCATTGGCTCCCTTGGCAATATCCTCAAGCAGCTGAACATCGGAGCCCTGCCCCACCGCTACAGTGGAAACAGTGATATTGTCCTTATTCAGCTTCTCTACCAGCTCCATATATCCCGACCTCTCGGCCTGGCCGTCTGTGAGAAGTATTATATGCTTTATCTTTGTATTGGTATTCTTTATTGAATCATAGCCTTCCTGAAGAGCCGGAATTATGCTGGTGCCTCCTCCGGGCCTTATAGTGCCTATATCTTCTCTTATCTTCTCTGCATCATCCGCCTTACGGGTCGTGACCACCCAGTAGTTGGTGTCGTCAAAGGTAAGTACCCCTATCTGATCATTAGGCCTTAAAGAATCCAAGGTTCTTGCAGCAGCTTCCTTGGCAAGGTCCAGCTTCATGATTCCGCCTCTGCCCTCGGTCATACTTCCTGATTTGTCTATTACAAGCACTATGGACATATCGGGGATTTCCTTCTTGCCTTTAAGCTCCATCTGCACCGGCAGTACTTTTTCCAAGGCCGTCTTGTAGTAGCCTCCCAGTGCGTAGGAATTCTCTCCTCCGGTGGCAATAAATCCCCCTCCCATATCCTTTACATATGAATCCAGTGAGTTTAAGAAGCTGTCACTGAGATTTTCTGCGGATACATTGCAGGTGATTATCGATTTATATGCCGATAAGCCTTCCAGGGTTCCCGGTACCGACCGGGCATTCACCCTTACATAGCTCATACCGGTTGCTTCCAGCATTCTGACCACTTCATCCGCTTCGGCCTCCATGTCCTCTACAACCAATATCTTAGGCCTGTCAATTATATCTGTGAAGGTTGATGCTTCATTATTCCTGCTCTCGGTATCAATATCCGGCTCCAGAAGTGCCGTGTAGCTCTTAAAGCCTCCGGTACCGGCCTGATCACGGAATACGAATCTGTTGCTGCCTTTCTGCAGCACTACTCTCTCTTCTGCTGCCTTATCCTTACCGCTGATAAGTGTAAGCTTTGCTCCTGTCTGCACAGTACTTTGGACAACTACTACAATGCTGAATTCCTCACCGACCCTAAGCCTCTTCGGTACGGTGATACTTTCAACAGCTGCCTCCTTGCCTGTTTCACGATCAATCCTGTATAACTTGAAATCTATGCCCTGACTTATCATGCTGGAGGCCAGCTTGGAGCTGTTGCCTTCATTCTCCTCCCCATCGGTTATCAGTACGATCCTTTTCTTGCTGTTTTGTGGAAGCAGTGATACAGATGTAGTCAATGCATTTTCTATATTTGTATAAAGCCCTCTCGGCTCGGTTTCTATTTTATTAAACATTGAATCCTTGGATACGAAGCTTTCAATCAAAGAGTTATCCCCAAAAGCCACAACTCCCGATTGATCCTTGTAACCCTTCTGATTCATAGCCTTCCTGACAAACTCTTCAGCAGTTATCCTATATTCCTTCATGCTGTCCGAGGCATCTACCACGAATATTGTTGTAGTTGTATCCACAATCCATTTTATATTCACTCCGGCCAGGGCAAGTATAAGCAGGACAAACACACTGTTTCTGAGGAACAGTATGAGCCTTCTTCTGAGACTATACATTTTACTCAGCTGACCGGCAGTATACAATACAAAAAGAATTGCCGGCGGAATAAGAAACAACAGCAGCGGTCTCTCAAAATCAATAACCACGTATATACACCACCCATTCTACTGCTGTGACAAGCAGCAGCAAACCTATAAGCCATTCCTGCATTCTTGTGCCTCCCAATGCAGCAACGGCTGCAGCAGCTTTTTGGTCCTCAGGCACAAGCCACCGGTTGTTCATCGATTCGCTTTCTACAGGGAAATTTACAGCAAAGCTTGATATTTTTTCAGTTCCACCTAGCTTCTGTGTCAGTTCATATATGCCAAACTGTCCTGTCTTGTCAAAAGGCAGCATGGGATATGTCAGCTCCGGTCTGAAAATCTCCCCCTCAGGGTTCTCTACAGTGACTTCACTGACCTCGGGATCAGGATTTAATTCTATAGAATCGCCGCATACATATGAAGTTCTTCCCTCTGAGTTAATACCCATGAGATAAGCAGCCAGATTGTATACAAAAATCGGATACTCAGTAGTCAGTGCAAAGTCACTGTTATGAAGGTCGAAACCTAGCACAGCCGTTTTCCTTCCCTTATATTCTCCATAAAGGGCGGCTGCATTTCTGTCTACATTTATCAGCACCTCAGACCAAAAAGGTACTTCTATGCTCTTAAGCTTTGATACTGTAAAATCTGCATTCTCCATATACCTGGTAATAGGATGCACTGCAATATCAGCAATCCCACCTTGAAGCTCTGCCCCTACCTCGATGATTCCATTGTCCGGTGGAGGGTTTATGAGCAATACGCTGCCTGACTTGGGCAATACTTCAGGAACGGCTGAATCAAATATATACAGATCATAGCCGGCCTCTACATCCTCCTCCGGGTTTGTTTTGTAAAGCTCCAGTCCTTTTATGTTGGACAAGGCTTTTTCTATAAACACATTACCTGTCGATATCAGTAAAACCTTGTTTGTCTCTGTGAATTTTACTACACCGTATACCTGATTGTCTTCCTCCAGATCATCCTTTTCAGTAAACTCCGCCCATATGTAATGAGCATTGGTGCCCATCTCTTCAAAGTATACAGTCTTTGTCTCTCCTGCAGGCAGTTCAACACTCTTTATGTCCAGCACCTTATCATTGCCATATAGTGATATCTCCCTTGAAAGAGCCCTACTTGACCTGTTGGTAGCACGCACAAGCACAATCAGCCTTCCATTGTCCCTGGAATATGAAATATAATCCAGACTTGCATTCGTAAGCTCCGATGCCAGAGATACCGTCTCTGCGTTCAAGTCTTCCGTATCCACAGGACTGTCGGTGTAAAAAACAGCCTTATAGCCTGAGCTTCCCTCATACTGCTTTACCATAGCCCTGACCAGGGAAACGGAATCGTTGATATCCCCGGAGGAATTGCCGGGCTTAATAGCTCTGAGCTTGCTTACAGCTTCTCCCTTGTCTGTGGTCTTTCCTATTTCAACCTTCGGACTTCTTTCTACCGTCAAAAGGGTAATATTGGACTTTGTACCTGAGCGACTTATCATTTCCTCTGCCAGCTGCTTCGCCTGCTCCAGTCTTGTATTCCCCTCATACCTTGCATTCATGCTTCCGGTATTGTCTATGACTATTACAAGATTGGAATACATTCCTCCCCTGGTGTAAATGTAGGGGTCGGAAAGTGCAAAAACCAAAAAAAGAATGGATAGCAGCTGCAGGAAAAGAAGTAAATTTCTCTTGAGCTTCTGCCAAGGGGTATTTACCTCAATATCCTTCAGCACCTGCTGCCACAGATAAATGCTGGAAATCTGCCGCTCCTCAAACTTCTGCTTCAATATATACATGAGCACTACAAGAGGCATGAATGATAAAAACCACAATGCCCACGGTGAAAACAACCTCATAAAATCACATCCTATATGTCCAGTCATTCATAGTGTTAATAAGTATTTCAATATATAATACCTGCTCTGGTAAATTCCTCAAAAACTGTCTTCTCTATCGGTTCTGCCGAGGAGACCTGAATATAGGTTGCTCCCATTCTGCTGCAAAATTCCCTGATATTATTTATAAACGCGTTCAGTTCTTTATCATACTGCTTCAATAAAGCAGGTGTGACAGAGATATCCCTCTCCTCACCGGTCTCACTGTCCAATAGCCTTACCTGCCCTTCCATTGCCGGATTCAGCTCCTCAGGTGCCAGAATATGCACCAGAATAACATCCTGTTTTTTATACAGCAGGTATTTTACTGCAGCTTCAATTCCTCCCGGGTTAAAAAAATCAGAAAAGACTATTGCTACGCCGCTTCCCTTGAATTCCTTCTTCTTTATGCAGGAGTTCAAATCAGTAATACCGTCAAACTGCATATTCTCCAGAAAATCAGCGCAGCGCTGGAACATCCCACGGCTATTTAAGGCTGTGGATTGCCTGACAAGTGTTCCTGAAAGGCTGTTTATGCATACTCTGTCCAAATTGTTCAATGCCATGTACGACAAGATACCCGAAAGCTTTATGGCCGACAGTGATTTTTTAGGCTCTCCGAAATACATGGAGCGGCTGCTGTCAATAAATATATTGACCATTGCTTCCCTCTCCTCCATGAAAAGCTTGACAAAAAGCTTGTCGAACCTTCCGTAGGCATTCCAGTCTATGCGCCGGAAATCATCCCCCATGGAGTATTCCCTGAAATCAGAGAACTCCACTGAGCTGCCCTTGCTTCGGGACTTCCTGTTGCCCCCTGAGCCTGTATTCATCATCATTCTTACGTTAATGACTATAGTATCAAGCTTTTTTAGAAACTCTGCATCAAAGATTCTATCTCCCAAACTAAAACACCTACTATTCCTTTGAAATTACTTCAAGCAGTTGGTAAATAAGTCCGTCAGTAGTCACTCCGTCAGCTATTGCATCAAAGTTCAGGAAGAACCTGTGCCGAAGTGAAGGATATGCCACATATTTAATGTCCTCAAAGGAGACATTGTATCTGCCTTCCATAAGAGCTCTGGCCCTGGAAGCGGTTATTATGGCCTGGGCAGCTCTCGGGCTTGCCCCGAACCTTATATACTTCTTAGTGCTGTCCGGTGCCTCCAAGCTTTCAGGGTGCGTGCCCAGCACCACTCTGAGAGCATATTCCTGTACAGGCCTGGCTATGGGTATCTCTCTTATAATTTTCCTCATTTCCAGTATGGAATCTCCGTCAATGACCTTTTGAAGCTCCACTTCCTTATTGGCAGTGGTTATCTCTATAATATCCTTAAGCTCATCAAAGCTGGGGAACAAAACACTAAGCTTGAACAGGAACCTGTCCATCTGCGCTTCAGGAAGCGGGTATGTACCCTCCATTTCAATAGGGTTCTGAGTTGCCAGTACCAGAAAAGGCTGGGGCAGGCTGTAGGTTGTCTTTCCCACAGTCACTGTCTGCTCCTGCATAGCCTCCAAAAGCGCGGACTGAGTCTTCGGAGTAGCTCTGTTTATTTCGTCAGCCAGCACAAGATTGGCAAAAACCGGCCCCTTCTGGAATTCGAAGCGGCTGTTGCCGCTCTCATCCTTCACTATTATATTGGTACCCATAACATCTGCCGGCATTAAATCGGGAGTAAACTGTATCCTGGAAAAGGACAGGTCCATAACCTTCGCCAGGGTCTTTACCAATTGGGTCTTCCCCAGTCCGGGAACCCCCTCCAGCAGAACATTGCCTCCTGCCAGAACCGAAATCAGCACCTGTCTTATGATGTCCTTCTGCCCGATTATCGCTTTTCCTATCTCTGCTTCAACATTATTGACGGTATCTATAATATCTCTGATCTGCTTTTCACTTATATCCATTCATTAGCCTCCTATATTTTCTAGGGTCACGAGTCCCGATTGCGAAAAGAACGGGTAACACTGAACACACGGCAGGGTAAAATTGTAACTATAGTCAGTATAATGGTCACTGTAAATCCCGAATGTAGCAAAAACCACGAAATTTCCTTCAAACAAAACTAATCCATTCCGTGTCATTCCGTGAAACATCCGTGTAATCCGTGTTACCCGTCCCCCCCGGAACCCCGAAACCCCGAAACCCCGAAACCTCGTAACCTGGAAACCTATTCTTCCAACGACGTAAAATATTCCTTCACCATATCCTTCATACCCGGTGGTATGTCTGATGTGTTC
>LOES01000225.1 GCA_001515955.1 Clostridia bacterium BRH_c25 | reverse complement strand
ATGTTCATCAAAGAACTGACAGTGCTTACAATCACTCTCCTTTACCGTTTTGATAGGTCTTCGGTTATGTCCCGGTTTTTCCTGCATCATGCGCTCATATTCACGCAGCTGCCCTTCTGTAAAGTACATAAAAGCACCTCCCTTCAAAAGAGGGCATAAAAAAACGACCCCACTTATTTGAGATCGAAATAATTATCGTTCCTGCTCCCTTTGCCGCTTTTTATACCAGCTTTCTAAAAGTTGGACAATTAAGTCTTCCTTCTGCTTCTCAGAAAAATTCTTAGGGAAAAATCGGTCTATGCGTTCTTTCTGAATATTGAATTTTTCCTTTTGATTAGGTTTTTCCTCTGTTAAAATAGAGAAAATAACATCTACATTCAGCCTACCATCTTGGCTAAGTTTTTTCATCCTCTGCGCTTGTGATAAGGATGGAGTACAGTCTTCTGATTGCATGGTGTTATATAAGTCTTGCTGTTCTTTTTCGGTCAGATAAGATATTTCTACTGCTGGGTTAAAGGCAATCTGCTTTTCATCCACCATATCGAGAATAGATGGTATCAGTTCAGTTAGGCGAATATAGCGTTGAATTTGTTTATAGCTTTCCCCCATTTGATCTGCAAGAATTTCAACCGAATACTTACCTTTTAACTTCTGGCCAACTTGTCCAGAAGTTAAATCTGTGCGCTGTCCCTGCCTGTTCATTGCTTCCAGCTTCAACTTATATGCAAAGGCTTTTTCACTTGGTAAAATGCTTTCCCTTTGTAGATTACTATCAACCATGATGATTGTCGCTTCATCGTCTCCCAGATTACGGATAATACAAGGCATAGTCTCACATCCTGCAAGCTCACTTGCCTTTTTACGACGGTGCCCTGCAACCATTTCATAGCTGCCATCAACTTTTGGTCTTACAAGCCCAGGAACTAAGACACCGTACTGCTTTACACTATCCGCCATTTCCAGCATAGCTTCATCCGCTTTCACCTTAAAAGGATGATTGGGGAAATCACATATTTCTGACAGTGGAATATCCAACACCTTTTCACGTTGGCTATCTACTCGGCTTTCCTCCGTGGAAAACAGGTCATCTACTGAAGCCAGCTTGATGCTGTCTCTTACGTTGTTTTTCGCCAATGTCCTGCACCTCCTTCGTAAAAGCTTGATAAGCTTTAGCGGCTATTCCATGCGGATCATGCACATAGATGCTTTTCCCTTCTGCAGATGTTTCAGCCGCCCGGATGGATAATGGAATCTCCGTTTGAAAAACTCTTAGCTTATCGCCGTAATCGCGCCTGAGAATAAAGGAAATATCCTTTGCAAAATTGGTACGATTATCTACCATCGTAAGCAGTACACCGTCAATGGTCAGCTTAGGATTAATTTGTCTTCTTACTCTGGCGATAGTCTGCAAAAGCTGTGTCATTCCTTTGGCCGGCAAATAATGAGCTTGAACGGGAATAATTACGCTGTCCGCAGCAGCTAAGGCATTGATGGTCATCATACCCAGAGATGGCATACAATCGATCAGCACATAATCATATTTGTCTTTAGCAGCATCGATATATGTGCGCAGTATCGTTTCCCTGCTCATCGTATTAACCAGTGATACCTCAATAGCAGATAGTTCAATGTTACCCGGCATCAGATCAACACCTTCTCCATGATGAAGGATACCATCATTGGTCTCATATGGTTCCTCCATCATATTTTTGTTAAGGATGGTAGCCAATGAAATAGGCAAGCTATCCGGTTCCTGATACCCTAATGAATCTGTTAGGTTTCCTTGTGCATCTGCGTCCACAAGTAGTACCTTTTTCCCATGTGCTGCAAGGCCGATACCAAGATTAACTGTTGTGGTCGTTTTACCTGTACCACCTTTCTGATTAGCAATAGCGATTACTTTTGACACTTAAAATTCCTCCTTTCACGCAAAAAAGCCGATTGCTCTATCGTACAATAAAGCAGTCGGCTTTTTAATTTACTTGTATATATGAAAAAAGAACATCCGCTCAAGGGCAATGTTCTCTTATTCATTCATTATTCATCTTCAATCTATCAATTCTACTTATTCTTTTGTACACATGTTTATCTTTTCATATTTAAACAACGATTGTCTTCTGCATAACATTGCGCAATAAAGTTTTTCAGAAGATTTTTTTCTTCTCCGTCAAACCCACCATTTTCATAAATCCATAAATGCAACGCTTTCCCTATTGCATATGCTAAATCTTTATTCTGCTGCTCACTAATATTATTTCTCGATACATTAGGAATAATCTTTTTATTAGTAATATTGATAGCTGCTCCTTTTAATTGGATACCATCAATTAAAAAAGGAATTTTTAGCTTTACATCAGAAATAAGCACATTTTTTATATATAAATAATCTGTGTGTTCAAAAGAATATCTGCCCTGAAATCCAATATCCGTACTGTACGGAAGTATTTTATCACCACTACCCTGAACTACTTTTTGTTCATCCAAAGAAATATATGTTGGAGCATTAGATGAATGACCTACCTGATGCCGAAAATCTCGCAGAGTATAATCACCAATTATGTAGTCATTATCCCTATCGATCAATTCAGATGAATTATACAAAGATGTATCTTTTGCAATAAAGTTAGCTTCTTCATAATCTATTTTTCCTAAAGCAGACTCGAAATCTTCTAATACATCATATGCTTTTTCAAAGTCATCCTCCTCTGAAGGCAAAATAATAGGGAGTGTCAAGAATTTTATCATTCCATCTTCAATATAGTTTTTTAATAAGATAGGATTGCTAAGTTCCTTCTCTAAGATCATTTCATTGCTTTCTTCTTGAAAAATATAACTTTCATCAGAATATATATCCGAAAAATTCTTAAGAAATCTAATTCCTTTATAATTACAATGTAGTGAAACTTGAATATTATCAAAATACGCATCTAATATGATACCTTCGGGATATAACAACTCAAGTTGCTGGAGTTCCACGTTTTTTGAATAACTTTTGCCATCTTTGAAAGTTATTATTCTTATTGGTATTTTACAATCTAAAAAGTTTTTCTTAATAAATGTTTCTACATTGTTGGCGTTATTCCCAAACATTGCAAAAAATTGGTCATAGTCAAGGGATATTTCTGTTCCTTGTGGGCGGGGTACATCTTCACATGTAAGACAAATATACTCGCTACTTTTTTCAAATTCGATTTTATTAGCTTGACTTTCCCCATAATATTTCGTTAACACATTGACTTTATCCGATAACATAAAACACGCTAAAAAACCAATACCATAATTTCCAATAGGTGCATATTTATTACCTTTAAATAAATAGTCATCCGATACATAATAAGATACTCCTACATTCAAAAAATACTTTTTCAAAATGTCTAATGACATTCCTCTTCCATTATCAAATACAACCACTTGTTTTCTATCCTGATCTAAAATGATACTTATGAATGGTTGATAAGGGGCATATTCAAATTCCGGCTTACCAATAGACTCCTCTTGCATCACTTTGCAAGCATCTATTGAATTTTGGATTAATTCTCTCAATCCATGTTTTTTATCTCCATATATGTTTTCTCCCATCAGCAAACTGGTAACAGCCTTATAATCTAAAGATAGCTTAAAGTCGGAAAAATTAAATCCTTTTGTTCTAATTTTATTATGAACATTAGTTTTTAAAGTTAATAGGTATTTTTTATCTCGAAAAGACTCTGAAAATTCGACAGCTTTTTTCAGTTCATCATTCAAAGAATCAAAATATCTTAACAATTTCCTATGAATACTTGGGTTTGAGCTCTCTCCATAGAACTCTATGTTTTTATGTCCGGTTTTTTCATTTAAAACAATTTTTTCTTTGTTTTCAATAATGAAATGTTGTCTCCACTCTAGGTCACCATAATCCTTTGGATTTAAATATTGATATAAATATAATGGAGCTCTTTCCTCATCAATATCCAAATAATCAGCTATTCTAAGAAGCAAAGCGATAAATTGAGAATTAAGAGAATAGTTACCTTTTACTTTGTCAAAAGAAAGATTATTGGCTATCCACTCAAAATTCTCATTATGTGCAGCACATATTTTTGCAACATCATCTTTAAAAGATATATTAGTATAACCAGGTATGAGAAAAAACTCATTATCCATATTAAGTACATGAGTTAAAGATCTACTACCATGAATAGGGCGAATACATTCCTGCAAAGCTACAATTTCATCCTTATATTTTTCTAAAACTAATGAATATTTCCTCTCAATAATATCCGTTTTATCATTTTTTATATCGTTGATTTCATCTTCATTTACGACCATTCCCACATCGTGCAGTAATGAAACAAATACTAAAACAGTCAATTCTAAATCACTTAGCTTTTCTGGAAAATCAGTCAGTTCAAACATATATTCTATTACGTTTAAAGAATGTGAAATATCATGACCTGTATAATTTGCAAAGACACGGTTAATTTTGGGAAGAAGATTACTTGCATAATCATAAACCTTATCTATTTTTTCTAAGAATGGACTATTCCTTTGCTCTAACATTGAATATACTTTTGTATTCTTTATCGTCCCTATCATCACTTTCTTCCTTTCTTTATCTATGGTTTAATAATAGTGCTTCCAGCATATACATTAGTAATTTTATATGGGTTTTATGTTTTGTAACAGTATGTTAATCCAATCAAAGGATCGTAAATAGTTTTGGGGTGCGTATGTCCAACTATTTCCTGTGCCAACACCTCACCATACACCCTAAATCCACCCGTTGAATCTCTCATACATATTTGCTGATTAATTCCTGAAAGATAATCTTTGGGAATATTATCGAGCGGTATATCACAATAAAATATTGTAGGAATTCCAATCCTCTTTAAATTTGGTTGACAAAATAATTTAGTTGCCATTCCACATAAAAATTCACTTCCATAAATCAGATAATGTCCACAACTATTAAAAAACTCGTTTTCAGAATAAGTAAGCCAAACTGATTTATGGGGGTACTGTAGAGCTGTCCAAGACTTATTAAATTCTTCAATAACTCTTTCTTTTGTAATATATTGGTCGCATAATCTTAAAAGAGCCTCTTGTTTGGCAAATTTCTTGTTAATGGGTTTTATTCCATCTTTATAGTAACTATCTATGGAAATAGGGCGGCATCCATGATATCCCCTTATATGTGTGAATTCTTCATATATATTAATACTTTTTGATTGTTTCTTAATTAGCTCATCTAAAACTGCAACTCGCTTATTCAAATTGCTATCCACCTCTTTTACTAAGCTATATTTCTGTTTTACCAAAACATATCTATTCCTTAGCCCTTTTACGTCTTCTATCCTCAGGTTTTATTGCCTGTCGTGGTATTGCCCAGGTGTTACCAAAACGGATAGCGCCTGATATCTTATTTTGAGCACATAATACCTGTACTCGTCGCGTAGTAACTCCCCACTTTTCAGATGCTTCTTTAGCGGTAATATAGTCCATAAAGTCAACCTTTCAAAGTAACTTTTTTACTCTCACATTATATATCGCAAATGCGAACATTACAAGATATATAAAAAGAGAACGCCAGCTAAAAAACCGACATTCTCTCATCATTGCCCAGTCTCAAAATTACCCCACTCTACGTAATATAGACATGCCCAAACACTCTACTCAAAGCACTGTGCAAACATGTCTACACACTCCATGTCCAATACAACGGAAACATCAATTTTATTTCTCAATTCCTTATTTCTGAAATCATCGCCATCAGTTGTAAAAGTAGTGAATTTCGCAAAGTGCTGAAAACTCAGGATTTCTAAGTATCTTTCCTTTGCATTCCTATTACACACTCCACGTGCCTTGAATACGGGAACATACCCACTGGTTTTATGCATTTTATGTGCATGTTTATGCAATTTCGCGCCTTTCAATACCGCTTTATCCGTGTTTCGTGCATAATTATTATGTCATCATTTTTATCGCTTCAAGGGTCGGTTGAAGGGATTGAATAATTCTTCAACCACTATATGTTAGACATGTGCCATTCGATTTAAGAAAATCCTATTATTCCGTGTTTCGTTCATTTGATTTTGCCATATGGCGTTCCTCCATTTCGATTTTTTCGGAATAGCAAATCCAAATCAAGTCGGTTGGGATCGACGACAGGGCTGGACTTCGGGCAACTTGATCCGAAGTAAAAGATCTTGTCTCCTGCACTGGCATTTAAAATAACTTATAATCCCCTGCTTTGATACATTTTGTTGGAAAACCTGTAACAAAACACATTCGTAAAAATTGCAATGATAAACACGACAATCCAAAAGGGACTATTCATCAAATATTTATATAAAAGGATCATAAGCGCCATATATGGAAAAATTGCAAGCGCACCAATAATATCCGCTTTTTGCGCCTCAAACATATAGAATATTAAGAACTCTATTGGCATAAAAACGGCAACCAACAATAGCCCATTAGGTAGAATATGCGCTTGCATAACTGCAAACATTTCCGGTTTTATAGCATGTGTTATGCTGGAAAACAAAATCAAAAGGGGAGTCGCAATTAAACAGAAAATATAGATAATTATGCCCCTAGCCCCTATGATTGCCGTAGGTGTAACAGGTAGTATACTGAATAGTAACTTAGTCTTATATTTTTCGTCGTTGAACGCAAAATTTCGGAGAAGTAAATAGGATAGCATCAAAAGTCCCGAAGCGTAAATAATGACATTTGCCAAATCATTGTATACGTTAATTCGATTAAAAAACATCGGGTATAACGCAATACAAAGAAGCTGTAGCCAAACAATTTGACTTAATGCTGAAATTTGTATTTTTGTGAAATTAAGAAAGTTTGAGCGCATTATTTGTGCCTCCTTGTATAGTAGAGCATTATATCCTCTATCGAGGGGACTTCATAAGCTGTTTTGTCCGGTAGTACCTTTTTGAGTGCTGCTTTGTTATCCGTCAGTCCTTCAAAACCGTAAGCGGATTTGTTTATACCGACAAAGTGATTTTCATAATCTGGCAATAATGCTGCAGTATCGCCTTTTACAATGGCGTGTTGATCTTTTATTTCGTCCTTTTGCCCTTGCAGGATAATTTCACCGTCAAATATGAAAAACAAATAGTCAGCTATTTTGTCAAGATCGGAAGTGATATGCGTTGACATCAAAACAGTTTTATTATCCTCAAACACAATGTCTTTGAGTATTTCTACCAGTTCACTTCTCACCAAAGGATCAAGGCCGGACGTAGGCTCATCCAGAATAAAAAGGTCAGCGCCATGCGAAAGGGCAAACACAAGCGCGTATTTCATTCTCATGCCCCTGGACAAATCCTTAATCTTTTTACTCTCCGCTAATTCAAATTTTTTCATATAGAACTGATACGCATTATCGTTCCATGTAGGGTACATGGGAGCAATCAGACTTTTCATTTTTCTCAAGGTCAAATCTTCGTAAAAATGACCGTCATCAAGAACAATGCCTAGCTTTGATTTTATTTCTAAATCATTGGTAACGCTATCCATACCCAAAACCGTGATTTTTCCATCATCCGGTTTGATAATGTTCAGTATGCTTTTAATGGTTGTCGTTTTTCCTGCGCCATTAGGCCCTATGAAGCCAGTCAGCGTTCCCTTTTCTAGCGACATATTTATATTCCGCAAACTGAAATCATCATAGTTTTTACATAGGTTGTGAATTTCCAAAACCATATCCAATCTTATTCCTCCCCGCTTAACTCATCTATAATTTTTTTCAAATCCTCGCCTAAAATTCCAACAGGCTTTGCATACTCAATAATATCCGTAAGCTTTTTCTCAATTTCCACCAACCGGGTTTCCCGTAAAAGCTCCATATTCTGCGGCGCAACAAAAGAACCTTTTCCCATCATATTGATGGTAAATCCTTCTGCTTCCAAGCCCTCATATGCTTTCCTTGTAGTAATAACGCTAACATTCAAATCCTTTGCCAAGCCCCTAACAGACGGTAAAACATCCCCCTCTTTTAATTCGCCAGACAGGATAGCGGATTTAATTTGGTTCATAATCTGCTCGTAAATAGGCACTTCCGCAGAATTTACAATGATTATATTCAATATCATATCACCTCCACATCCGATTAGTGTGTATGCACTATAAGCACATCATAGCCTATCATCATATGAATGTCAATACTTCAAAATACTTGACGGTACCCAATTTTGCTCTAACGAAACCCAAAGCTATTATTGCTGTCACTGGTAAAAACCCTGCCTGTGGACTTGATCCTTTCCCTATGTTTGAAGATGGTAACTTTTCTGTTCCTTCAGCTTACGTTACAATGTTTGCCTACAGAGGTATTCCCTGTATCGCTGTTACATCATCGCCGGATTTATCAAGTCTGCTGCTGCTGAATAGTATTCACAGCTTGATCCTTGTCAAAAGCAAAGTAATATACTTTTTTTGCCTTTTTTGATTGGTGGATTATTATCTGATACTGTGAAATGCTATCATCCCATTATATCTATTGACGATAAATCCTTGCATATGTTAGAATCAAAATTGAAAACAAATAAATCTTCAAACAGGGAGAAGTATATGAGCTCGGTTGTTCTTAACTAACCAACTGCATAGTTGCTTCATAGAAAGCGATTTGACCAATTATGATTTGGTCTGTTTTTAGTGAGCTTTTTATGAACTAGTTAAGAACACGGATAGCATTAACCTTTGCATATTAGTTAGTACACCGTGCTTTCGCACGGTATTTTTATACCCAAAATAGATATACTGGAATATTTTTTTCATAAAATCCTATTTGGGTATATATTACAAGCTATAAAAGGCCATAGTGACTTTACGTTGCTATGGCTTTTTTCTTTGCACTGGCATATACCGCAAATAAATATTCTGGAATCGCATTTCAGGGAAATTTTATATAAAAGATATGGAGGAATTTGAAATTGAATAATGTGAATAAAAATGAGGCAGCCCGCAATTACCTCAATCAAATAAATGAAAATGTCAGTGTAGAAGAAGGTATAAAGGCTATTGAAAATATATTACTCAATGTATACTTCAAAGAAGGCATTTCTAATAAGGAATTGGCCAGAAATAATGTGCTGCCTATACCTATAGTTACAGCTATAAAAAAGGAATTTATTAAATGCGGACTGCTGCTCCAAGACAGTGGAGTCAGACTTACTCCAAAAGGAAAGGATTATATAGAAGGTGAGTTAGGCTTTAATGGGCTAAATCAAAATCTATATAACAAATTGTTATTAGACCCCTGGAAGGAATGGGAAGAGATTTTGGAAATCAAGAAGCTATTGAGTGAAATATTCGTAAATCGGCCTCCAGCTGATGTTACCATAGATCAATCAAAATGTACTCTGGATACGGCTGTAAGAAGAGCGATTTTATGTCTTAAGCACTCAGAACTTATAGGGAAGAAAATCCTATGTGTAGGAGATGATGATCTTGTAAGTGTAGCTCTTGGATTTCTGCTGAAAAAACTATTTGGGGACATGAGCCTATGCAAAACTAAAATTCATGTAATGGATATTGATAAAAGAATTCTTGTTTATATAAGCAATGTGACCAAAGAAGAAGGATTGCCCATTAATTGTGAATATAAAGATTTCAGGCAACCATTACCGAAGGATTCAAAAGCACAGTTCGATTGTTTTTTTACTGATCCTCCCTATACCCTTCAGGGGATGAACCTATTTCTTTCAAGGGGAGTTGAGGCTTTAAAAAGCGGAAGCGGCCATCCAATTTTTCTATCATATGCTCACAAATCACCAAATTTTGACCTTGATATGCAAAAAAACTTTATGAAAAAGAACCTTGTCGTCTCAGAAATACTAAATACCTTTAATACCTATGAGGGGGCAGGAATAATCGGAAACATTGGACAAATGATCATACTTAAAACCACCAGCACAAGTAAAACCTCAATGGAGACCTTCCATACGGGGCCGATTTATACCGGAGAACTGAACAAAACCCTGCGTTCCTATAGCTGCAAAGAGTGTGGTGAAATTATAAAAGTTGGTATCTTGGAGAAATTTAAAACTATTGAAGAATTGAAGGGAAAAGGCTGCTCCAAGTGTCAAAGTCAAACATTTCAACTTATTGAAAAGAATAGAGTATGAAAATTAATGGGGGATAATTCACCGAGTTATCCCCCTGTCCCAAATTTTCCATATTGTCTTGATTAGTGTCAGTCTGTCAACTTGTCAGCAGGATATATTGCATGGACTTTGAGCGCCAATCCTTTTTGCAGCAGCACATACCATAAAATCCTCCAATTCCACATAAGGGTTCAGATGATAAGTCCTGGCAGCCAGATTCTTTCCATGCAGGGCTTTCTTGGGACACCAGTTGAAGCACGCACCGCACTGCTCGCACTTATGCAGCCAGGCAGGCTTTCCTTCCTTTATCTCAATATTCTTTACAGGACATACCTTCCGGCAGATACCGCACCCGTCGCAGTTCTCATCTGTAAAGAATTTTTTATCGTAATTGGGAACAAGCCTCGCCGCCAGCTTGTTTGCAGTTCCAGTCAGGATATAGCGGTCCATGAACTTCACCTTATTGATTTCATTCTGTCCCTTTTCAATAACAGCAGACGCAAGCTCATCGGTTTTTTGATGCCATTCGTCCCATGCTTGCTGCGTTCCGTTTGCCAGCAGGTAATAACCTGCCGAAAGCTTCAAGCCCTTCTTTTTCAATCTGCCCTGCAGCTGCAGCAATGTTCCCGCAGGCATGCCTCCTGTTGTTACAGCGGCGAAGATATATTTGTTTTTGTCCTCCACCTCCATACTGCGTATAAACCTGGATATAATACCCGGTATTCCCAAGCATATTACCGGAAATACAAAACCTATGCGTTCTGCAGAAAAGTCCGGCTTTTCCTCTAATGCTGCGGAGATATGCACAAGCTTGGCATCCCCCAGCTTTTTTGCGATCATCCGTGCAGCATTCAGGGCATTTCCCCTGCCCGAAAAGTAAAAAATAGTTGTACTCATACAAATTCCCCCAAATTATTATTGTTTCTATTTGTAATGTTTACACCGTCAACTTAATTGAATTATACAACTTAATGTTTACACTGTCAACATACTATGATATGATTTTATTATTATAAGTCACATAATTATAAAGGGGTGTTATTATTGACCAAAGAAAAATATCACCACGGCGATTTGAAAACGGAGTTATTGAAAAAGGGCTTATACCTGCTGAACAAGGAAGGACACGAAGGGTTTTCTCTCCGGAAAGTAGCCGCCCTGTGCAATGTAAGTCATGCTGCCCCCTATAAGCATTTCAGCAGTAAGGAGGCACTTATAGAAGCGATTACTGCGGATGTAACGAAAAATTTCACGTATATGCTTGAGGGTGTCATGCAAGAATTCTCCGACGATCCGAAAGCCAGAGTATTGGAAATGGGGAAGCAATACGTAAAATTCATGGTTGAAAATCCGGATTATTTTAAATTTATATTTTTGACCGATCACCATCATCCGATTTTAATTACAGAGGATACCTTTATTCTTGGTCAGGGTCATCCTTTCAATATTGCCAGAAAATGCGCCATGGAATATCTTGCTTCTATCGGCATGGATGAGAAACATTGGGCAAGGGAGATCCTTTCTCTATGGAGCTTGATACACGGCTTTGCCGTTCTTATAGTACATAATACAATTGCCTATCCCGGTGATTATCTGGAGTTAATATCCAGGATGATAGAGGAAAAGCTTTCATATTAGTTTGGCTCAAGCTTTGAATTTGAAGGAAAGGAGAGAAAACGGACTTGAAAAAGACGGTGGTTATCCTTGGAAGCCCAAGGAAAAACGGCAATAGTGCAACATTAGCAAACAAAGTCATTGATGGAATCCTATCCGCCGGGGGCTCTTATGAAATTTTTTATTTAAACGGCATGAAAATAAGTCCATGCCAGGCATGCGATTATTGCAGGAGAAATGATTTGGAGCAATGCATCATTAAAGACGACATGAATTTGATTTATTCCAGAATAAAAGAAGCGGATGCCCTGTTACTTGCCAGCCCTATATACATGTTCAGCGTTTCAGCACAGCTCAAGCTGTTTATGGACAGGTGCTACGCCATCCCCAGTGCATTGAAAGGAAAGCGCGTCGGTATCCTTTTGACCTATGGTGATGTGGATGAATATGTCTCTGGTGCTATAAATGCAATTCACACTCTTCAGGATGAGTACCGGTACAAACAGGCTGAGATTCTGGACATATTGCACGGCAGCGCACACAAAAAGGGTGAGATAGCTATGAACACACCTTTGATGGAGCGGGCCTACAAATTAGGGACAATGTTGGGCGAAAATTAATTTGCTTCGCCTCCCTGATTGGGCCTCAATATTACCCCTGTACGGCTTCTTCCGTCAATTTTAACCTGGAAGGGTTTGTCAGACCGGATAAGCTTGACGTGTTCGGTTTGGTTGTGCACCGGTACTTTATCCAGCCAATCCCAATCCACAAATTCTCCATTGCCGTATTTGGTGCCGATGTGCAGGTATCCCATTTTCAAGGATGTCAGATTGTGGTGGAAATGGCTTCCCAGGGATGGCTCCACTGCCAGAATATCCAGATCCGCTTCAACAACCACCTTTGCCTGGGACATTTGCGACCATGTCATGGGTATTCCCAGACTGGGATCGGATGTGCCCAAACGTCCGAAGCCTATAATGATGCACTTCCGGCTTTCATTGTAAAGCTGCTTGTTCAGAATATCTATTTCTGAAGCGATCTTGTTTGTTTTGGTGATTTCAAAGCTATTTTTGTCAATATATATGATATCGTATATATTCTGGTAATTGCCGTTCCCTATGGTATGACGGCTTCCGGCGATCAAGTCTTTCTCTGTATACTTGCCTATCTTGACCTCTTCAGACTCTTTCCCCACCACCAGAGGACGTATCTGCAGAAGATAAAACTCTGCCTTCTTGCTTCTATCCAATGGAATATTCACGGCAAATTCTATTTCCACATCTGAACCGAATGCATGCTTGTTCAATTGAAAAAGATCCTTCAGTATATCAGCCAGGGGTATAAGATTATATTTCAATATGGGTGCAAAGGTTATAACCTTGGGGCCTTTTCCCATAATGGTATCATTTATTACATCGTCTTGCGCCGAGTAAGTGCTTGCAATGTATGGAAGGACACCGTCCGACTCAGCCCGCTTCAAGCCAAACTCCTTGTAGGTGCACCTGTCATCTGTTGTAAGCTGTTCCGCTGAGAAATTCAGGTCAAGGGCATAAAACTCACTCTGGGATCCTCTTAAAATTTCAGTCGGTGACAAATATGGCGGCGGCATCTTGGGATAGGCCGGTGAAAACCTGTATACCTGCCCCCCCTCAACCACTTTTCTCCCAAACCCCAGGGCAAGGCTGACAACACCCTGTCCAGGCTCCATGTATGATATCGGATAGAAATTGTATGATTGGGCTACTCCTGAAAAAGTGGGATAGAATGCATCCCCGTGCCGCTCACCGATCAATTGCTGGATAAGTATGGCCATTTTCTCTTCTTCAATACGCAGATCGGCATTTTGTGCATACTGTTTGGGAGATTGGGAAAACACTGAAGCATACACCAGCTTTATAGCATCAACCAACTGCTTCAGTCGGATCTCCGGGTCAGGGTGGTTATTGGGCAGTACGTAGGTTTTATATATACCGGCAAAAGGCAGTATCTGAGAGTCTTCAAGAATGCTGGAGGACCGCACAGCCAGCGGATAATTTGCAATTTCTGCAAGTACACGCAGATTATCTGCAATTTCCGTAGGAAGCTTCGCAGCTAAAAACCTCTGGGCTATTGCCTCCTCGTCCTTGGAGTTGACAGCCATCTCCTGAAGATTATTGCTTTCCATGAACTCTTCGAAAATTCCGCTGCAAATGACAAAGGAGCGGGGTGTTTTTATCTTGATGTCCTTATATTTGTTTTGTATATCAGTGTCTGAAAGCAGGGTATTAAAAAATGCGACTCCCCTTCCCTTACCGCCGAGAGAACCGCTTCCCAGCCTGTTAAAGGAGCTCTCAATATCCATTCTTAAATGTCCAAAGTCCAATATAACTCCCTTCTGATAGCGGGTGTGAAATTTTTCCAGGCAAGAAATAATAACCGCTCTTAATTCTGCAGCATTTTTAAAATCAGCTCTGTTGAGAGGCCTAAGCTCATCGGCTATCTCAAATTCCGTCCTGGCTCTGAACCACCGGGAAAAATGATTATAGCTGGAATGATAAAGCAGGCTCTCCTCAGGAATGGAACGGATCACCCTCTCAAAATCCGTCATGTCGGAAGCTGATTCAATCACAGTTCCGTCAGGATATTTGAAAACAAAATTGCCAAAGCCGAAGTTATTCAGTATAAAGCTTCTAAGCTCAAGCAGCAGATTGGGCGAAGTCTTGCTGAGGAATGCAATATTCAGCTCCCGAGCCTTCTCAGCATTTGAAGCTTCTCCCGACTGCAGCAGAACCGGAAGATCGGTTATTTCTTTTTTTATCCGGCAGGCCAGTTCAAAGCCTGCGGATTTGTTCCGCTTACCGTCTTTGGGAAACCCTACATCGGATATGATGCCCAGGAGGTTGTTGCGATAACGCCTTATTATATCCTCTGCCTCTTCATAGGTTTCAGCCAGAAGGATTTTGGGCCTTGCCCGCATTCTCAGATTACGATGAAGCTCATTGACAGCGTGTGAAATCAGGTAGCGGGTCTGCTTCACTACTTCCGTATAGATTATGGGAAGAAATTGGGAGTAATACCAGGGGGAATCATCTATGACCAATATGCCTTGAACCCCCAGCTTGCTGTCATGATCCACATTAAAACGATCCTCCACATACTTGATTATAGCGAGAAATATCTTACTGTCACCTGACCAGTAAAAGACCCTGTCGATAACTCTGGATTTTCTGATCTCTTCAATAATATCATTGCTTACGGTATCATATGTCAGCATTACCACAGGCTTTCCGCGGTAAGTCTGCTTAATTCGCCTGCCGAATTCAAGGGGATCCATGTCACTGATGTGCGGCATGGTTATTATCAGGTCGTACATCCTCTTTTTCAGTGTAGTAAAAGCTTCCTCCGCAGAGGATACCCTTTTTATTCTTGGAGCAAACTGAAGGTTCAAATCCAAAAACTCACTGAATATCTGCTCGGACAGACGCCCATCCTCTTCCAGGACAAAAGCATCGTAAGGTGTTGAGACAAGCAATATTTCCCGGACACGGAACCTCATTAGATCGTGATACCTGGAAAACTGTGGACTGTGCTCTTTTGTATTGTTCATTGAAATCCGCCTCCTGGCTTTGATTTATTATAGTATACATTAAGTAGTCCATTCGTTCAGCAATGCTAACCGCCGACAGACAGTTCTTTAACTGGGAGGGACCTGCTTATGCAATGGTTTTCTTCATAATAATATAAATCCTGCGACTTTACAAGCTTAGGTTAACCGTATTGCAGGTACTATATAAATAAGGACTGATAGATTATCAGTCCTTATCTCTTCTTTATACTATTTCATGGGCTTCAGTCTTGCGGTAAAGTGCCTCAGAACTTTAGGCTCATATTCAAATTCCAACCCTTTTAATGTGCTGACCTTGTCTTTTAAGGCTATCAGCGCATCGGCAACAAAGTCCATATGGCTGTTTGTATATACTCTTCTTGGTATTGTAAGCCTCATAAGCTCAAGAGGTGATTCCAGCTGTTCCCCTGTCTCCCCGTCTCTTCCAAGGAGGAAGGAGCCGATCTCAACTGCTCTTACCCCTGCTTCTATATACAGTGCATTGGCAAGTACCTGGGCGGGAAATTGATTGAAGGGTATATGAGGCAGCATCTTCTTTGCATCTACAAAAACCGCATGGCCCCCTGTGGGAGACTGGATTGGAACACCGCCATCCATCAGCCTTCTGCCAAGATATTCTACCTGGGATATCCTATAGTGCAGGTAATCTTCATTTACTCCTTCCCTGAGTCCTCTTGCCAGAGCTTCCATATCTCTCCCTGCAAGGCCTCCGTATGATACGAAGCCCTCGTATGGGATTAATGTAGTCTTTACTGCGGTAAACAGCTCTTCATCTTCCTTTACGCCTATAAGTCCGCCCATATTGACTATGGCATCCTTTTTTGCGCTCATTGTAAAGCCTTCCGCATAGGAGAACATTTCACGGACTATTTCAACAATGCTCTTGTCTTGATAGCCCTTTTCCCTCTTCTTTATGAAATAAGCGTTCTCTGCAAATCTTGCAGCGTCTATGAACAGCCTTATACCATACTTATCAGCAATAGCACGGACTCCCTTTATGTTTTCCATGGATACGGGCTGGCCTCCGCTGCTGTTGCAGGTAACCGTGATGAGAATAAATGCTATGTCTTCCTTGTCATGACTCTTTACAAAAGCCTCCAACTTTTCAAGGTCGAAATTTCCTTTCCAGTCATAGGCTTCTGTTGTGTTGAAGGCTTTATCGGTAACAAAATTCAAAGGTCTTCCATGGTTCAGCTCAATATGGGCCATTGTTGTGTCAAAATGCATGTTCCCAAGGACATATTGACCCTTTTTCTTTATAAGGTTTGCGAACAATACTTTTTCCGCACCCCTGCCTTGATGAGCCGGTACGCAATATGGATAGCCGATGATATCCCTTACAGCTTCCATAAGATTATAGTAGTTTCTGCTGCCTGCATAGGATTCATCTCCAAGCATCATGCCGGACCACTGATTATCGCTCATTGCCCCGGTGCCGCTGTCTGTCAAAAGATCGATATATACGTCCTCGGCCCTTAGCGCAAAAGGATTATAACCTGCCTCTACCAACACCTTTTCTCTCTCTTCCCTGCTGATCATCTTTATGGGTTCCACCATTTTAATCCTGAAAGGCTCAGCTACAGCTTTATACATAGCAATTCCTCCTCTATAAAATTTATTAAACATATAGTACCAATACATTGCAACTTATATGCCAAATTTTATATTGGAGGAGAAAATATTTGCATATTCCCGGGAAGCCTGATTTTCCCTGGCAAGTTACCCTCCCAGTTTTTAGAAAGGCGCTTTATTTAAGTGTCTAAATCAGTTTCCCTAAAAATATATGTATTATTATGAGATAGTGTATATAATTATGTGTATTATTGTGAGACAGTATTGCCCTGTATATAATTGCTTTATTAGTATATAAGGACTGCTTGCCAATAACGGATCACAGATAATGTATTTATTTGAGACCGGTTGGTTTCCCTATGCCGCACTCCTCCATTTTTCTATATAAGGTTGCCCTTGATATTCCTAAAATCTCTGCAGCCTTGCTTTTTTTGGGATATGCAGACAAAGTTCTTTCAAGGAGCATTTTTTCCATCTGTTTGAAGGTTGGCCATTCTTCTTCATGCATATATAAGCCGTATTTTTTAATATATATATTTAAGAAGTCAGGGAGGTCATCAGTGTCTATTACTCCATTCTCATCCATAACCAGGCATTTCTCCAATATATTGCCGAGCTCACGGATATTCCCCGGGTAATCATATTTCAGAAGAAGCTTGATGGCTTCGGGAGCAATTTTGGGGCACTTCACATCCATAGCCCTTGATAATTTTTCAAGAAGAAACTTAATATACAAATGTATATCTTCTTTTCTCTCCCGAAGAGGCGGAATATTGATCTGTATTACATTAAGGCGGTAATACAGGTCTTCCCGGAATACCTTTTCCGCTACCATTTTCTCTAAAGGCCGGTTGGTGGCGGCAATAACCCTGACCTCCAGATTCACCCTGCCGCTTCCACCAAGGCGGTGTATCGCCTTATCCTGAAGGACTCTAAGAAACTTTACCTGCAGAGCCAGAGGAAGATCTCCTATTTCATCCAAAAATATAGTCCCTCCTTTGGCCTGCTCGAATAATCCTGCCTTTCCATGGCTGCTGGCCCCTGTAAAGGCCCCTGGCTCATAGCCGAACAACTCACTCTCTAAAAGTGCCTCCGGTATAGCCCCGCAATTTACTGCAACGAAGGGCTTTTGACTTCCAAAGCCGCTGTTATGAATAAATCTGGCCAGTACCTCCTTGCCTGTTCCGCTTTCACCCGTTATAAGTACACTTGAATTAATTGCTGAGGCTTTTTGAGCAATGTAAAACACTTTTTGCATTAGTGGGCTTTTTCCTGTTATGAATTCCTCATTCCCTAAAAATCCGTAGAGCTGCTTTGAAAGGTGATTGATCTGTGCCTCCGCCTGTTTTAGCTTATTACTTAATGCATCAATCTGCGTAATATCCATAAAAACCGATATGCATCCGATGAGCTCTGTCCCGTCAAAGATAGGCACTATGTTTGAAATAACATATTTGTTGCCTAACCAGGTTTTTACTCTGAGCTTTTCTTTGCCGGTTTTTATTACTTCTACCAGTGAAGACATGGGAACAACGTCAGTTACATACTTCCCCAGTATATGCTTGTTATCAAAACCGGTGATCTTCTCATTGGCGTCATTTACATATATTACTCTGCACTCGTGGTCCGCAATGACCACTCCCTCATATATGTGATCCAGTATTAATTCAACCTTGGATATGATTTCTTTAAGTTTACTCATAGTTATACTACCCGGATACTGAATGACGGGCATGAAGCAATACAATATCCGCATTGTATACATTTTGACTGATCGATGTATGCCTTACCGGTAGTATCGAAGCCGGCAGCATCACTGTGACACGTCTCTATGCATTTACCGCAGCTGATGCATATTCCCTGAAAAACTCTTATGTTTTTCTTATTTTTGATTTTTATGATATCCTCTAAATCTTTTTCACCATTAAAGTACTTAACATTGTATAAAACCTCTTCCCTGCTGACCATCCCAACAGCTATGGAGTTGCAATAATCCAGACTCCTGGCAAATTCCATGCTGTCAATATAATCATCTATCAGGGTACCGCCGCCCAATACCTTCATCAAGTATATGCCCTTTCCATTCCGCTCACAGAGGGATATTGCCTTGTGCATATCCTCCAATGATCCTCCCGTAATGCCGCGTCCTATTTTATTGATCAGCGGAAAGACAATATCTATCTCTTGTCTTGCTGCTGCAGCTTCTACTGCCTTTACACCATGTGTAGATATACCGATTGCCTTTATGGTTCCTTTGCTTTTGTAGTCCACCAGGCACTGCAAGGCTCCCTTCCGTATATCAAAAACCTCAGCATCAGCCCTTGCAGCATGGATATGAAAAATGTCAATATAAGCTATACCCAAGTCAGCTAAAGCTTCGATTATAGCTTTTTCCATTTCTTCATAAGTCACTGCTGTTGATTTTGTAGCTATTACCGGTCTGAGCTTTGTTTTTTCCATAGCTGCTTTAATGGGCGGATAGGTTCTGTACACTTGTGCAGTATCTATGAAATTGATTCCGCAATCCAGGGCATAAGCTATGATTTCTGCAGACTCTTCAACAGAAAGGTTCTTTTGAAGGGGTCCCATGGGCAATGCTCCGAAGCATAATTCTGTGACTTCAATGCCGGTATTTCCCAAAACTTTCTTTTTCAATGTATCACCTCATTTGTTAATCTGAACAGATAACCCTTAAGTCAATAATATAAACTATCCTCCGTCAAGTCAACACTATTTTGCAGACACCGCTCCGGATAGATTCAGTGAAAGACCTTTAATAAAAATGCCGTGAAAAAATGTGCTTCCACATTTAATCACGGCATTTTATCTTATTTCTTATATGAAAAATACAATATGTCCGCCGGTTCTACATTGCTGCCTCTTTAACATTTTTGGCAGGCAATGACTTTACAGGCTCACCCTTAGGTCCTTCATAGTCTCTTCCCCAGCCGGTAAATACTGAGTATGACAATACTGCAAACAATGCTAAGGGATGGAAGGAAGCAGCAGCCAGGCTAATGGGATTTATGGCCTGTATAAAGGAGTACTCAGCCTGCAATCCCTGTACAACGATAAGCACTATAAATACGAATGCACTTATAACGGGAATTACTGTAGGGAGAGTATTTGCAAAGCCGTCTATCAGGTTGGCTCTTCTATATGGGTGAAGCTTCTGTGATTTACCTATTTCATTTGCAATAGGTCCGAACATTATTATAGCAGGACCGCTTGCTGCACCCAGGAACAAGCAGGAGGACATGATCCCCAATGCGATTGCAATCTCTGTTCCCCGAGGTGTCTTGGCCAGATTGCTGTTTACTATTGCCTGAATAATATTGTCCATAGTTCCACTGGCATTCAACACACCAATTATACCGAACAGTGTAATACAGAACATTACTATTCCTACCATGTTCTTTATTCCTCCATATAGGAAGCCTGTCAATGTTCCGTTCTCTATGAAGAATATGTCCTTGGGTGTGATAATTCCAAATACAAGAGCAACTATTGTGCCGGTAATGGTACCCCATACGATTGCTGTGAAGATTTCTCTTGTTTTAATTGCTATAGTAAGAAGAACAACAACGGGTATTAACATTATAAGACCTTTTGGATTTGTATACTTTGCAAGAATTTCCGCTCCCCCTTGGCCAACAGTTCCACCGCCGCCCAATACCAGGTAGAGTACAAATGCTATAGCTGCCGCTATTATTGAGAATTTGAATCTTGTTGCCACAACACCGCCTATATCAGCGGATCCTTCTTTATTGGTATAACTTTGAGTAGATGCTGATGCTATTGTTGTATCCGATATTGGAGCCAGGTTATCTCCGAATATTGCACCGCTTAGTATTGCCCCGGCAAGCATTACCGGATTTGCACCGAGCAATATCCCTGAAGGATAGAGAATAGGAAACGCAGAGAACAAAGTACCTATTGATGTACCTGTTGCCGTAGCCATTATGCATGTTGCCAGGAATGTGAAGGCTGTGAACATTCCACCGTGCAAGCCTACTGCACTTCCCAGCCAGACAAAGCCTTGTGCAACACCGCCCTTGGCCATAAGTGCGGAAAATATACCAACAACAAACAGTATCATAATAAGGACGCCATTCATAGGCATTGCTACGCCTTCAACAACTGCCTCCCAATATTTCTTCCAATCCTTGCTGAGAAACGCACCTAGGACAAGTCCTATTACTCCGCCTAAGGCCAGTGCTTCCATCTCAAACACCTTAAACACTACGAAGAACAATACACAGAAGATTGCAAAAACTATCATCGGTATTAGTGCCATTTTGTATCCGCCAAAAAACTCGATTCTTTGTTTCATACTGATCCTCCTTAAAAAATTATTTGATCCCTTTTTCCATCGCAAGCTTGGTAAGTGAAGCCTTTATCCTGTCCAATGCATGCAGAAATTTCCCGTCTTCCTTAAAGGTACCTAATACTATCCTGAAAAAGCCCTCCCCTCTTTCACCATATTCGTTACCCGGATTAACACCTACCATTGCGTCTTCTGCCAGGTACCCGGCAAGCTCACTTGATGATCCCAGCCTGGAAATATTGACCCATGCCAAGAAACCTGATTCCGGCATCAGGCAGCTGACACCCGGAATGGAATTGAACACTTCAAAGGCTTTCTTTCTTCTTCTGTCATAGATTTTCTTATATTCATCAATGAAAGAATAATCTTCAAATCCGGCTATTGCTCCTGCTGTAGCTGCTGTATTGGCTGCGCCCAGAATGTTGACAGCACCGCCATAGAATACATCCATAGCTTCTTCACAGGCCACATTATAGCCTATTCTATATCCGCTTAAGCCCATTCCCTTTGATATGGAGAAAACAGTTACCGTTCTTTCCCACATGCCTTCCAGGGACGCTATTGTAACAAATTCCCTGTCATCATATATGATGTCTTCGAAGGCATGATCTACAACTACTACCAAATCCTTCTCTACAGCAAATGCAGCAAGCTCCTCCAAGCACTTTCTGTCCAATACGGTAGTAGTAGGATTGTTCGGGTTGGTCAAAAGAATCATCTTGGTGTTTTCAGTTGTCCTTTTACTGAATTCCTCTACCTCCAGCTGATAGCCCTTCTCTTCTTTCAAAGGTACTCTGACAGGTATCCCCCCCATCAATTCAACATTCTTGAAATTACTTGGATAGCTTGGATCGGGAATAAGCACCTCATCATTTTTCTTAGGGTCTATAAAGGGCCTCATTGCATAATAGAGTCCTGTATCTGAGCCTGGAGTAACTATGATCTCCTTATGGGGGTTAACCTTTAGTCCGTTATAATCGCTGAGTTTTTTTGCTATGGCTTCTCTCAGTGCAAAATCTCCCGTAGGAAGAGTATAGTGAGAGTTACCCTCCATAATTGCTTTGACTGTTGCTTCTTTTATATGTTCAGGAATAGCCGGGTCAGGAGTAAATGGGTCAGCCCAGCCCATAAGCAGTACTCCTCTATCTTCCAACCGTTTAAAATTGTCAAATAGCCCCCCTTTTAAAACTGCGAATTTCGGATCCATCTTTTCTCTGATGCTTTTCAATGTTCATCCTCCTTCTTTACAGTTTTTTCAGACTCTCCGGGATATTCTATGTAATCTTCTTTGTGCGATTTATATAGAATAATATCACAAATTGTGTTTTAAAAATGTAATCGAATTTACAATTTTCAAAATTTTTCGTATACTATAACAATAATTGCCAAAGCTTACTATATCTACATTCCAGCCTGCTTACCCATATCGTTTTTTACCGGTTCTGCATTAAAGAAATTCGTACCCCAGACTCCAAGTATGATAAGAATTCCTCCCACAAGCTGATACCAGTAAAAGCTTTCGTGTCTTATAAGTGTACCTGCTGCTATGGATATGATTGTTGTAAGGTTGGTGAATACTGATGTATTTGTTGCCTGCAGCTTTGACAGCATGTAATTCTGCATGAAAAATGCAATAATGGAAGCTACAATGCCGAGATACAATACTGCAACTACACCATTCAGTGAAGTCATTGGCGTAATATACTGGTTGTAAAGATCTTTTTCCATAATACCCTTGATCACTGCTATCAGGTTGAAAAAGACAGCTCCAAACACTATCATTACAAATGTAATTTCGATAGAGCTGAAATCCTTCGAAAGCTTTCTCGAAAGAACACTGAAGACACTGCCTGCCAGAACTGCAATAATCAAGGCGATTGATCCCATAAAGTGACCCTGCAGCTTCAGGCTCCCGGACATAATAATTATGAATATTACTCCCAGGACCGAGACCAGTATGAAAAGCTTTTGTATGACGCTGGGCCTTTCCTTCAGAAATATCATCGCCAGCACCATTACGACTATAGGAATCAGTGCTATCATTATTCCCGCTTCCGAAGAAGAGGTGTACTTGATGCCTATTGTCTCTGTGATGAAATATGTGGTGGGGTGGAACAGAGCCAGCAGAAATATTCCTTTTAGAGATTTTCCTCTGAAGTTCACCTTTACGATACCGGCCGCAGTGAGCATACCGATAATGACGGCAGCTATCCCAAATCTGTATGAGAGAAGTACCATGGGAGAAAAATCATCCAAGCCTTGTTTTGTAAAAAGAAAAGACAAACCAAAGATTACCGATATCGCAATGCCTGCCAAATATGGCAGATAGCTTTCTATTTTTTTCATGCTGCACTTCCCCGCAAATTTATATAGTGTTATTTTATTTTAATCAATGCATCTACACCTTTGCCGCCTTTACCCTTCTCGTATATAAAAAACGGATTGATGTCTATTTCCTCTATGGAATCATCCTGCTGTATCAGCTTTGATACACTGAGTAATACCTCTATGAGCTTTTCCATATCATAGGTCTTGCCTCTTGCGCCATTTATGACATGATAAGCTTTTGTTTCCATCAGCATTCTTTCCGCATCATACCTGTCAATGGGCAGCAGTCTCAATGCAATATCCTTAAAGACCTCTACGTATATTCCACCGCTTCCCACCATTATAACCGGCCCGAACTGCGGGTCCTTCTTCATGCCGACTATTATTTCCAGGCCTTTTTCCGCCATCTCCTGGATCAGTATTCCGTCAACAACAGCATCCGGGTTATATGCCTTTGCATTTTCCATAATCAGCCGGAAGGTTTTCTCCAGCTGTTCTTTGCAGCTTATTCCTATGAAAACACAGCCGGCTTCCGTTTTGTGCTGAATGTCCGGCGATAGTACTTTCATTACAACAGGGAACTTCAATTCTTCAGCATGTATCAATGCTTCTTCAGCCGTCCTGCAGCAAAGGCTCTTGGCCATAGGTATGTCATAGGACAACAGCAGCTTATTTGCATCCAGCTCGTTTAGAAATCTGCTCATGGTACTACCTCCTTTCATCCAGGCTTTTGAGATATTCCGCATACTTTACAAGGTTCGAAGCTGCTTTTACCGCCTGTGCAGGAGTACTGAAGGTTCTTATACCGTTTTCCTCCAGTATCCTTCTGCAATCCCATACATAGTCACCGGCCATTATTGATACAAATACCGGCTTTTTATATATATAGCCTTCCTCCTTCAAAAGCTTTGCAAGTCCCCGTGCAAGCTCTTCCCTTGGAAGGAATGTAGGTACCACGGTAATAAATATTACACTGCCTGCATTTTTGTCATCCATTATGATCCTCAGAGCTTCAACATGATGGTTCACATTTGCTGCTGCTGTAATGTCGGCATAGCCTTCCGGGCTGCATACATTGGCCATTTCAGGAAGTATAGCCTCAAGCTTCCGCTTTGATTCTTCTTCTATAACAGGCATTTTCAGCTCAAGCTCATCACTGAGTGCATCAGTGCAATAAATCCCCGGTCCTCCTGCCTGAGATAGTATGAACACATTTTCATCCTTGGGAAGCGTGAGAGAATCAAAGGCCTGCAGTGTATCCATCATCTCTTCGATTGTTCTTGCCCTGATTATCCCAAACTGTTTAAATGCACAGTCATACACCGCATCTGCCCCAGCAAGGGAACCGGTATGGGAATTTGCAGCCTTTGCCCCTACCTCACTTCTTCCTACCTTAAGAATAACCACAGGCTTTTTTGGGGTAATCCTTGCTAATGTATCAATCAGCTTTCTGCCTTCAGGATATCCTTCCATATACATGCCTATTACTTTTGTATCCGCGTCCTTTTCGAAGTAATCCAACAGGTCTATAAAGTCTACATCTGCCATATTACCTATAGAGATGAACTTGTTGAAGGATATCGGTGCCGGCTGGGAAGCCCCCAGCATCAGCAGAGATGCTGCTATAGCACCGCTTTGGGATATGAAGCTTATACCGCCTCTAATACCCCTGCTTTCCTTGGGCAGAAGTGTCTCAACGAAGGTTGTATCCACTCTGTTGATATTGTCAATAATACCTATGCAGTTGGGACCTACTACACGAATACCATATTTTTCTGCCGTATCCATAAGGCAGCTCTGTCTTTTTATGCCTTCTTCGGTCTTTGTCTCTCCGTAATTTGCGGCAGCACATACTATGACCTTTATATCGTTCTTAACCTTCATCCTTGCTTCCAGATCCTGCATTACTTCAAATATCATCTGTGAAGGTGTGATCAGAACCACCATTTCAACGGTGTCTTCTATCTCCGACAGCTTCTTATAGCATTTATAACCAAGGATTTGGTCTTCAGTTATATTTACTGGAAATATCTTCTTGGGGTAACCGATATTTATCAGGTTCTGAAGTATGACATATCCGGCCTTCAGCGGATTGCCGGAGGCACCGACTATCGCAATGTTTGTCGGATTAAATAAAGCATCCAGGTTCTTGCTCATAAAACACCTCGCATTCTCATCATTTATAACGATGCCAGCTGCTTGAGTCTCTTCCATTTGGTATCAACCACCTGCTGGAGATCTTCAACCTCTTCATCATTCAAGTGTGAAAACTTCTTTATCATGGATAAATATTCCTTAACGGGTTTGGGATTCTTGTATTCCTTATTTATAGTAAACTTACCGTCCACTGCTTCAAACAGCGGGAAGAAGTTCGTCTCTACGGAAAGCCGCGATACCTCTATGCTCAATTCCGGCCTGATGCCCCAGCCGGTCAGGCACGGGTTGAATATATGCAGATATGCCAGGCCTCTTTCTGATGCCTCCATTGCTTTTTCCACCTTCGAAACCATATCCGGAATAAATGCCGGGCTGCAGGTGGCCATATAGGGTATGTCATGCATAGCCATTATCATTGGGAAATCCTTCTTATGCTGCTTCTTTCCCCCTCTGCCCTCCTGGCTTACCGGGGTGGTTGTTGTCCATGAATACTTGCTTGTTGAAGCACTTCTTTGATACCCTGTATTCATATACCCTTCATTGTCATAGCAGATATAGATTATTTTATCTCCTCTTTCAGCCGCTCCCGACAAGCACTGCATACCTGCATCGACTGAAGCGCCGTCTCCTGCAAAGGCAACAACATTTACCTTTCTTCCAGCCTGCTCATAATGCATTTTGATTCCTGCAAGCATGGAAGCTACATTATCCAGCAGCGGGAAAAACACAGGGGCCTTGGAGCCCGATTTCATATCCCAGCCTACTACGCCGACACCTCCCATGCACCCCGGAGGAACTGCGAATATGGTGTCAGGACCTAATACCTTCATGCAGGTTCTTAGTGTCAGCTCGACATTGCAGCCTACACAGGCAGATATTCCCGGTGATATGATATCTTCCTTTGATGCCAATTTATCTATAATATTCATCCTTACACCTACCCTTCTCTTGTTAACCAGATACATTCCTTATTTTTGCCCGCTTCTGCCGTATCCTTTATGCTGTCTATTGCACCAAGCATCATGGGAATAGTCAGGTCTTCCCCGCCTAATCCGCCTATGAGCGGAACAGAAGGTACTACAACCTGTCCCTCGTAAAGTGCAGATTTAACCTCTTGATATGTTACTCCTGTATTCCAGCCGAAGGAAACGTTCCTATCCACTACACCAAAAGCCTTTACATCAGCCAGTGCTTTACACAGCCTCTCCTTGGGAAACGGTCTTAGTGCCCTTAATCTTACAATTCCGACCTTTACTCCCTCTGCCCTTTTCAAATCCACAGCTTCCTTAGCTGCTCCGGTCATTGAGCCCATGGTTATCAAAGCCAGCTCCGCCTCTTCCATCCTGTATTCTTCAATAACTCCCCCATAACGTCTTCCAAGCACCTCTCCATATAGCTTATCTGCTTCGTCTATGACTTCAAGAGCATTCTGCTGGGCCTGAAGGTGCTTATACCTGTATTCCATCAACAGGTCCCCGTTTGTCAGGGGGTCAACAGCCATTGGCCTTTTCGGATCAAGTATTATATGCTCCGGATAATATTTGGGTAAAAATTCATCGACCTTCTCCTGCTCAGGCACCAGGACCCTTTCTGTCATATGAGACAGGTAGAAGCCGTCAAAGCATATATTTATAGGAAGCAGTACACGCTTATCTTCAGCTATTCTGTACGCTTGAATAATCATATCCAGCACTTCCTGATTGTCTTCAACATATATCTGCAGCCAGCCGGCATCTCTTACTGATATAGAGTCCTGCTGTCCACCCCACACGCTTTGGGGAGATATCATCTCTCTGTTTATTATTGCCATAACTATTGGCAGTCTCAGGGTAGATGCCCTGAAATACGGTTCATACATAAGGGAGAGCCCCTGGGAGGATGTAGCCGTAAAGGTCCTTGATCCTGCCAAAGAAGCTCCTGTTACTACACTCATGGCTGTCAGCTCTGATTCAACCTCACTCATTCTGCTGTTCAAAATGCCGTCTGCTGCAAACTGTGTCAAATACTCGACAACAGGTGTTTGAGGCGTTATGGGATATGCTGCCACTACATCGGGTTTTACCAGAGCAACACCTACAGCTGCTGCTTTATTCCCGTTCATTACATCAATTTTCTGCATTATTTCCCCTCCTCAGGTATCATGTCTATAGCTTTGCTCGGGCACTCATGGCTGCAAATGCCGCATCCCTTGCAGTAGTCATAGGATATTATGAATTTTTTATCATGCTTTTCAATTGAGTTGACAGGACAGTACATAAAGCATATTCCGCACCTTGTGCATTTTTCTTCATTCAGAACCGGTCTCTGTGTCCTCCAGTCCCCCGTATTCAATATATGGATGCCGTCAGCACCAATCGGTACAATATAATTGCTCTTAAATTTCACATGATCACCCTCTTCCCTATAAAGTAACTACATTTACTTCTTCAAAGCCTTTGATTACAGCCTCTCCATTTTTCTTTCCCCAAAGCTCCGAAGCCTTCTCCACTACCCGGTCAAGGCTTACCAATCCGCATGCCTTTACAAAAGCCCCCAGCATTACTGTGTTCGTTATGGGTCTGCCTAATAGTTCAAGGGCTATTTTTGATGCATCGATAACAGCCACCCTCTTTACATTTGAAGGTATGCTCAGGGAACTGATGTCCTGTGCGGTATTTACTATTATTGTGGAATCCTCCTTTATCCCCTCAAAAACATCCACAGCATTCATTATTGTAGGGTCCAGGACAATTACAATATCAGGGTTGTATACCCTGTTTTTGGGTCTTATCGGCTCCTCATTAATCCTGAGAAAAGCTGTTACCGGAGCCCCTTGTCTTTCAAACCCGAAGAAAGGTATTGAATTACCATATTTGCCATCCATAACAGCCGCATATACAAGTGCTTCGGCAGCCTTTACAGTTCCAAGTCCGCCTCTGCCGTGCAATCTTATTTCTTTCATAAGCCTCCTCCTTCATGGAAAACGTCATTATTGGCCTTCTATCTTAATATGCATACGCCATTGGCTTTTTGTCCTATATATTTACCGTCCTTTACTACTACCTTGCCTGACTTTATCGTTGTTACAGGCCAGCCTTGCAGCTTTTTGCCCTCATATATCGAGAAATCCGACCTGGAATGTAATTCTGAAACGGCAACTTCCTTTGTCATATCCAGATCAATTATAGCTATATCAGCATCGGAACCAGGCAGAAGAGTCCCTTTCCGGGGATACACATTGAATATTTCCGCAGGCTTCCTGGTGATTTTTGAGATTACCTTTTCTATCGGTATTCCTCTTTTTATAACACCTTCACTGAGCAATACCGGTAAGTGAGTCTCCAGAGCCGGGTACCCGGGCAATACATCCCAGATTGTGCTTCCCACCTTTTTTTCCGCTTTTGTCATTGTTACATTGTCAGTGCCGATTGTATCTGCAACATCATCACAAACAGCGCTCCACAGCTCCTCCATGTCCTTCGCATCCCTGAAGGGCGGCTCCATTTTTATATGATCGCCCAATGTGCTCTGTCTGGTAAGTGACAGGTATGGAGAGGTGGTTTCGATATTTATATATTTGTTAAAGGGCTTTATCTTTCTCAATGTGTTTATCGCCAGTGCGGAAGAGATATGAACAAGGTAAACCGGAACGCCCATTTTTTGTGCCAGATAAGAAATACGGACAGCGGCTTCTTCCTCAGCTATATCTGGATGTGTTTCTGTCCAATCCGCAATAGTTGCCTTATCTCCCTTTTCAGCCTTTACCTTGTTATATGCATTCCTTACGATATCTCTGTTCTCAGTATGTGAGCATACAAGGCACTTCTTGGAGGATCTTTTGATCTGCTCAAAAACATCCAGTATAAATCCGTCATCCACATCATCAATTATTCCGGGTATTCCATTCATATAGAGCTTAAAGGATGTCACTCCCAAATGATTGATATAATCCAATATCTCCCTGCACTGTTCCGTAGAGCTGATGACAAAATTCGGTATTATATCTGTATATGACCGTTCTTCAATATTGCCCATAGTTGACTGGAAAGTACTGAAATATGAGCCTGCTTCACTGAAATAGCAGCCTAAGGTAGTGATGCCCCCCAGCAAGGCTGATTTCGTTTCTGTTTCCAGCTCTGTTTCCAGCGGTGCGGAAAATCCTAAATGCACATGAGGGTCTATAACCCCGGGAATGACATACTTGCCCGCTGCGTCTATTACCTCTCCGGCCTTTATATTCCCACCGTACCCCAGAGAGTGTATTTTCCCGCTGCTAATATAAATATCAGCTTTGAACACTCCATTGCCAGGCAATACAACATTGCCGTTTATAATTGCCAAATCTATTTCCGTCCCTGCGCCGCCTGATGGCTGTACAGAGCCGGAGGCCGGACTACGGTACTCAAACCTGTCCAGCTTTGAGCTTATCTCCTTCAGGATTGTCACAGCATCACTGCTGTTGTCCGGACCCTTATCCGGGTCAGCCTTACTGAAATCGACTTTTGCACTCTTTCCCTTAAGAGTCTCAACATATTTGGAATATATGTCTCTGGACATGTTAATCCCTTCCCGTAATATTATTTATTGCATCTATAGCTGCTTCTCTTGCTGACTTGACTTCCGCTTCAGTACCCGAAACATACATCCTGCCGAATCTTCCTACAGGATCGAAGGTTACTATTTTAATGCGGGAGTTCTTTTCTGCTTCATTGACTGCTATGGATATATAGGCTGCCGGTTCAACCTCCAATATGAACAAGCTTTCACCGGGTACTATAATTGAGCCGTGCCTGTTATCCCTGTTTATAAGCTGAGCCTGGTAAGCATCCACATTGGAAATTATCTGCTCAGATACGATATTAGGCTTCATTCTTTCGTTGATACTCAGCTCACAGACATCAAGAATGGCTTCTCCTGCCTGCTTAACATCATCTATAGAAAAGGAATGCAGCTCGATCTCCCCATATTCCCTTTCCACTATCTGGAACCCAGGCTTGGCATTTGTTTGCTTGAGTGCGGCATCCATCAGCTTGTATACTCCGCTTCCGGGCTCCAGCTCGATGTATAGCTGAGCCATACCCGCCAGACATACATCTCCTTTCACAACCGTACCGGTTATCGCTGCGTATTGGGGCTGCATATTGTCAATTATCGCAAAGGTCCTGAGATTGATTTTATCTTTCATTTACAACCTCCTGTGATCAAATAATAGTTATTATTTGAAAAACTCATCCAATTCAGGGTTTGGCCTTGCTATTACATGTACAGATACAAGCTGGCCGACCTTCTGTGCTGCCGCTGCTCCTGCATCCACTGCCGCCTTTACAGCTCCTACATCACCTTCTATGATTACAGTTACCAAACCGCCGCCAACTATTTTTCTGGCTACTATTTCTACATTTGCCGCTTTTACCATTGCGTCTGCCGCTTCAATAGCAGCGACCAAACCTTTAGTTTCAATAAATCCTTTAGATTTCATTTAATACCCTCCTCGTTTTGCGTATGCAAAACATACGCTAATTTAGTCCATTCGCGCAGCAAAGCTGCGTCGCTGACAGGCTATGCCTGGAAGGGACCTTTAATCAATTAAAGTCGCAATCGTCTACTATTCCTACAATCACCGCATCTATCGGACTATTCTTGTCGGACAATGCCAGCCTTGCACTTGAACCTGTTGCTACCAGCACTGTTTCTCCGATACTGCAGCCTATAACGTCCGCTGTTACAATCAGCTCACCGGAAGGTGAACCAGACTTGTTCAGCTTTTGAACTGTAACCAGGCTATAGCCGGCCAGCTCTTTATTCTTAATCGTGGATACGCATTTACCTTGAACCTTGCAGATGTACATTTTTTCACCTACTTACTATCAAGAATTTGCTTTATCTGATCCAATACATAGTCGATTTCCTGCGGCTTGGTATAGAAGTGCGGAGCAACCCTTATTACGTCTCCCCTGGCTGATGCGATTATATTTCTCTTTCGGAGTTCAACCTCCATATCATGGGAGCCCATTTTGTGAGAAACCCAGATTGCCGTTGTACCGCCTTTCTTGCTTACATCAAAGGGGCTTACACATTTGAGACCCCTGCTTAAACAACCGTTCAAGGCATGGGCACTGAGCATGTCTATTCTATCCTTTATCCTCTCGACACCTACCTCGTTCACTATCTCCAGGCCTGCCCTTGCTGCATAAGAGGTCAATACCGGGGGTGTACCCGTCTCAAATTTTCTTGCATCAGCTGCCCAGTCAAGATATCTCGTTTGGAACAGGAAGGGGTTTTCTTGTCCGAACCAGCCTGTTAATGACGGTTTCAGCATGGGAATCAAATCCTTATTTACATACAGGAATGCAACCCCCGGAATCCCGAACAGGTATTTGAGGTTACCGGATGTAAGAATATCAATATTCATTTTCTTGACATCAACAGGCTCGGTTCCTAAGCATTGATAAGTATCTACCAGCAGCAGTGACCCTTTTCTATGGGCTATCTCTGCGATTTTTGCAATGTCCTGTTTAAAGCCGTTCAGGTAATACACATGAGTTATCGAGGTTATCAGAGTGTTTTCATCGATATTCCTTTCATACTCATTTATATCTATCTGATAGTTCTCATCAACAGATATGAAATCGACCTTTGCTCCGTGCTTCTGATGTGCCAGCCATATATGGTCTACTGTAGGAAATTCCGCATCTGTAACGACCACCTTTTTTCTTTTGCCGGTATAATCCAGTGCGCTGGCTATTGATGATACAGCTTCAGATACAGATGTCGATATCGCTATTTCACCGGGATCCGCATTTATCAGCTTTGCGAACTCAACCTTCGCCTCGTATACCTCCTGCACCCATGAGTCCCAATCCATCCCGACTGTAAGCCAGTTATCAAGGTATTTATTTATGGCACCCCTGACCCTTTTTGCCTGTGCACTTTGTGAGCAGTTTGCAACATGTACCACATCCTTTAATATGGGAAACTCTTCTCTCCATTTGTCAACCTCCTGCTCACTTATCAACCCCTTGTATTGCGGGGCTATTACCTTTGTGCTTGCAGGATTGCTGTTGATTACTTCACTCTTGGTTACTTTGGCAGTGCTGTTTACCATGATATCCTGAGTGACAAACTTGATTCCTTTTTTGTCGGCCGCTTCCTTCGCAACAGATGTAACCACATCATTTTCATTTACTACTATGGTATTTTCACCTTTAGAAGCAGCATTTTCTACATCTAGAGCAGTATAAAACCTTTTCACAAGAATAAGCTCCTTCCTTTTTAAACTTCATCTCCGGCCTCAATAAAAATTTTAAGCAGCTCGGGATTCGGCCTTGCGATAACATGAGCGGAAAGCAGTTCACCCACTTTCTGTGCTGAGGCTGCCCCGGCATCTACAGCTGTTTTAACAGCCCCCACATCACCTTTGATGATAACCGTGACATATCCTCCGCCAATTTCAATCTGATCTACAAGCTCCACATTTGCTGCCTTTACCATTGCATCTGCTGCTTCTACACAGCCTACATATCCCTTTGTTTCTATAAAGCCATATGAATACACGATTTTCCCTCCTTCTTGTTTGTTTGTATTTTATACTATCAGAATAATTTGAAAAATTCTGTAAGGTGGGTTACAAATATTAACCATCCATTAAATTTCGCACTGGAGATAAGAGGTTTTTTCAGGCATTTTGTAGAATATTATAGAGTAAGAAATGTTATAAAACTCATACTGGGAGTGTTATTATGGATATTTTAGATTATTTATCTAACATGGAAATAGATGCAGAATACTCGCCGTGGGTAGAGAAGGGCGAATTTGACTGGAGCTGCTTTACCTCTGATATAAAGCCTAAACGCTTCAAAAAGAATAAGATAATCTATCAGCAGCAGGAGGATACTCAATACGTGTACCTTGTTGAGAGTGGGAGGGTCAGGCTTTCGGTTTACAGCGTGGATGGAGAGGAAAAGAGTCTGTTCATTGCAGAAAAAGGCTGTCTTTTCGGAGAAATCTCGTGCCTTGACAGCATACCAAACTTCGCCAATGCGACTGTAATTGTCGACTCCCTTATATATGCTATTCCAAAGCAGGTATTCATGGATACCTTACGTCAAAATCACATGTGCGCACTAAATGTAATCAGTCTTCTGAACAGGAAGATTAGAATATTGTCCACCCAAATAAAGCAACTATCCTTTGATGATTCATATTACAGGGTATGTAATGCTCTCATCCATTTGACAAAGCAGTTTGGTGTAAAAATCGACAATGGCTACAGACTGAGCATTAAGTTTACCCATCAGGAAATGGCCAACTTGATTGGACTTAATAGGGTAACTGTAACAAATATCTTCATAAGCATGACCAATAAGGATATATTGGCAAAGGATAACGGTTACTACATTATAAAAGACATGGATAAGCTGCATGATTATATAACCGCCAATCCTAAAATAAGAAGGCAGACCTTTGATGCCAATCCTTTTGCAGGCAATGACAAGTCCGATAGATAGGCATATTTTAATTATATTTCCAAGGCTGCACTCATATATTTATCACCACACTCCCTTATGATGAATAATGTCCGAATAACCCTCATAGTATTAAGTAGCAATTTAACTTGTCAAGTCTGTACAAGCTAATGCTTAATAGTATAAAGGGGGGATCCTTCTGAAGCTTCTAAGAGAGTTTGCATACCAGTGCTTAATTCTTGTGACTGTATTCGGGCTTGTTTTTGTTGCCTTTGACCTGAGCGGTCCTGCAGCCATTGCCTTTGACAAGGTTGATGAGAATACTGCCGTTAAAGTTTTCCTGCCACATTCACAGGTTCCGCAGAATACTGATGATGAGTCTGGTGAGATTGCTGAATCCGGCATCAGTTATTTTAAAAAAATACTGCTTCCTTTTATTATTTATATGCTGGCCTGCGGTGGGTTCCTGTTTCTAATATTTGAAAACATCAAGCTCTGGAAAACACTGAACCGTATCAAGCCTGTAAGCAAGTTGATGTGGACTGTATGGATAGTTATACTTGGCCTCCTGAGCCTGCTGCCGGTCTATCTCGGCACTAGTCTGATTTTTGAAGGGCTGTGGTACATATTCGTAGTAATTGCAATTCTATTCTTATTCTATTGGGCTTACTGGGTATCAAAAAACTGAAAAAGGGACTGTCCTGAACTCATTAAATCGGCCCTTTAATATTGTGAAAAAGCATCAGTAACACATTACGTGAATTATACATAAGATAATAAAAGTACGGATAATTCCTGCCTTCTAGCAGGATATTCCTGAAAACTTGGCGAATTAAACATCAAACAATACTCCAAAAATAAAGGAGGATGAAGTATGAGTTTCTTAAAAAATTTACAGGAAAAAGCGGTTAGTACAGCCAAGGTTGTCGGTAACAAATCACAGGAAATGGTAGAGATAGGCAAGTTGAAGCTCCACATTACGCAGCTGGAAAGTGATATCAAGAAGCTGAAGCTGGATATGGGAGAGTTGGTTTATGATTCCTTCTCCAAAGACTCTGAGTTTCCCACTGAAGCGGTAACTACTCTCGGTGGAGAAATCTCTGCCAAATATGCTGAAATTGAAGAGACCAAGACAAAAATACAGGAAGTTCAAGCACAATAGACATATCCTTTAAAGGCACCGTATTCATATAAGTATACGGTGCCTTTTTTAGTAATCTGCATATCTGATATCTCTGCTTAAATTTCTATTTCATCAGGGTCTTTTTCAGAAAGCTCTACCTTCCACTCTTCCTCCTGCTCATCAAAATCTGCAATTTTCCCTATAGGCATTTTTATATATTTTCCATATGCTGTTACTGCAATATCTCCATTTGCCAGCAATATCTCTCCGGAGCCCTCAAACAGTCTTTTTGAATCCTTTGTGATTCTTCCTACGACTCTCAGCTCTTCGTCCAGGGGTACAGGTTTTTTATATTTGAGGGTCAGCTCAACTGTTACTCCCCAGGCATTTCTGTCACTTATCAGAATGGCTCTTCCTATGGTCTCATCCAATATGGCTCCGGCTATACCCCCGTGGAGCCTGCCCGGATAGCTCTGATGCTCTTCAATGGGCTTAAACACAGCAACAAGCTCATCATTGTCCAATTCATAAAAAGAGGCCTTCAAGCCCAAATCGTTCTTTAAGCCGCATACCAGGCATTTTCTGCTATTGTGCTGCTTCCCAGTTACTTTATGCTTCATTATAAACCTCCAATTTCTGTTCATCTTCTTGTACTCTTAATAATACTCGACAGTTCATGTATACATACATTATACCTTCTTATTGTTTACTTGTAACAGCTTTTAATATAAAATGCAGCACCCCATTGAGTAATTCAATGAGGTGCTGAACAGGTTGATGACAAACTGCTTAAATATTTCATAGCTTGAATAACGGTGTATACTTATACAAGCAGCCATGTCATAGCTAAGGGATACTTATACAAAGCTTGTTAATGGTACTTAGGAATGGAGCCTTAGAAAAGTCGTATGCAAGGCAAGGAGGCCGAAGCAAGCTCTCAAGGTCAAGGATGACTATTTGAGGGCGTTAGACTTTTCTTTGGCGTAGTTCCTTAGTACCATCAAGATTTGTATATTATTCCGTGCTATACATGGCTGCTCGATTGCCGCTACTTTGTCATTTGCCTCTGCAGCACCCCATCGAGTAATTCAATGAGGTGCTGCATTTTATATCAATTATTCAAATTCTTTAAACATCTTTTCAAAGTCCTCAATACTGTCCTTAACATGATATACATGCTTATCCTCAGGGAATCTTTCATTCTTTACATCATCCACATATTCTTTAAATGCATTTGTAATTACTTCTGCAACATTGGCATATTTCTTAACAAATTTCGGTGTAAAGGCCTGGAACATGCCCAGCATATCGCCGCAAATAATCAATTGCCCGTCACAGGGAAGCCCTGCACCGATAGAATATACGGGAATACTTAATTTATTACTGATAAACCCTGTTAACTCCGGTGGTACAGCTTCTAATAATAATGCT